>CAYYGV010000012.1:0-50524 GCA_964471615.1 uncultured Opitutaceae bacterium
TGGTTCACGCCGCTCGGCCGCGAGCTCATCCTCCGCCGCATCGCCTCCGAGGGCCACGGCGGCATGTGCCAGGCCTCGTGGTGGTGGGAGTACATGTATTACACGAACCAGATGGCGTGGATCTCGCCCGCCCGCATCTACGGGCTGCTCGTCCTCGAGCGGACGATGCCGGCGCACCATGAGAACTACCCGGCGCCGACCGAGTCCCGCGTCGCGCCGCACACCGACCTCGCCTGGGCCAATCTCGCCGAGAACATCGGCCGCGCGCTGCTGCCCGACGGCGGCTACCTCGAGGGCCCGACGTACTTCACGTGGACCGCCCGCCAGGCGATCCTCGGCGCGCAGCTGTACGCCCGCGGCCGCGGCCGCGATCCGCGGGAGTTCGTCGCGCCGGCGCTGCTCCGCACTGGCCGCCTCGCGGAGATGCTCTACTCCACCGACGACGGCCAGGAGATGATCCTCTCCGGCGACGCGGTGATCACGGTCAACGAGGGCGCCGCGTTCCTCGCCTGGCTGCTCCCGCAGTCGCACTGGGTGACGATCTACCGCAAGCAGCTCCAGCGCGCCGGCGCGGCGCCGTTCCTCCTGCCGCTCCACCTGGCGCGCTCGGTGCCCGCGACCGGCCCGGCGTTCACGCCGTTCCTCGAGATGCCCGACACCGGCATGATGTGCTCGGTGCGGCGCCTCGGCGCCGAGCTGGTGAAGCTCTACCTCCAGGGTAACTGCGCCGGCGGCGACCACCAGCACGAGGACAAGGGCAACTTCGTCCTCGAGTGCGCGGGCGACAGCTTCGCGTTCGACTTCGGCGTGGTGGACTACGCCAACCCGGTCACCGAGCAGCTCAAGCACTGCCAGCGTCACAACATGCTCGCGCCGTGGGCCGACGACGTGCGGCCGAAGCCCAAGAACCCGATCTTCGCCGACATCAAGCCGCGCGGCACGGGCGACGCCACGCGGTTCCATGCGACCATGGACCTGCGGGCCGGCTGGGAGGACTGGTACGCGCGCTGGGACCGCACCTGGGACTCGCCGGCGCCCGACACCCTCACGATCACCGACGACTGGGAAATCGTGCGCGGCCGCGGCGTGGAATTCCACTGGACGACGCGGCTGCCGCTCCGGCTCGAGGGCCGGCGCGTCATCATCGAAGGCCGCCGGGCCATCGCGGAGCTGACCCTGCCCGACGGCGTCGAGGCCCGGATCGAGCAACTGCCGCTGCAGGATCCGCGGCGCACCGCGGTCGAGCAGGGCCGGCGCGACCTCGTGCAGTACGGCTGGGCGCACGCCGAGACCCAGCCGCGGCTGACCCTCCGCCAGACCGGGCAGCGCGGTACCCTCAGCGTCACGGTCCGATTCCAGCTCAAGGCAACCACCTGACCATGCAGCCGCTCCCCCGCCCGCCCGTGCCAATCAACGAGGCGGAGGCCATCATAGAGGCCTTCTGGGACGAACACCTGTCGCCCCTTCGGCGGTACACCCTGCGCGCGGCGCGCGGCGACGCCGCGCCGGCGACCGGCACGGCGCCGCTCGGTCCGCTCGGCCCCGACCAGGTGAGCGCGAGCCAGTTCTGGTGCTGGGTCACCCTCGCCTGGAACCGGCCCGTCGGCCGCCCGCGCCAGCGCCCCGCGCCGCTGCTGGGTTTCGCCCGAACACTGAACGTCCCGCTGGCAGGCTATGACCGCCTCGTCGTGCGCGCCGCCTGCCCGAAACACGTCCACCTGACGCTGGTCGCCACGATCGACGGGGTGGAGCGGACGCTGCTCCGCTCGGTGCCGGGCACGGGCAAGGCCCACGAGTTCGAGGCCCGGGTGCGCGGCCGGCAGCTAGAACAGGTGCGACTCGAGGTGTCGTCGTCCCGCGACGGCGCCGACGAAGTCTGGCTCTACTGGATCGGCTGTGCGCACGACCGCCGCCGGGCGGCGATGCTGGGGCAGCCACAGACCTTCACGCCGGAGTGGGAGAACTGGCTGCAGCCCGAGGGCGCGGCGGTCGAGGCCCGCCCGCGATTCGGCTTCTATTTCGACAACGCGGAGCTGGAGGCCCTGCGGCGCAAGGCGCTCTCGCCGCTGTACCGTCCGCTGATGGACCAACTCCGGGCGCAGGCGAAGTCGGCGATGACGGACGCGCGCACGCCGGAGGGCCAGATCGGGAAATTCCTCCCGTCGGGCGACATCTGGTCGATCCAGTGCCGCGAGCGCGACGCCGGCACCCGGTCCTTCCACCTCGACGCGCCGGTCTGCGCCTTTGTCGGCCTGATCGACCGCGATCCCGCCTGCCTCCGGTTCGCCGCGCGGGTCGCGGTGAGCCTGGCGCACACCGAGACGTGGGCGCCGCATTTCATGGAGAGCTTCCCGGGGTCGACCTGGGACACGCGCGGCTTCCCCGAGTCGCACGTCTGCGCGGGTCTCGCGCTGGTGCTGGACTGGGCGGGTGCGTGGTTCACGCCGGCAGGCGAGCACCTGGTGCGTTACGCGATCGCGACCAAGGGCCTGCCCCGGGCCCGCGAGGCGTTCCTCCAGTACGAGTACATGTGGGACTGCAACCAGCACCACATGGTCGGCCTCGGCCGGCTGCTGGGCCTGCTGGTGCTGCACCGGGCCTGGCCGCGCACGCTGGTCGAGATCGACGTGTTCGAGCGGGACCTCCAGGAGATCATCGACCGCTACATCCAGGCCGACGGCTCGACGCACGAGGGCGTCGGCTACTGGTCGAACAGCTTCCGCTCGACGATGCCGGGGCTGATCGCGCTGGCCCGCTTCCGCGGCCGGCCGGTGGCGGACCTCGTGCCGGCGAAGGTCCGCGCGATGGACGCCTACATCGCGTCGCTGCTCTCGACCACCGGCGAGCCCGGCTCCTACCTGGCGATCGCGGACACGGTGGGCGACGCCGTGGCGATCGATGCGATCAGCGCGCTCGCGCACGGCGTCGGCGGCCCCCTCTGGCGCGGCCTGATGGCCGACTGCCTGCGCCGCGGCAAGAAGGTGAAGCGCGACTGGACCTTCGACGGCTGCTTCGCCGTGATCTTCGGCCCCGAGCAGTGTCCCGCCGACGAGGTCAACCTCCCCGCGTTCACCAAGCTCGCCAAGGCCGGCATGGCCTCGAGCTTCCGGCGGCTCGACGGCGAGAGCGTCCGGCTCTTCCTCGTCGGCGCGATGGCCAACGCGGGCCACTGCCACCGCGACAAGGGCTCCTTCATCCTCGAGGCCGGCGGCGAGGGCTTCGCCATCGACCGCGGCGCCGTGCCGTACGAGGATGCCGCCCATCTCCCGTTCATGAAGAGCGAGCCGTCGCACAACCTCGCGGTCCCCGACGGCGCGGTGCAGCAGAACCCGTCCCCGCACGCGTGCGACTGGACCGCCACGGGCGACGACACCGCGGTCCGCGCCGAGGTCGACACCAGCGCGACCTGGCTGCCGCCCGTCACCCGCTGCCGGCGGCGCATCGAGTCCCCGACTCCCGGACGGATCGAGATCACCGACGAGTTCGAGCTGACCGAGGCGAGGGCGGTCACCTTCTTCCTCCACACGCCGCTGGCGGCGTCCGCCGCCGGGCCGCGCGGCGAGATTCGCGGCCGCGTGCTCACCCTCACGGTCTCGGCGCCGTGGGCCGAGGACGGCGTCATGGAGCCGTGCGGCGTGAACTGGAACTACACGCCGATCCACCGCCTCGCGTTCCGGTCCCGGGCCGCCAAGTCGCACCGCCTGGTGACGGTGCTCGAGCTCACCCGCCGGCAGGGCTGAGCGGACCGCGCCATGACCACCGTGCCGCCGCCCACCGTCCCGAAGGTGTACCGCGTCGGGACGCTGACCTACACGCGCTTCGCGCTGCTGCAGGTCGTGTTCTGGATGCTGTGGGGCGACTTCTTCTTCCAGCTGCTCGAGTCGATGGTGACGATCACGCCGCTGCTGCTGCGCTGGCACGGCGCGAGCGACGCGACGATCGGCCTGGTAAGCGGCACGCTCTCGTCGGCCGTGGCGTTTTTCTGGTACCCGGTGGTGGCGACGCAAAGCGACCGGCATCGCGGCCGGCTGGGGCGGCGGCGCCCGTTCCTGCTCTGGTGCACGCCGCCGGTGGTGCTGAGCATGGTGCTGCTGGGCATGGCGAAGCCGGCGGGCCTGTGGCTGAAGGACCTGCTTTCGTTCGCCGGCCCGGGCGTCACGGCCAACGGCTGCGCGATCGGCTGGATCAGCGTGTTCGTCGTCGTGTTCCTGCTCTTCAACGCGTACATCGTGCAGGTCTTCGCGTGCCTGATCGCGGACGTGATTCCCGAGGAGGTGATGGGTAAGTTCACCGGCATCTACCGGGCGGTCGGGGCGGTGGGCAGCCTGGCGTTCAACCGGTGGGCGCTGGGTTATGCGGAGACGCACACCGTCGCGCTGTGCGTGGTGGTCGGCGCCCTCATCGCCGTGGCGTTCACGGTGATCATCTGGAACGTGAAGGAGGGCGAGTATCCGCCCCCGCCGCCGAAGGCCGAGGGCGGCCGGCTCGGGGCAGTGAAGGACTACGTGCTCACGAGCTTCCGCCTGCCGTTCTACCTGAATTTCTTCGCGGTGACCTTCTTCTGGTGGGCCTCGCTGGTCCCGCTGAACTACGTCGTGTTCTTCGGCACCCAGGCCGGCCGGGCGGGCTACGCCGCGACGCTCGGGCTGTCGCTCCAGGACTTCGGCGAGGTGAAGGGCTGGACCTTCATCGTGCAGATCCCGGTGTTCTTCATCGTCGGCTTCTTCGTGGATCGGTTCCATCCGGTGCGGGTGGCGACGATCGGCATGCTCCTCGTGGCGGCGACCTACTTCGGCTGCTACTGGCTCGTGCAGGACCGCGGGACGCTGCTGCTGTGGTGGTGCCTGAACCAGGTGGCGATCGCGGTCTTCCTGGGCGCGGCGTCGGCGATGTCGCCGCGGCTGCTGCCGCGCGACCGGTACGGCCAGTTTGTAAGCGCCAACCTGATCTTCGGCATGATCGGGCTGATCTTCGCGCCGCCGCTGGTGGGCTGGGTGCTCGAGTGGCTGGCGGACTACCGGTATTCGTTCATGCTCTGCGGCGCGTGCTGCGCCCTGTCGTTCGTGGCGATGGCCGCGCTGCAGGTGCAGTGGCAGCGGCTCGGCGGTGAAGAGGCCTTCGTGCCCCCCGACCCCGGCCTCCCCGCGCCTCCGGCCCCGTCCAAGCCGGCCGGGACCTAGCCTCCGGCAGTGGGCCGCGCGCGGCGCCGCCTAGTCGAGATGGAACATCTCGGGCAGCGTGGTGGAAACCGGGCTGTGGTCCGGATTCGACGGCATGAGGTCGCTCATGTGCCGCCACCAGCGCTGACAGACGTCGGTGCGGGCGATGGCCGCCCAGCGCGCCTCGTCCTCGATCTCCACGTAGGCGAACAGGGTGTCGCCGGGGCCCCGGAAGATTGAGTAGTTGCTCACGCCGTGGGCCTTGAGCGTGGCGGCCAGCTCGGGCCAGATCGGGTCGTGCCGGGCCGCGTACTCGGCCTCGCGGCCCGGGGGCAGGTGCATGACGAACGCCTTGCGGGTCATGGTGGGGGGTGGTGACGGTTCGGTCCCGAGCGGAGCGCCGGGCCGGGCCGATGGCAACCCTGCGCCGGCCTGAAAATCATTTCCTATATGCCAAAGATCATTGGCTGAATACCGCCCGGAAGCGCGGCCCGCTATAGTCCGGCCGACCCCAAGGTTTCGGCCGCCCCGCCCCGTCCCGGCCGCCCCTGCCTGTCCCCCCGTTCGGGCCCCGGCCCGTCACGTGTGGTGGTTGCGCCCCAAGCACCCGCCGCGAGCGCGGACCGGTGGCGCGGCATATGATATCTGACGCGGATTTGCGCGGGCCCGCTAGGTGAGATCGCGGGCCCAGTCCTTGCGCGGCGTCTTGGCCGGGCGGCGGGCCGGGCGGGCCGGCGACTTGGCCTCGCCCAGGGCATGGATCTGGCGGCGCCACTTGTCGGGGGCGACGCCGAAGGCCTGCTTGAACGTGGTCGAGAAATGGAACCCCGAGCTGAACCCCAGCCGGGAGGCGATTTCCTCGAGGGTGGCGTCGTCGTTGGCGGCCAGCTGACGGCGGGCGCGGGCGAGGCGGAGGCGCAGGATGTACTGCCACGGGGCAAATCCCGTATGCTGCCGGAAAGCCCGGCGGAAGTGCGAGTAAGCCACGCCCAGGCTGCGGGCGAGCCGCTCGACATTGACGGGCTCGGCGAAGTGTTCGGTCAAATACCGCTCCGCCTTCTGCACGGCCTGGGTGAGGCGCGACGGCGCGGCGTGCTGGTCGGCCATCATGGCCCACGCGGCGACCACGCCGTAGCCGCGGGCCACCAGCTCGGGCTGGAAGCCGGGCGTGCCGCCCCGGGCGAGCCCGTGGAGGTCGTCGAGGGCCTTGTCCAGGCCGACGAGGAAGCCGCCCTCGCGCACGGCGGTCTCGGCGGCGAAGACGCCGCTGCGCAGCCAGGCCTCGACCAACGGACCCTGCACCTCGACCCAGCTCTCGTCCCAGCCCGTCGCCGGGTCCGGCCGGTAGCGGTGCCAGGTCCCGGGCAGCACGACAAAGGCCATGCCGGCCTCGACGATCCGCGCGCCGCCGGTGCGCATCTCAAAAGTGCCCTGCCCGGCCTCGATCAGGACGATCTGCAGCGCCTCCAGCACGCGGCCCCGTTCCCAGGCAAAGTGATGGTCGTCCGGGTGGCGCGAAAGCGGGTACGCGGCGCCCGGCGGCACATGCGTGTAGCCGCTCGCCGTGACGTCGACCCCCCAGACCTTCTGCTCGCGCGTCGGCAGGAAATACTGAAAGTAGTTCTGCGCCGCCTTGGTCATATTTTATATAAACAAGATCATTACTCCGATTCAAATTCAAGGACGCATTCGGGTATCGTGGCGGCGTGATCACCCCGGCACCGCTTATCCTTGGCTGCGGCCATGTGCCGCTTGGCCGCGTCCGCGAACGGCAGGACGCCCGGGGCGGATCCAGCATTTTCGCGCAGGTGTGTGCGCGGGTAGGCCGCCGCGCGGCTGTCGTTGCCGGGTGGTGGCGACGGCTCGCGCGGCGGCAATTTCTTTCGTATTCATCCCTCCCGGGCTGAATACCCATCCCACCAAACTGAACCAACCGATCCCACCCCGCCCATGAACACAGACAGTCCTCCTGGCTTCACCCGTACGTCCCGGCCCGCGCGCCGGGCGTTGGTGTTGGCCCTCCTCGCGACGACGGCCGTTTGGGCCCAAGTCGCTCCGGCGCCCTCGAGCGTCGACATCGCCAACAACACCGCCACGAAGAAGGACAAAGACAGCGAGGCCGTGCAACTGCCGGCCTTTGAGGTAAAGAGCTCCAAGGACCAGGGCTATTTTGCCAAGCAGTCCGTGTCGGGCATGAAGACCAGCCAGGACCTGGCCGACATGTCAGCCAACGTCCGCGTCATCCCGCGGGACCTCATTGACGACATCGGCGTCCCGGAGTCCGCCTCGGACACGCTGAAGTTCGTCGCCAGCGGCGTGAACCAGTACGTCCGCGGCGAGCAGATGCAGATCCGCGGCCAGCGCGTCGGCTTCACCATGACCGACGACATCCCGGACCTGAGCTTCTTCGCGGACAACGCCGGCATCGACACCTACGAGGTCCTCAAGGGCCCGCAGGCGCTCCTCTATGGCTCGAACCCGAGCCTCTTCGGCCTCGTCATCAAGACCACCAAGAAGCCCCTCCCCGAGTTCCAGGGCAGCCTGGGCGCCTCGATCGGCGACTACGGCTGGAAGCGCGTGGACCTCGACATCACCGGGCCGCTGGCGAAGGGCTTCTCCTACCGAATCGTTTCAGCCTACCAGAAGTCCGACGGCTTCAACGAGTCCTACCGCGACAACCGCCGCATCGTGAATTCCACGGTGCAGTGGACCAACGGCAAGGCCACCGTGCGCGCGTCGTACGACTGGCACCAGTTCGACCTCGGCACCTTTGACGCCGTCAACGTCATCGACAACCGCGGCCCGATCCTGAAGCCCTACCGCTCGCCCAAGGGCCGGTTCTTCCGCTATGCGCCGAACTGGGGCACCTACGGCCTCTACTTCAACGACCTCCGCCTGAACGCGACCTACCAGTGGAACGACAACTGGCAGTCGCGGGTGTACTACCAGACCGAGCGTGGCGACCGTCCGTCGATCGACTATCTCTATGTCGGCACCCGGGACTTCGCCCACGACACCCTGACGCTCGACTACTTCGACTACGACGAGAACTTCAAGTCGATGGTCTACGGCACGGACAACCTGGGCAAATACTCGATCGGCCAGGTCAATCTCCAGACGAACTTCGGCTACCTCTTCGACACCCGCAAGGGCGTGGGCGAGACGTTCACGTACACGCCGGCGTTCATCACGACGAGCCTCTCGAATCCGATCGATTTCAGCCACATCCCCGTCCCGTCGTCGCCCAAGAACAAGCCCTCTCCCACTCGTGAAGACGGCCGGACCCAGACGTACTACGTCCTGGAGACGATCTCGATGTTCAACGACCGCGTGATCGTGAACGGCGGCATCTCGCGCATCAAGGCGACGAACCCGCAGTCCCCGGCGAACGACACGCAGGACAGCGCCAAGCGCGCCGGCATCGTGGTCAAGCCCGTCAAGGACCTGTCGCTCTACTATGGTTACGCGACGATGTTCCAGGCGACTTCCGCGACCACCATCGACATCAACGGCAACCGCCTCCCGAACCGCCTCGGCGAAGGCAACGAGATTGGCGCGAAGGCCACCTTCTTCGACGGCAAGGTGAACGCCACGGTGGACTACTACTGGCTCTCGCTGAGCAACATTCCCGTGCCGTCCGGCCTGCGCAATGCGAACGGCGTCGGCTACTACCTGCTCTCACCCGAGCGCAAGTACACGGGCTATGAGGCCGACCTGCAGTTCCAGCTCACGAAGAGCTGGCAGCTCACGACGGTGTTCTGGACGGGCGAGACGCTCGACACCGACGGCAAGCGCGCCAGCAACACGGTGAACCAGAGCGCGGGCGCCTTCACGCGCTACAACTTCACCGAGGGTGCGCTCAAGAACTGGAACGTCGGTGGTGGCACGTACATCTCGGGCGGCCGCTACTTCCGCGGCGGCCAGTCGTTCGACGGTTACTCGATCACGAACGTCTTCATCGGCTACCGCTACAACCAAAACCTGAGCTACACGCTCCGGGTGAACAACATCTTCGACAAGGAGTATGTCTCCGGCGCCTGGAGCACGGGTGACGCGGACATTGGCGATCCCCGCATGGTCCGCCTCTCGGTCGAATATCGTTTCAAGTAAGGTAACGGCTAGGGTTGTTTCAAGGAGCCCGGGTGATCCACCCGGGCTCCTTTTTTTGGGGTGCGCCGCAGCACCGCGGAATTCACCCCACCACGCCAGACGGTTTCCCTCGGTCCAGCCTTACGGCGAGTAGGACATCTCCCACGCGTGCAGCCCGCTGAGCTCGACCTGCGCCCCGCGCACCACGAAGCCGAC
This sequence comes from uncultured Opitutaceae bacterium, assembly GCA_964471615.1. Classification (GTDB taxonomy): domain Bacteria; phylum Verrucomicrobiota; class Verrucomicrobiia; order Opitutales; family Opitutaceae; genus Opi-474. The sequence continues at coordinate 9,465 of CAYYGV010000012.1, forward strand.
TCGACCGCTGCCCGGCTCGCGCGTGTAGGTCTGCACGAGCAGGTCGTCGACATACAGCTCGAACAACTCCCAGTGACACAGGAGGCGAAACGTGTGCGCGCGGTCGGGATCCAGGCCCGTCACTGTCGCGCATCCTTTGCCCGACACGTCCTCAGAAACGAAACTCCTCCGCCCGTCGGCGCCGGTGGTCAACTGCCCGACCCAGGTCTCACGGTTCTCGGCCCGGCCCACGCTCAGGAGGAGCGCCATCGCCTTTCCCGGCTGCTCCTCGATCATCACACCCGCGGCGGGCGCGGCGCCCGACGCCGTGGCGCGCGCGGTGATGCGGCCCTCAAGGACCAGGCCCCGGTCCCGGTCGTTGGGCAAATCGAGCAGGACCTGCGCCCATCCATCCGCCTGCCCAGCCGCGGTGAGCGCGATTGAGCCGGCCGCGAGCGGCAGGCTCCGGCCCTTGATCGCCTCGTTGCCCGGCCACCAGCCAAGCCGCAGGTGTCCGTCCGCGTCGATGACCGGCCGGCGCAGCGGCAGCAGGCAGGGGCCAGGCAGCCCGTGCCGCAGCAGCGAGTAGTTCGCGACCAGCAGTCCGTCGCGCGCCCGCACCCACGAGGCCAGCCACGTGAGAAATTCGCCGGTGTTCCCGCACAGCCGGAACGCCGCGGCATCCGGGCGGAACGGGCCGCGGGGACCATCGCCGATGAGCGTGTAGGTCGCGTAGCCCTTGTGACCGTTGTAGCCGCTCGCCCCGCCAAGCAGGTAGTACTTGCCGCCGATCCGCTCGCAGCCGCCGTACTCGAAATGGTTGCGGGGCTTAACGTCGCCCCACTCGGTCCGGGCCGGAGGCAGGACCTCCCAGGTGACCCCGTCGGCGGACTGCATCATGCCCGGCAGGTCGACGCCTTCCTTGGGGACGGACACGACGTAGCCCCAGAGTCCGGCTTCGGGCCGTCCCTCCTCCTTCGGGAGCATGTACATGTGGTCCCACCGGTCGCGGAGGTACCAACGCGGGTCGGGATGAGTCGTGGCGAGGTACGTCCAGTGCCGCAGGTCCTTCGACTCATAAAAGCGCATCGTGTCCTGGGGCAGCTGATGCTTGCCCTCGAATCGACCCACGCCGTGGTTCATGACAAATCGGTCCCCCAGCTTGGTGACGAAACACTTGAAGAACGAGGCGCCGTCGGGCCGGTCGTGTTCGCTGATGACCTTGCCCTGCTCCGTCCAGTGGACGCCATCGGGCGAGGTGGCCAGCAGGCAGTACGCGTCGTCGCCCTCCGTGTCGTACATCATGAACGCGTAGTAGAGCCCGTCGTGCCACAGGATGGTGGGATCCCACATCGCACCCTGCGCCGGGCGGAAGACCATCGCGGGGGCAGTCACGCCGAGGATCAGGGCCGCCGCCAGGGCGGCAAGGCGGCGGATGATGGGACGCAGGGGTAGCGGACGGCAGTTGGTTCTCACGGCCGGAAAAGGGGTGCAGGAAGGTAGCGCACGGCGGCGCCGGCGGGAATAGCGGCGTTGATCAAATCCATACGAGATATGCCGCGGAACCCGTGACACCCGACGCGCCGCCGCGCTGTCAATTCCCGTATGCACCGGTCGGGCGCGCCCGCTGGCCCGTGACGCACGGGACCCGGGACCATGAATATCCAGCGATTGAGCATTTACTGTATGTCAAAGATCATTACCCAGATTCCCAACCTCTCCGAGATGTTTTATTTTTGGGGGTCATGTTACCCCCTTTCCGTCTCGGCCTGTTCGGTGTCGGGCTTGACGCCTACTGGCCCCAGTTTTCCGGGCTGAAGGAGCGTCTCGAGGGCCACCTGGGCCAGGTTGCGCGCCACCTCGCCCGGCCCGGCGTGGAACTCGTCAACCTCGGCCTCGTCGACACCGCCGATCGCGCCTTCGCGGCCGGCAGCGAATTCCGCCGGCAGGACGTCGACCTCATCGTCCTCCACGTCACGACCTATGCCCTCTCCTCCACGGTGCTGCCCGTGGTGCGCCGGGCGCGCGTCCCGGTGTTGATCCTCAATGTCGCGCCGAGCGAGGCGATCGACTACGCGAAGTTCAACGCCCTGGGCGACCGGACGCGCATGACCGGCGAGTGGCTGGCCCACTGCTCGGCGTGCCCGGTGCCGGAGATCGCGAACGTCTTCCGCCGCGCCGGCATCCGGTTCCATCTCGTGACCGGCGTGCTGGCGGACGCCGACCCGTGCTGGCGCGAGGTCGACGCGTGGGTGGACGCCGGCCGCGTTGCCGCCCAGCTCCACGGCCAGCGACTGGGGCTGATGGGCCAGTACTACGGCGGGATGCTCGACATCTACTCCGACCTGACGCGGCACTGCGCGACCTTCGGCACGCACTTCGAGATGATCGAGGTCGAGGAGCTCAGCGCGCTGCGACGCGAGGCGGCGCCGGCGGCGGTGAACGCGCGGCTAAAAGAATTCCGGACCGCCTTCGACATCCAGCCGGACTGCGCGGAGGCGGACCTGATGGACGCCGCCCGCACCTCGGTGGCGCTCGACCGCATCGTGGCAATCCACCGCCTGGGCGGACTGGCGTACTACCACAAGGGCAGCGGTCTGGCCGAGAACGAGGCAACGATGGCCTCGATCATCCTCGGCACCTCGCTGCTGACCGCGCGCGGCGTCCCGGTCGCGGGCGAGTACGAGGTGAAGAATCTCCAGGCGATGAAGATCATGGATCTCCTCGGCGCGGGCGGCTCCTTCACCGAGTACTACGCCATGGATTTCACGGACGACATCGTCCTGATGGGCCACGACGGTCCCGGCCACATCGCCATCGCCCAGGGCAAGACCCGCGTGCGCCCGCTGCAGGTCTACCACGGCAAGGTGGGCCGCGGCGTGTCGATCGAGATGGCCGTGAAACACGGGCCCGTCACGCTGCTCTCGGTCTACGAGACGCCGGAGGGCCGCCTAGCGCTGCTGCACGCCCAGGCGGAGTCCGTGCCGGGCCCGATTCTCCAGATCGGCAACACCAACAGCCGGTACCGCTTCGCCTGCGGCGCGCGCGAGTTCGTGAACCGCTGGAGCGCCCACGGCCCGGCGCACCATTGCGCGATCGGCGTCGGCCACGTGTCCGACCGCCTCGAGAAGCTCGGGGCGCTGCTCGGAATGGAAACCACCCGCGTCTGCTAGGTACGCCGTGAAGGCCCGCCTGCTCCGGATCCTCGCCAGCGCGGTGCTTGCGGTCGCGGCGACCCGCGGCGCCAGCCCGCCGCCTGCCGTGCACGTCGACTGGGACCGCGTCCTGCGCCCGTCCGTGACGAGCCTCAGCTACCAGGTCGTCGTGAATCCCCTGCTCCGTCGCGGAGGCCGGCTGCACGACCCGGTTGCCACCGCGATCGCGGACCTCCGGGCGGACGCAGTACGGTTTGTCCCGTGGCTGCCCTACCCGCGCCTGGCGGTCGCGGAGCTCGAGCCGCCGACGGCCGAGCGGACCTCGTGGGACTTCGCGCTGCTCGATCCGCTCGTCGAGGATTTCATGCGCGCAAGCGGCGACCGGCCGGTGATGATGGACTTCAGCACGATCCCGGCGTGGCTCTTCCAGACGTCGGAACCCGTGGCCTACCCGGCGGACCCCGACCAGGTGACTTGGACCTACACGCAGGGCACGGAGCTGCGCCCCGGCGGGCTCAAGGAACTGGCCGGCTACTATGCGCGGGTGGCCGGCTGGTACCTCGCGGGCGGGTTTGTCGACGAACTGGGCCGGCGGCATGAGTCGGGTCACCGGTACCGCTTCGCCTACTGGGAGGTGTTCAACGAGCCCGACCTCGAGCACAAGATGACGGCGCGCCAGTACACCGAGCGGTACGACGCGATCGTCGCGGCGGTGCGCCCGGTGGCGCCGGCCCTCAAGTTCGTCGGCCTGTCGCTGGCCCTGCCCAGCCAGGCGCCCGAGTACTTCGAGTATTTCCTCAACCCGGCGAACCATGCGCCGGGCATCCCGCTGGACATGATCTCGTATCATTTCTACGCGCTGGTCGACCGGAGCCAGACGGCGGAGCACTGGCAGCACACCTTCTTCGAACAGGCGGACCGCTTCATTGCGACCGCGCGCTACATCGACGTGATCCGGCGGCGCTGGTCGCCGCAAACCCAGGTGGCGCTCAACGAGGTGGGCACGATCCTGCCCGCAGACCGCGACTCGAAATTCGCCGACCCGGCCACGTTCCCGCCGCCGGCGATCCCGGAGGAGTACTGGCACGCGTCGGGCGCGGTGTTCGCCTACATTTTCGCCGAGTCCGCGCGGCTCGGCATCGAGGTGGTGTCGATGTCCCAGCTGGTCGGGTTTCCCACCCAGTACCCCAGCGTGACCATGATCGACTGGAACAGCGGCGCGCCCAACGCGCGGTACCGCGTGCTCGAACTGCTGCGGCATCACTTTCAGCCCGGCGATCGCCTCGTGGCCACGCGGAACGAGGCGATGTATCCCGACACGCTCGTGCAGGCCTTCGCGACCGACCGCGGCCGCAAGCTGCTTCTGGTGAACAAGCGGAATCATCCCGTGACCGTGCGGCTGCACGACCCGGTCGCCCGCGGCCGCCTTGAATCCGTCGACGTGGCGAGCGGCCCGGCCCCGGCGCGCAGTGCGGAGTTCGCGGGCGCGGACGTGCCGCTCGGCGCGTTCGCCGTGGCGGTGCTGACCCTCGACTAGCGCGACCATGATCCCAAATCCCTTCCTTGGCGTCGTCTTCCACTGGCTGGGCGGACTCGCCGCCGGCAGCTTCTATGTGCCCTACCGCGGCGTGCGCCATTGGTCGTGGGAAACGTACTGGCTGGTTGGCGGCTTCTTCAGCTGGATCGCGGCGCCTTGGGTGCTTGGCCTCCTGCTGACCCGCGACCTCGGACGAGTGCTGCTCGAGACGCCGCCGTCCACGCTGGCCCTCGCCTGGGGCTTCGGCCTGGTCTGGGGCTTGGGCGGGCTCACGTTCGGCCTGACGATGCGGTACCTCGGGATGTCGCTCGGCTACGGGGTGGCGCTCGGCATCTGCGCGGTCTGCGGAACGCTGATTCCCCCGGCGTTCAAGGGCACGCTCGACGCCATTGCTGCGACGGGTCCGGGACGCATGACGCTGCTCGGCATCTCGATCTGCGTCGCCGGCATCACGGTCACCGCCCTGGCCGGCCTGCACAAGGAACGGGAGCTGCCCGCGGCGGCGAAGCAGGAGACGGTGCGCGAGTTCAATTTCCGGCGGGGGCTGCTCGTGGCCCTGTTCTGCGGCGTGACGAGCGCGTGCATGGCGTTCGCCCTCGACGCCGCGGCGCCGATCGCCCGCCTCTCGGCGGCCGCGGGCACGCCGGCGCTGTGGACCGGCCTGCCCAAGCTGGTCGTGGTGCTCGCCGGCGGCTTCACGAGCAACGCCGTGTGGTGCCTGGTCCTGAGTCTCCGCAACCGGACCGGCCGCGAGTACGTGGCCCCGCGCACGGCCGACGGCCAACCGGTGCCGCGGCTGGCCAATGTGCTGTGGTGCACGGCGGCGGGCGTCACCTGGTACTTCCAGTTCTTTTTCTACACGATGGGCGAAACCCAGATGGGGCGGTTCGGCTTCTCGTCGTGGACCCTTCACATGGCGAGCATCATCATCTTCTCGACCATCTGGGGAGTCGCGCTGAAGGAATGGCGAGGCACCAGCCGCCGGACGCACGCGCTCATCGCCGTCGGCGTCGCGATCCTGATTGTTTCCACCCTCGTCGTCGGCTACGGGAATTACCTCGCCGCCCGACCCTAGCCCACCCGGGCCGGCCTCTCCCATGAACAAACGCGAATTCATCCGGACGATGGCCGTTTCCGGTCTCGCCGCCACCGCGGCCGGCCGTCACCTGACCGCCCGTGCCGCCACCGAGCCCACCGCCTCCCCCGCCCCCGCCGGCGACTTCTGGGCGGGCGTCCGCGCCCAGTACCGGCTCGATCCGGACCGGATCAACTTCGAGAACGGTTACTACTGCATCATGCCCGAGCCGGTGCTTGAGGCGACCGCCGCGCGGATGCGCGCGCAGAATCTCAGCGGCTCGTACTACCTGCGGACCCGGATGGAGGACGACCGGCTGGTGGTGCGCCGCCGGCTGGCGGAGTTCGCCGGCTGCGCGACGGAGGAGCTGGTCGTCACGCGCAACACCACCGAGTCGCTCGACACCGTAATCGCGGGCTTCGACTGGAAGGCCGGCGACGAGGCGGTGATGGCCGCGCAGGACTACGGGTCAATGCTCGACATGTTCCGGGTCCAGGCCCGGCGCCACGGGATCGTCAACCGGGTCGTTTCTCTGCCCCGTCATCCGGTGGACGACGACGAAATCGTCCGGCTCTACGAAGGCGCGCTGGGGCCCCGCACGCGGCTCCTGATGGTGTCACATCTCGTGAACATCACGGGACAGATCCTGCCGATCCGGAAAATCTGCGACATGGCCCATGCGCGGGGCGTGCCCGTGATGGTGGACGGCGCGCACACCTTCGCGCACCTCGATTTCCGGATCCCGGACCTCGGCTGCGACTACTATGGCGCGAGCCTGCACAAGTGGCTGGGCGCGCCGCTAGGTCATGGACTGCTCTACGTGCGGCGCGACCGGATCGCCGGGCTCTGGCCGCTCTTCGGGGAGACCAACTACGCGGACGACGACATCCGGAAGCTGAATCACGTCGGCACCCATCCGGTGCCCACCGAGCTCGCGATCCTGGACGCCCTCGACTTCCACCAGCGCATCGGTTCCGCCCGGAAGGAAGCGCGGCTGCGCGAACTGCAGGAACGCTGGACCAGGCAGGTACGCGGGCTCAAGGGCCTGACGCTGAACACGCCGGCGCAATCGGCCCGGGCGTGTGCGATCGCGAACGTGCGCGTCGACCGCCTGAGCCCGGGCGCGCTCGCGAAAACCCTGCTCGAGCAGCACCGGATTTGGACCGTGGCCATCGACTCGGACGCGGCGGACGTTCACGGCGTGCGGGTCACGCCGAACATCTTCACGACCCCCGAGGAAGTCGACGGCTTGGCCGCAGCCCTGCGATCGCTGGTCTGACCCGCGTCAGGCTGGCGGCACCAGCGGCAGGGGCAGCCAGGCAAGGCCGACGTCGCGCCGCATGTGGCTCAGGCTGTTGCCGCCCGGCGCATCGTAGAGGAGCGCGAGCCGGTCGCCGCACGGCACCACGGTCGGGAGGCCGATGCAGACGCGGCTCCACGCGCAGTTCCGGCCGTCGAGCACCACGGCCTTGTTGGCCGGATCCCAGCGGTTGAGGTCCTTGGTCCAATAGACCCAGACCGCGTCGGTGTACTCCACCGTCCCGGCGCCAACCTGGTTGCCCAGCTCGGGCGGCAGGTGGTTCGGATCGAGTCCGATCTCCTCGAAGCGGGCGATGCCGATGTGGTTCGTGAACAGGAACCACGTGCCGTTCGACGGCTCAAAGTAGAGCGCGGAATTCTCGACCTGCTCCTCGGCGGGCAGCATCGGCGCCGGATCGACCGTCCACGCGGTGTCGAGACTGCGGGTCCGCGCAATGCCGAGCGTGCGCCGGATCGGATGGCTCGCGGCCGCGGCGAAGAACATCATGTACTCGTCGCCATGGCGGACGACGTTGCCGGGGCTTGCGGTGTCGGAATAGTACGAGCCTGGCTGCGGGCGGAACGGCGTGACCGCGCGCTGCTTCTCCCATGGACCGGCGGCCGACTTGGCGCGGGCCTTCATCGTGGTGTACGGGAACCACGGCACGCGGTCGGGCGGCGGCGACGTGTTCGGCGTGCCGAGGTAGAACATGTGCCAGGTGTCGCCGTCGCGGTACGTGACGCCGTAGCTCGCGGACGCGGAGTCCATCTGGCCCGGCTGGCCCAGCGCCAGCGCCGGGCCGCGTTTCTCCCAGTGCACGAGATCGCGGCTGGTCGCGAGACAGGCCAGCCAGCCGAGCTGCCCCGCCCCGTCGTAATGCAGGTAGAAAGTGCCGTCCTGCTCCATCACCCACGGGTCGCGGGCGCCGAGAAAGTCGCAGCGCTCCGGCCCGTCGCCATGACTCAGCACGCGGCCGTGGTCTTGGGCGTCCAGCCGGTAGCGGGCCGCGGGGCGACCGTCGAGATAGGGCACGATCTGCGGCGCAGGGACCACGCGGGATCCGCGGATTGCGGCCGAGCCGGAGGAAGAAGGGGCAGCAGGGTTCACGGGAAAAGGGAGGCAGTCAGGCGCCGATGGGGCAAGGATGGGTGCGCCGGGCGTCGCGGATCGCGGCGTCCTTCGGTCGAACCAAACCGAGCCTAGCGCACCACGAGACGGAAGCTGTCGACCACGATGGACTGGTCGACCTTGCCGTACGGATCGTCCATGCCGATGTGGCCCACGACCAGGATGCGGCCGTCGGCCAGCTGCACGCTGCGCGGATAGTAGGCGGTGCCGGGCAGATCCAGCGCGCGCCAGGTCCGACCCGCGTCGGCCGTCCAGTAAATGCCCGTGGTCGCGAGATGGAGCACGACGCCCTCGCGGGTCGCGAGCAGCTCGGGATGACCGCTGTGCGGGAAGGGCGCCGGCGCAACCCAGTCCGGGATCCAGGTCGTCCCCTGCTTGCGCAGCACGCCCTGCCAGCGCACCTCACGGCGCGGCGTATGGTCCGGGTCCGGGCGGCGGAAGACACAGAGCAGGTCCCCGTTGGGCAGCTCGGCGGCGTCGTATTCCTCGCCGCCCCAGGGAGTCCGCTTCGCCTCGGGCGGGAGCAGGTCGATCGGCTCGCTCCACGTGCGTCCGCCATCCGACGAGATCGCCAGCAACGGCTCGAGACGGCGCGGATCACCGATCCGGGCCAGGCCGTCGACCGCCACCCGCTCCACCCCGCCGACCAGCAGCAGGCGCCCGTCGCGCAGTACGCGCAGGCGCTTGGGCCACGTGACGTAACGTTTCGGATCGAGGAAGATCTCCGGCGGGCCCCAGGTCCGCGTGCCATCGGTGCTGCGCTGAAGGTAGCCCGTTTTCGGCGCCTCCGGATTGTAGGGCAAATACTGGCCCCAGACGCCGCGGACCACGGTGCCATCAGGCAGCGCGGTTTCGCAGTCGCCCGAGATCCCGTTCATCGGCGATTCAAACGAATCGGCGCTGACCTGGACCCAGGTGCGGCCGCCGTCCTTCGAGCGCAGGTGCACGTTCCGCAGGTCGAGTCCCGTCATGTCGTACTCCGGCGTCCAGCTCATCTGGCGCAGCAGCTCCGCCGACGCCGGTGGCCGCCCATGGCGCGGGCCGGTGGCCTGGGTGAACGCGACCATCATGTCGCCGTCGGGCATGAGCCACGCCCCGGACCAGCAGGTGTAGCCGGGCTTCTCGGGCGAGTGGTAGAGCGTGGTGCGGTGATGGTCGGTCGCGGTGACCTCGAGCCCGCGGGCGGCGAGGGCCAGCGCGACGAAGGAGACGAGCGTGGCGAAGGGACGGAGGGTCAGGTTCATGCCGGGACGGCGGTCGGGGAAAACACGAGATTCCGACTGCACAGGAGGATGTCGAAGCCGTAGTGGGGATTGCGGGCGTTGCGGGCGTAGAGGATCTGGCCCTGCTTCATCGTGTAGTAGCGCAGGCTGCCGTCCGGCCGCGTGCCGGCGTGGATCTGCACGATGGTGGTGACGCGCACGAGCTGGCCGATCGCGTCGAACACCTCGGGCTCGGCGCCGAGGTCGGCCCACTTCGCGTCGTGCGCGACGTCGGTGCCGGCGATGACGTAGTCGGTGCCGACGTCGGAGCGGCGGGCCGTGACATTGAGCCGGACCGACAGCGACGCGGTGCGGCGGCCGGGACAGATGTTCACGAACTGGAACCGTCCGGTGACGGCCTTCCGTCCGGCCACGGCCTTGACGGGGACGGGCAACAGCGCGCCGACGCGGCGGGCGGAGACGACGACGGCCTTCTCCTCATGCGTGAGGTGGCGGTAGTGGTGGTCGATCTCGAACCGGCCCTGGGGCCGCAGCGTCCGGAAGAACTTCTCGGTGATGCCGTGCTCGGAAGTCGCGCAGCTGACATGACCGAAGGAGAAGCACTCAAACGCGCCGGCGGGGCGATCGCCCCAGGCGGGGCTCAGCTCGCGGAAGAGCCGCTGGAGGAAGGTCGCGTTGTCGAAGCCGGGGAAGTGATACAGCCCGTTGCTCACGAGGCCGGCGTCGCCGACGACGGCGAGGCGGCCCCGCCCCACCTTGACGACGAAGCCGAACTGCTGCCCCTCGAACGTGAGCAGCGGCTTTGCGCCCTTCGGGAGACGACCGCCGAGCACGCGGCCACCCTGGCCGTAGCCGACTCGCAGCGCGGCGTTCTTGGCCGGCAGGATGTTGTTGTCGTCGGACATGAAGTCCGGGTCCCACTTCACGCCGACGCGCGCCAGCAGCGGCGCCACGCGTTCGAAGTCGAAGTTTTCCTCCCAGAAATCGCTCCGGGAGAGGAAGGAGTTGATCATCAGGATCACGCTGCCGCCGCGGCGGAGGAAGTTCATCAGCGCCTCGACATCGTGGGCGTCGATCCGGTACGGCGAGGTGCCCTCGTAGAGCGGGTAGTCCGGGTTCGGCACCAGGAGGATGTCCGCCTCGGCGAGGGTCATCTCGCTGAACGGCTGGTTCAGCAGCTTCACGTCATAGTCGGCCTGCAGGTCCGAGTGCAGCATCGACGCCCCGTTCGGATGGTAGACGTCAAAGGGCGAGTACCGGCCGTAGTTGGTCCGGTAGCCGCCGGTGAAGATGTTTCGGCTGAGCCGGTGTCCCGGCATCATGTGGAAAAAGGCGTCGAGCAGGATGCGTTTCATGGCGAAAGGGGTGGCGGAAATCAGGCAGCGGCGACGGCCGGGAGTCGGTCGAGCCGAAAGAAGCGGAGGGCGTTTTCGCGGAGAATGAGCCGCTTGGCCGGCTCCGGAATCTCGGCGGCCTCGATGCGCGTGCGCTGCATCGCGACATGGTAAAGCGGTGTGTCGCTGCCGAACAGGAGCCGCTCGGGCCCGAGTTCGCGGCAGGCCCACTCCACGAGGCCCGGCAAGAGGCTCCGCGCGCTGGAGGTGTCGACCCAGACATTGCCGTGGCGGCAGGCCTGAATCGCGCGGACCTGCAGGTCGGCGCGGCCGCGGTCGCCGGCGCCGTTGCCCAGGTGGGCCAGGAGGAGCCGCGCGCCCGGGTGGCGGTTGGCGAACGGCACGAAGTCGGCCGGCAGGCTGTTCGGGCACCCGCTGTGGGTCATCACCGGCGCCTGCACCTCCTCGAAGAAGGTGAAGAGCTTCTCGCCGTGGTCGGCGATGCGGTAGCCGTGCTCCTCGGGATGGATCTTGATGCCGACGCAGTGCGGGGCGCGCAGCATCTCCCGGGCCTGGTCATAGGTCGCGGGCTGCAGCGGGTTCACGATCACATACTGCAGCAGCCCGGGCACCTTGGGCACCTCGCGAAACGCCGCGTCATTCCCGGCCACCGCATCGGCCCGCAGCCGTGGCAGCAGGCCGGCCAGCGGCGAGGCAATGGTCCACGCAACCCCGCAGGCGCGGGCGCGCGCCACGACTGCATCCGCCGCGGCGCTCATGAAATCGTCGACCAGCGGATCGTTGTCGTCGCGAACGTACGTGCCGTAGTGGGCGTGGACGTCGATGGCCGGAAGGACGGAAGTGCTCATGGGATTGGACGCCGTATCACGGCTGGCGCGCCGCCGCCTCGACCGGCGGGTAGCTGATGGTGCAGTCGCCCGAGCGGGCGCCGAACTTGAGATAGTCACCGGTCTCGTAGAACACGAACCCGTCGAAACGGCCGTCCTCGCGGACGCGTTTCAGCTCGGCGGGCAGCTTCTCGCCGGGGACCGTCACATACCGGTTCACGACCACCGGCACGCCATGCTCGCGGCACCGGGCGATCATCTCCTGCGCGATGGCATCGTCCCATAACGCAGTGAACGGCAGGCCGAAGCAGCGCAGCACCGCGCCATCGATGAGGCCCTCGTCGATCCAGCGCCGCCACTGGAAGTCGAGATTGGCTGAATAGGCGAGCAGGCGGCTGGCGGGCGGCGTGGGCCGATAGAAGTCGATCTGAAGGTTGTAGCGCAGGGTCTTGCCGGCCTGCTTCACGCGCTGCCGGCAGTCCCGCACGAACGCCGTGTAGGCGTCGCCGCGCACCGCCGCGATGTTGGCGCGCAGGTCGCCCGGGCGCTCGCGCGCCAGGCGGAGCACGATGTCGTTGTAGCCGTAGTCCTCCGGATGGTCGGTGTGGGTGCTATGCCCCTCGTCGCGCAGGTCGATCCCGTCGACGCCCGTCGCCAGGATGTCGTCGACGTTGCGGAGCCAGAAGTCGCGCACCGCCGGCTCGGTCTCGCACAGGGCGCCGGGCAGGTAGGCGTTGCGCCCGCGGGTGAAGGCGATGAAGCCCTGGCGCCCGTTGGCCTCGGCCGCGTCCATCGGCAAGCCGGCGCCCAAGCTCCGGAGCTCGCGGTCGTTCGGCGCGTCGAGCACCACCGGCGCAGCGCCCCAGCCGTAGTCGAACACCAGACCCTTGGTGCGGAAGTCCACGAGGTTCGCCCCCCAGATGGCGCCGCCCGAGGCAATCGTGCCGGGGATCTCGTGGCCGTCGCCGTCGAGCATCGTCACCAGCGCGAGGCCGGAGTTGGCGAAATCGGGTTGGCCGTCGGTGAAGTCGGTTGTGACCAGAATATACCGGTCGTCGAGCGCGAGGCCCGAGAGCGTGAGCACGCGCACGGGCGCGCCGGCCTTTGTCAACACCGTGCCCTTCTGGTCGTGCACGTCGCGGCGGGAAGGCTCGACGCTTTCCGTGACCGTGAACTTTACGTCCTTGCGCTGGTACTGGTGATTGTTGGGGCTGGTCCAGATCTGGAGATGGGCGGCGGTGACGCGGGTCGGGGCGGCGTCGTGCTTGGTGAGCCGGATTGACCGCACGATTGCGGTGGCATTTCCGGCCGGCAGGTCGTCGGTGCGGCGCTTGATGCGCAGCTCGGGGTGGTCGCGGACAAACGGGTCGAGCCAGGCCAGCTTGCCGCCAAGGCAATCGAGCCAGCCCCATTTCGCGGCCTCGGCAGTGCCGGCGGGGAAGATGATTCCGGGGCCGGTCTCGTAGGGCTTGTAGTAGGCGAACACCTCGAGGCCATGCCGGTGCCCGGCCTCGACGGCGACCTTGAGCGGGTTGCCCAGCTGGCGGTAGGTGGCGTCGTAGTTCGGCCACTCGGAGCGGAAGGTGGACTGGTAGGGACTGGTCTCGGTGTAGCCGGACGGATTGAGGTAACCGCCGCGGGCATCCGCGTAGTAGGCCCACGTCACGCGCTTGACCCCGAGCGAGACGAGCCGGGCCATCATCGTGTCAATGTCGGCGGCCGTGATCGGCCGCGGCGCCGCGACCGTGTCGTCCGGGAAATCAACCAGGGCCTCGAGGTGGAACGGCCGCGGGGCGGGAACGGCGGCCGGCGCGGCCGCGAGCCCTACGATACCTTGGGCGAGCGCGACAAGCAGCGACATGGGAAGGAAACGAGCTTTCATGGGGCGAGATTCCTAGGTCACCCGGACCCGCACATAGCGGATGCCGTGGCCCGAGGGCTGGAGACACCACAGGGTGACCAGGATGTCGCCGTCGGGGAGCACGGTGGCGGAAGGTTCGCCGAAGGCGAATCCGGTCCAGTCCGAGAAGTCCGCCGAGCGGCCGTCGCGCGAGGCGACCTCGGCGGCCCAAATCCGTTCATTGAACAGCAGGCCGAAGCTGTCCAACGACGGCTGCGCGATAGCCAGCCACACGCCGATGGGACCGTGCTTGCGCTGGTTGTAGACGAAGGCGGCCCGGCCGCCGGGCAACGCCGCCAGCCCGGTCGACTGCCCGATGGTGCCGGTGGAGCCGGTCGGCGACCACGTCCGGCCGCGATCAGATGACAGCGCGTAGGCGTTCGATCGGTTGCCGTCCGGGTGGACATGCCAGCCGGTGCCGAGCAGCCGGCCATCGGTCAACTCGACGACCCACGCCTCGGCGCCGTTCGCCTCGGCCTCGGGAAAACGCAGCATCGGCCGGTGCGACCAAGTCCGCCCGCCGTCCTGGCTCAGCAGGCCAACGACCTGATTGGCGTCGACCGCGATCGCCGGGTCGAACGTCCGGTACGGGGCGTAGCAGCACACCAGGTCGCCCTGGCTTGTCACGCACATCGGCCCGGCGGCCTCCGCGCTGCCCGGGATGGGCATCGGGATCACGCGCAGCGGCTCCCAACTGTGGCCGAAGTCGACGGACCGGGACCACACCAGCTCGTTCTGCTTCATGCCCTGCACCTCGGAATTCCAGGCGAGCTCGCCCGGGTGGGCGATGGGCGTCCGCATGCCGTAGAAATAAAGGTCGCCGAGGGGCGAACGGCTGATCGAGCCGAAGATCGAGACACGGTCCTGGAGCTCGGGCCAGATCAGCCGGGCTTCGGTCCAGGTGGTCCCGAGGTCCGACGACCACGCCAGCATCGGCTTGAAGTCGTTGTGGCCGATGGCGGCCTGGCCCATGAAGCTGCAGACCAGCTCGCCGTTGCCGCGCGACACGCATCGCGAGCCGGCGGTGACGCTGACGGGAGTGCCGGGCTGGCGTTGCGTGACAAAACCCTGGGCGACGACCTCGTGCTTCATGGGGCGGTTGAAGGGGTAAGGCAGGTAGCGGGCGGGCGGATCGGGCGGTCCAGCCTAGCTGAGGAGCGGAGGGCCGGGAATCGGGGGAATGATCTTTGGCATACAGGAACTGCCCAACCGGGAGCTCCGTCAGGTGGTCACCTCGACGGTCACGACCGAGGCGGGCGGGAGGTCGAGGTAGAGGCGACCGGTTTCCACCTGAAAACCGGCATAATCCACCGGGCGCACCTCGTCGGGTGCGTCAAAGGTGTTGTGCGACATGACGGCGGCGCCATGCAGAATTCGCCCCACGGCGGATTTCACGCGGGCTCCACGGAGACGGACCTCGAGGCGCTGGTCCTGCTCGAGGCCGGTGTGCACGACCGAGAGCAGGATCCGGTCGGACTTCAACGAGGCGGACGCGCTGAGCGCCGGGATCGTGCAGCGCCCGCGCGTGTAGCTGGCGCCGTCGAGCCTTGCCGGCAGGTGCAGCGCGTCCTGGTGGCCCTGGAACATCTCGAACACGTGGTAGGTCGGCGTGCGCACCATGCGCGGCCCGTCGGTGAGGATCATGGCCTGGAGGACGTTCACGGTCTGAGCGATGTTCGCCATGCGCACCCGGTCGCAGTGCTGGTGGAAGATGTTCAGCGTGAGCGCGGCGACAATGGCGTCGCGCATGGTGTTTTGCTGGAAAAGAAAATCAGGGTTCATCCCCGGCGTCGGCTCCCACCACGTGCCCCACTCGTCGACGATCAGGGCGACCCGCTGGGTGGGATCGTAGCGGTCCATGATCGTGCGATGCCGCCGGATCAGCTCGTCCATCACGAGCGCGAGCCGCAGGGTCTCGAAATACTCATCCTCGGTGAACACGGTCGCGTGCCCCTTCCACTGGCCCCACGGCGGCATGGCGTAGTAGTGGAGGGTGAGCCCGTCCATCAGGTCGCCGGCGCGGCGCATGAGCACGTCGGTCCACTCGTAGTTGGCGCCGTTGGGACCGCAGGCGATCTTGCTGATGCGGTTGCCGCTCAGCGCACGGACGTAGGTTTGGTAGCGGCGGTACTCGTCGGCGTAGTACTCGGGCCGCATCATGCCGCCGCAGCCCATGTTCTCGTTGCCGATGCCGAAGTGCGGCAGCGCCCACGGCTCGTCGCGGCCGTTGGCCCGCCGGAGCTGCGCCATCGGCGACGGCCCGGCGAACGTGCAATATTCGACCCACTCCTGCATCTCGCGGACGGTGCCGCTGCCGAGGTTGCCGCAGAGGTACGGCTGCGCGCCGAGCTGCTCGCACAGGGCGAAAAACTCGTGGGTGCCGAAATGGTTGTTCTCCACCACCCCGCCCCAGTGCGTGTTGAGGGTCGCGACGCGCTGGGACCGCGGACCGATGCCGTCGCGCCAGTGGTACTCGTCGGCGAAGCACCCGCCCGGCCACCGGAGCACCGGCGGCGCGAGCGCGCGCAGCGCGGTGACGACGTCGCTCCGGAGTCCCCCGACATTCGGGATCGGCGAGTCCTCACCGACCCAGAGACCCTCGTAGATCCCGCGGCCCAGGTGCTCGGCGAAATGGCCGTAGAGATTGCGGTTGATCGTGGTGCGCCCTTGGTCGGCGTCGACCACGAGCAGGTTGGCCGGGCGGTGCATGGAGGCCACGGTCACTCGCGAACGACCTCGATCGGCAGGGCGAAGATCCGCGTGAGATCGCTCGAGTCGGCCGGCTTCGGCTTCGGGCTGCGGTCGTACACCAGGATGAACTGGTTGGGCGACACTTCTACCAGCTCCGTGTAGGACGAGGTCTGCCACAGCTCGCCCGGGGCGATGGTCGGGACCTCCGGGTCCTGGTACTGACCGATCCGATGGCTCGCGTCCGGCGCCCAGGCGTTGTGCAACGCCGCGATATCGACGTGCTGCCACGTCTGCCCGCGTCCGTCGGTTGAACACCACAGGTGGATGCCCGGCCGGCCGGTGGAGAGCAGGATCGTGCCGTTCGCGGCGCGGACGAGACTCGGCTCCACGCTCCAAGCCGGGAGCACGTCGGGAGCGGACCAGGTGCGGCCGTGGTCGTGGCTGTAGGAGCGCCGGAGCTTCCACCCCGAGCCGCTCCCCACGCGGAACACCGTCATGAGGTCGCCGTCGGCCAGACGGATCATCGCGATCTCATTGGGGCCCTCGGCGCCCGCCGGCAGGCCGCTGGCGTCGGCCACCTTGGCGAAATGGCGCCACGTCCGGCCATGGTCCTCGGACGCGAGGATGAAATTCTGGAGCTGCTTCTCCCCGTCGCGCATGCCGTAGCCGGTCGCGAGCAGCCGGCCGTCCTCCTCGATCGCGTTGCCGTCGAAGACGAGCGCGACGTTGTCGCGGACGGGACTCATCCCGGGCACCGGCTCGAGACCGTAAAACCCGTTGCCGTAGCCCTCGGCCGCCGGCCAGGGCCAGTCCAGGACGCGGACTCCGCGGGGTTCGATCACGACGCGGCGTCCGCCGCCCTCCAGCCGGGTGTAGCCCGCCTCGAAGTTCCGGTGGTCGCCCGGCCGTGCCCTGAACAGGTAGGCCGGGATGCCCTGCAACGCCCCGTCCGGCTCCGGCGTGTAAATCAGCGCCTGGTGCTCGCCCAGAAAGTTGTAGCGCTTGCCCCAGGTCTGTCCGCCGTCGGTCGAGAACTGAACCCCGGACACGTTGCGCGGGTTGTCGTTGTAGTCGGAATCCAGCGCGTACGTGACCATGAGCTCGCCCGTCGGGAAACGCGCCGCGGACGGCACCGGATGGTTCATCACCCAGCGGTGGTTCGGGCCCTCCTCCCAGGCGAGCTGCGCGGCCACCTGCACCGGCCGGCCGATCTTCAGCCGCAGGCCCGGCAGCCGGATCTCCGTGGGGAGACCACTGCTGGACGGCTCGGCGCCAGCGGCGGTCAGGGTGGCGGCCAGCCACGCCAGCACCAGCGTCACGCGACGCATCTCCGGCCGAAAGCTAGCCGCCACCAGGGTAAGGTTCATTGCCGCAGGATAGCGGACGCGGCACCACGGGAGAATGCCGGGAATGATCTTTTGCATATGGTAAATGATCAGGTTTTCCCTTCTTCCCGTCGCACCGCCCCGTAGGATTTCACCACTCTGTCCGTACCCGGGCCACCGGGCACCGGCATATGGGATATGATCTCCCCGTAAAACGCCTCAGGACTGAAACCGGGCGAGCCGGAAGGCGCGGAGATCGATCCGACTCCGGCCGTCCACGACGATTTCCGCGAGGCACTCTCCTACCGCCGCGGAGTGCTTGAAACCGTGGCCGGAGCAAGGCGAGGCGAGCAACACGCGGGGCTGGCCGGGGAGCTCGTCGATGACGAAGGCGAAGTCAGGCGTGACCGTATAGAGGCAGGTCGCGGTCTTGAGGCAGCGCGGGCTGAGCCCCGGAAAACACGGTCGCACGAGCTGCTCGTACATCGCGGTGATCTCGCCGGGCGTAACCTGGCGGTCCACCGTGTCGGCTGTCGTGTCGACCTCGTACTGCGCGCTCGCAACCTTCACTCCGCCGTGCGGTCCGTCGATGGCCGGGAAGCCGTAAAGCAGCCGGTCCGTCCCCGGCGGCTCCCAGATGAAGATCGGCATCCGGCCGGGTTGGAAGGGCGCGATCGGTCCGGCCGGTTCGAACCAGTACAGCACCTGGCGCATCACGCGGTAGGGCTTGGCGTCCTCCTTCCCGAGGAGCGTCGGCAGCCACGCGCCGGCCGAGACAACCAGACGCCCGGCGGTGTATTCGCCGCGGGAGGTCGTCACGGTCACGCGCTCGCCCTGCTGCCGGAACGACAGCACCGTCTCGCCGGTCTGGAGGGTCGCGCCGTGCCGGGCCGCGAGCTCGAGCTGGGCGCGGATGCACTCCTCCGGGCGGAGGAAGCCGGCCTCGTGCTCGTAATAGCCGACCTCCTGGTCCTGCACATTGAACTGGGGAAACCGCCCGCGGATGGTCCGGGCGTCGAGGATCTCGTGCCGGATGCCGAATCGCCGGGCCGCGCTCAGGGTGTTCGCGAAGAAGTTGGCGACGTTGTGACCCTTCTGGTGCGGCGACGAGACGATGAGCCCGCCGGTGACTGAGAGCACGCTGCGGCCGGTCTCGCGCTCGATCTCCCGCCAAATATCGTACGAGCGGAGCGAGAGAGGCGAATACTGCTCGCCCTCGCCGATGGCCTGCCGCGTGACCCGGGTTTCGCCGTGGCTCGACCCCTGCGTGTGCGGCGGCACGAAGCGATCGAGGCCCAGCACGCGGTTGCCCCGCTTGGCCAGCTGGTACACGGCCGCGCTGCCCATCGCCCCCAGTCCCAGGACAATTGTGTCGTAGTGCATGAGATGCTTCGGCGCCTTAGGGCTTGAAGGCCGCGACAGGGCGGCGATGCACCGCCGCCGTGCGGTGCCGATCCTGGTCCTCGCCGCCCAAGCAGTACACAAACCCGCCGGCCCGCACCAGGGTCGTCATCGCCTTGTACGGCAGGGAACCGGCGCGGCGGTACTCGTCCCGGACGACATCGTAGATCCAGACCTCGTCCGAAAATCCCTCGTCGTCGCGTCCGTAGCCGCCCGCAAGGAGGATTCGTCGTTCGTCGAGCGCGACGGCCGCGATGCCCCGCCGGGCCGCGGGAAACGGCCGCAACGGCCGCCAGGAATTGCGGCTCGCCGAGTACGCCCACGCGCCGGTCTTGTTCACCACGTCCTGCTTGGCTGCATCCCAGGTGCCACCCGCGAAAACAAAGACCTCGTCGCCCACAACGGCAGCGGCCGCGCTTGCCAGAGGAGGCCCAGGAAAATCCCGGAGGGTTCGGTTCGCGCCGGTGCGCAGCGTCAGCGCGATCACCCGGCGGCAGAAGCCGGCCCCGTTGGCCGCGTCGTCGGTGCCGCCAACCGCGATCAGCTCCCCGCCCACCACTCCGCCCGCGGCCAGCACTGCCGGCGTCGTGAGTCCGTCGGTTCGCTCGGAGACGCTCAGGTCGGGCGACAGATCGATCCGCCCAGGTGCGGGAGCCTGACCCGTCGAGCCGCCAGCCAGCACCAACCCAGTCGAAGTTTCGCCGGCGATGCCATAGGCGAGCGGACGTGGAAGCACGGCGAGCTCACGCCAGGCGCGGCGCGCCGGCTCGAAAACGTGCACCGCGCGCAGCCAGTGCTTTTTTCCGTCGGTCCAATTGGTGCCACCCGCCACCACCACCGCGTCGCCCACGGCGCCGGCGACAAATCCGCCGTTGGGCTCGGGCAGGTCCGGAAGTCTCTCCCACTCTGCCGCGCGGCTGGCGCCGACGGCGAGCGACACGGCCGCAAGGGCGGTCAGAGATTTCCACCAGCAGCGCAAACCGGAACGGCAGGGCGTCATGGGGGTACAGGACGGAGCGCGCACAGCGATGGGGCCCGCAACCTTCCGCGGCAAGGAGAATGTCCTCGGCTTGGATTGATTTCCCGCGGAACGCGGACTCAGTTCGCTGGGTCGACCGATGACCATGAAACGCCTGCTCACGCTCGGGTTGGTTGCATTCTTTCTCGTCGCCCACCTCACGGCGGCCGATGCCAAGGCACCCGCGAAGCCGGTCGTGGTGTTCGTCCACGGCGCCTGGGGCGGCGGCTGGCAGTTCCGCAAGGTGGCGCCGCTCCTCGAGGCGCGCGGTTACGTCGTGTACCGCCCCACCCTGACCGGCCTCGGCGAACGCTCGCACCTGGCCAGCCGCGACCTCGGACTCGAGACGCACATCGAGGATATCGTGAACGTGATCCGGTTTGAGAACCTCCACGATGTCATCCTCGTCGGGCACAGCTACGGCGGCATGGTGATCACCGGCGTCGCCGACCGAATCCCGGATCGAATCTCTCGTTTGGTCTACCTCGATGCGCTGCTGCCGCTCGCCGGGGAGAGCGCGGCCACCGCCAACGGCGGCCAGAGCAAGGCGCTCCTGACCAAGGCGCAGGACGGCTTCATCCCGGCGTGGTGGGTCAAGCCCGACAAACCCTTCCCGCGCGACGTGCCGCATCCCGCGAAGACCCTGACCGATCCCCTGCCCCTCCAGCATCCGACCGGCAACGGACTGCGGGCGGTGTACATCCTGACGGTCGAGGCGGGCCATGCAGCGAAGGACGACGACTTTTTTCCCGCGGCCGAACGAGCCCGCGGCTTCGGCTGGCCCGTGCTTCAGCTGGAAGGCGACCACAACCCGTACTGGTTCAAACCGGAAAAGACCGTCGAGGTGCTCGAACAGGCATTCCGGCTTTAGGCACGCACCGAACTCGGCGCGGCGTGGGAGAGTTCACCACCAAGGACACGAAGCGCACCAAGGCGTGTGCAGTCCTTAGCGATCTTCGCGGACTTAGCGGTGAAAAAACCGGAGCGATTCTGATCTACCGCAAAGGCCGCCACGAACGCGAAGAACCCAGGCGTGGGCTTCGTGCTCTTCGTGTCATTGGTGGCAGAATCGAGTCGCGAGCTAGCAGAACGGCAGCGCCTAGGTTGACTGGCGCAGCGGAGGGAGTTCGACGATCACGTCGATCGCCGGGGGCGGAGCGCGGAAGGTTGGATCCACGCGCAGGAGACGCGGCGACATCCGGCGAAACTCGATCAGGGCATTGCTCGCGTCCACCTGCGCCATGATGGCTGCGTGGCGGTCGATCGCTCCCGGCGGCACCCAGGCATAGGCCGAGATGCGCAGGCTGTCGCCGGGCGACATTTCCCCGGTCCCGGGACCCGACACGACGACCTCGCGCTCAGGGCCAAACCCCACATGCGCGACCAGGCGGCCACCGCGGGTGAGATTCGCGATCTCCACCTGCTCGAGCTCCGCGAGTCCGGCGGCCCAGCACAGGCGTTGCCCGAGAAGAACCGTCCCGGCTTCGCGCGCCGGACACTGCGACCGGACTCCCGTGAGCCTCACCCGGGGCAGCAGCGAGCGGAGGAACAGACGGCGCGGGTGATCGTCGGGCATCGGACTCACTCGGCGGACCACTCCGGATGGATCCGGCGGTTGCGTTCGTGCTCGGTTTCGTAGGTGCACCAGACTTGGAGCGCGTACAACAGCCAGCTCGCGATCGCGAGGACGAGGAGGATCACGGTGGCAATGGCGCCGACTGACTCCAGGACCGTGGGACGCGTTTTCATGGGGAGGCCGGGCGGTTTGGGCAACCGCCGCCGCCGGCGCCCCAGCCGACGACGGCGGTTGCCGTACCATCACACTCCCCGGACCTGAGGCCGTGAGAAAATCGCGCGCAGCGACGTGCACTCAGGAGCCCGGGATTCATGGCAGCACGGGCGCCTCGTCGACCCCGGCGGGCGCGAGGATGTCCGGTTCCTTCACGAGGCAGATCGGCACCGTGAGCAGGTATTGACGGACCGATGGGAGGTAATTCTCGCCGATGCGGAGGCGGCGTTGGTCGCGGAGCTGGACGCAGTAGCCCCGCTCGGCGTCGCGGCTGATGCGCTCGATTCGGTCGACGTTGACGATGCGCGAGCGGTGAATCCGGAGAAACCTCGCGGGATCGAGGCGCCCCACCAAAGCCCGCATGGTCATGCGCACCAGACAAGTCCGGTCCGCCAGGTAGAACCGCGCGTAGTCGCCCTGCGCCTCGATCCAGTCGATCTCGGCGCAGCGCAGCAGAAGGATGCTGCCCTCCGAGCGAACCGCGAGCCGATCGGGAAACCGGCGCCGCAAGCTGCGGAGTTCGCGGACCAGCGCGGGCGGCAGGACCGCGTCAAAGGAACCGGCGGCGTGCTCAATCATGACGCCGCGACGCTCCGGGTTCGCGGACTTGGCTTCGGCACGGTCCGCCGGCGACTGCCATGGGCCGCCGGTGCTGGCGTGCCGGGAAGCTCGGCGCGAAGGGCGGCGCCGAGGACGTCGGCGACCCGCTGCTGCCACGGCACGGCCTGCCGGTCCGCCGGGATGCTCTGCAGCGCACCCAGCGCCACGCCGTTCTGAGGCCGAAGCCGGACCTCGAGTCCCTCGGCATGCAGGCCGTGCAGGAAAATATCCCGGCGCAACCGGGCGGTCTCGACGCACTTGGTGCGCAGGGAGAATCCGAGTTTCTCCTTCGTGCGCGGCGTCGCGTTGATGGAGCAGCAGACCCACCAGTAGCTGCGGTTGAGGATCAGGTGGTGGTCAGGATCGCCGGGGGCGACAGCGGAGGGGTGGCGCCGAGGGGACGAGGCAGGCATGGGGAACTGGGTTCAGGAAACGTGAACGGGACGCGGGCGGCTCCGGGGGTCAGACGCAGCACACGCTCAGGCCGCCGCCGGACCGCGCGACGGAGTCCGCGGGACGCATCGGCTGGGGCACGGGAAGACTCATCACCACCGCCAATGCAGCGTCGGCGCGCTGCTGCCAGGTGACGCCGGGCGCGGCCTCGGGCCACTTTCGAATCTCGCCCGGACGGCGAATGGCGCGGATGCGGCCCAGCATGCCGAGCTCCTGCAGCCGGCGGAACAGCTCGTCGCGACGGAAGCGCGCGACCACCACCGACTCGGTGCAAAGGGAGCGCCGCAGCTTGTCCTTGGTGCAGGGCGTCGGGTTGACCGCGCAATAGACCCACCAGTTCTTGCCGTGCTGCCAAAGGTGATGATTGGCATTGGAGGCCGGATCGGCGGCGCGGCGTTTGGCGGGTTCGGGGGTTTGGTTCGAGCTAGGCATAAAGTCCCGTTCAACGGGGAAAGGCATCGGCCACATGCAGGTGCAGCCACGCGATCAGCCGACAGCGCGTCGGCTGCTCAAGTTTCGAGAGAACCGACGCCACCTGCGCCTTGATCGTCGCGGGCGACTTGCCCAGCACCACGGCGATCTCCTTGTTCGAAAGGCCCAGTCGCAGCTGCCCCGTCACCTGCCACTCGGCCGGGGTCAGGCGCGTGCGCATGAGCCGGCCCGGGTCGTCCGGTGCCGGCAGCGTGGGCCAGGGGTTGGAGTTTCGAAGCAAGGGGTGCAAAACGATTGCGCACGACAACGCTCCGGCCGCCCGATCCAGAGATCAGGCAGAGAACGCTGCACGCACAGTGGGTTCGACCAATAGACGTAGCCCCCGTGATTGTTCTCTATCGTTATGACACAAGAAGCGTCAGGAGTGACGTCGGTCGCCGGGAATTACTCCGAAAGGACTAGACCAAACGCCTCTGCAGCGGTCGGCGGCGGCGGCTTCGCTCGGCTCACCGAAGCTGAGTATTCTTTGCGTCTGGCCGTTTGGAGTTTGGCGTTTCGCCCCGGCCCACAAAGCTGGAGGCGAATCCATTTCACTTTTCCATGACCGCGCTGCGCTCCGACGACATCCAGATCCGCGATCCCTTCATCCTGCCCATGCCGGAGGAGAAGTGCTTCTACCTTTTCGGCACCACGGACAAGGAGCCGTGGCGCGAGGATTTCGCCGTGGGCTTCGACACGTATCGCAGCACAGACCTCGAGCACTGGGAGGGCCCCTTCCCTGCCTTTCGGCCGACGCCGGACTTTTGGGGCAAGTTCCACTTTTGGGCGCCCGAGGTGCACCGCTGGCAAGGCCGGTTCTTCATGTTCGCGAGCTTCAAGGGTCCCGGTCACCACCGCGGCACCCAGGTGCTCGTGGCGGAGCATCCCCGCGGTCCGTTTCGTCCGCACAGTCCGCTCGCGGTCACTCCGCACGACTGCGAGTGTCTCGACGGCACGCTTTACGTCGCGCCGGACGGACGGCCCTGGATGATCTTCAGCCGGGATTGGCCGCAGGTGACGATTGGCGCGTACGCGGCGGTGCCCCTGGCCGACGATCTTTCGGCGGCGATCGGTCCGGCGTTCGACCTGTTCAAGGTCAACGAGGCGCCCTGGGTGCTCTGCCCGCCCTGGCATGCGAGCACCGGCAAGCCGCCAATCTACGTCGCCGACGGCGCGTTTCCTTTCCGCTCCGCGACCGGCGAGCTCTGCCTGCTGTTCTCGAGCTGGGGCACCGGTGGTTACGCGACCAGCATCACGCGATCCCGCAGCGGTGACCTCCGCGGACCGTGGCAGCCGGACCCGGAGCCGATTTTCGCGGCCAACGGCGGACACGCGATGATCTTCACCGATCTGGCGGGACAGGTTCGCCTGACCCTGCACCAACCCAACGACCCCGCACCGGAGCACCCGAAGTTCTTCCCGTTCCCGCACGGGGTGCCGATGAGGTGATGGAGGGAAATAAGTAACAGGGGCCAGGGACCAAGTAACAAGGTGGGCAGCGTCGGCAGTGGCCGACGGGGAATTGAGTCCAGGGACGGACCAATGGCTAGGCGGCTCACTCCCTGTGTCACGTAATACGTGACACAGGCCAACGGCCGAGGTCGTCGGCTGGATTCCTGTTACTTGAATCCTGTACCCTGTACCTTGCGCGGCGGGTCCGCGTTCTCTTCCGCCAACAAAAAGGCCGCCCGAACACAGGCGGCCTTCGCCAACAGAAACCAGCGCCGCGCTACGGCGCGTAGGTGACGGTCCGGACGCCGGCGATGCCGGTGATGGTGATCGTCTCGCCCTGCGTGTAGGCGCTGGGATACGTCTCGTTCGCCACGAGGTTCAGCGCCTTCACGTAGGCGGCGGAGCCGACGAGCGATCCGAGCGTCACGGTCGAGACGCCGTTCTCGAGAAAGTACTGGTCGGCACCGGCGGCGAGCTGGCGCGCGTTGTTGAGGACCGCCTTGTCCTGGGAATTCTGGCGGACCTTCTGGAACGCCGGGATGGCCATCGCGGCGAGCAGGCCGATGATGACGACGACGATCATGATTTCGACGAGCGTGAAGCCCTTGCGGTTGAGTCTCATGGTGGTGAGGGGATGGTATTCAGTAGATTTTGCCGATGAGGCGTGAGCGAAACTATCCGCGCAAAAAATGAATCCGCGGTGTGAGCTCAAGTCTGTTTTGGATTTTTGACGAGATATGCAATAATCTCGCCCGGAGCGGCTTAGGCTGGGCCCGTCGGACGTCGGTCATCTGCTCCGTTTCGACTTCGCGGCTGGATGAGCGTGCTGCGGCCCGACGTCGAAGTGGCGCCGAATGTTCAGCCCCGGGACGTCCGCGGCGCGCTTGACGCAACCCGAGGTCTGGGCGTCTGCTCGCAGTCCCCTTATGTCGCGCAAAGTGAACGTCGGAATCGTCGGCTGCGGCAGCATCAGCGACGCATACTTCAACGGCTCGAAGAAATTCGACATCCTTAACATCGTGGCGTGCGCGGACCTTGACCCCGCCCGCGCCGAGGCCAAGGCCGCCAAGTACGGCGTCCGGGCCTGCGCCACGGTGGCGGAGCTGATCAACGACCCGGAGGTTGAGATCGTCGTCAACCTCACGGTCCCGAAGGCTCACGTCGACGTGAACCTCGCCGCACTCAAGGCGGGCAAGCACGCCTACTGCGAGAAGCCGTTCGGCCTGAACCCGGCCGAGAGCGCCAAGGTGATCGCCCTGGCGAAGAAGAAGAAGCTCCTCGTCGGCAGCGCGCCCGACACGTTCCTCGGCGGCGGCATCCAGACCGCCCGCAAGCTCGTGGACGACGGCGCCATCGGCCGCCCGGTCGCGGCCCTCGCGTTCATGATGTGCCACGGCCACGAGAGCTGGCACCCGAGTCCCCAGTTCTACTACCAGAAGGGCGGCGGCCCGATGTTCGACATGGGTCCGTACTATCTCACCGCCCTGGTCAACCTGCTCGGCCCGGCGCGACGAGTGACCGGTTCGACGGCGAAGACGTTCCGCGAGCGCCTGATCACCAGCCAGCCGCTCAACGGCACCAAGATCCCGGTCGAGACGCCCACGCATCTCACGGGCACGGTTGAGTTCGCGAACGGCGCGATCGCCACGCTCGTGATGAGCTTCGACACGTGGCCGTATCCCCTGCCGACGATCATCCTCTACGGCACGGACAGCACGATGGAGGTGCCGGACCCGAACTCGTTCGGCGGCCCGGTGAAGCTGCGCAGCGCCGACGGCAAGACCTACGACGAGGTCGCTCACACCCACACGACCGACCGCGGTCGCGGCGCGGGCGTGGCGGACATGGCCTATTCGATCCTGCGCCGGGGCCGGAAGCACCGGGCCAACGGCGACCTGGCCCAGCACGTCGTCGAGATCATGGCCGCGTTCGAAAAGGCCTCTACGACCGGCAAGGCCGTCGTGCTCAAGACCACCTGCAAGCGCCCCGCCGCCCTGCCCATCGGGCTCGCGCCCAACGAACTCGACGCCTGAGTCCGGCGGATTCACAGGAGGAAACGGAGATAACCGAGGAGCGACCGCTCAGCGAAGACTAGTGACTCTTCCTCTGTTCCCTCCGTTGCCTCCTGTGCGCCCCAATTTCCTACTTTGCCTATGAAAAATGCCCTCATCGTCTGGGGTGGCTGGGATGGCCACGAACCCAAGCAGTGCGCCGACCTGTTCGCCGCGAAGCTCTCCGCGCGCGGATTCCAGGTTGACGTCGCCAACACGCTCGACGCGTTCAACGACGCCGCGCGTCTCTCGTCGCTCTCGCTGATTGTGCCCATCTGGACCGGCGGCACGCTCACGAATGAGCAAGGCAAGAATGTCGTCGATGCCGTCTCCTCGGGCGTAGGACTGGCCGGCTTTCACGGCGGCATGTGCGACGCCTTCCGCAGCAACATCGACTGGCAGTGGATGACCGGCGGCCAGTTCCTGGCCCACCCGGACAACGTCAAGGAGTACACGATCAACATCGTGAACAAGACGGACCCGATCACGGCCGGCATCGCCGACTTCAAGGTCCGCAGCGAGCAGTACTACATGCTGGTCGACCCGCGGAACGAGGTGCTCGCCACCACGACCCACCAGTCGGTCAGCGCGCCCTGGACCAATGGCGTCGTGATGCCCTTCGTCTGGAAGAAGGTCCACGGCAAGGGCCGCGTGTTCTACTCCGCGATGGGTCACGCCTGCGCGGAGTTCACCAACCATCCGTCGCAGCTCGAAATCACGCTGCGCGGCATGAGCTGGGCGGCACGGTAGGGCGAAAGTTCAAACGCCAAACCGCCAAACGCCAAACAAGGTTCGTGGGGCGGCAAGGACCAGACCGGCGGGGCCACGGCCCCGCCTTTTTCTTTTCCAAAAAAGAGAGACGGGGAACGCGACGGTCCCGTCTTCGGTCCTCATTCAGACCTTCCACTCCAGTCGAGTTTCTTGGCGTTTGGCGGTTTGGCGTTTGGCGATTCGCCCATCCACTTGGCATTTGCGCGCTCCGGGGGAACTCGTTCACCATCGGCCCAGATTTTGCCTGCGAGTACCCCGCATGAAAGAACTTCCCCACTCCTTTGTCTGCATCATGGCCGGTGGCAGCGGTGAGCGTTTCTGGCCGATGAGCCGGCAGCGCACGCCCAAGCACCTCCTCAAGCTCGTGTCGAACCGCACCCTCGTCGAGGAGGCGGTCCGCCGGGTCGAACGGGTCGTGCCGCACACCCACATCTTCGTGCTGACGAACACGGCGCAGCTGGAATCCACCCGCACCGCCCTCGCCGAGGTGCTCCCGCCGGACCAGATCATCGCCGAGCCAGCCAAGCGCGACACCGCCGCGGCCGCCGCGCTCGCCACCGGGCTCGTCCGGGCCCGCGATCCCCAGGCGGTGCTCGCCCTGCTGCCGGCCGACGCCTTCATCCGCGACTCGGCCACCTTCGCCGCGCAGCTGCGGGCCGGGATCAACCACGCCGCGCACACGCGCTCGCTGCTCACGTTCGCCATCAAGCCCAAGTACCCGGCCACCAGCTTCGGCTACCTTGAGGTCGGCGACCTCGTCGCGGGCGGTCACGGCTTTCGCCAGGTCGTGCGCTTCGTCGAGAAGCCCGACTCCGCCACCGCCGCCAAGTATGTCGCCAGCGGCACCTTTGCCTGGAACGCCGGCATGTTCGTGTGGAGCGTGAACGCGTTCCTCGCCGAGGCCGAGCGCCACACGCCGATGCTCGCCAAGTTCATCAAGGAGTTCCCGGCCGGCGACCCCGCGCCCTACCTGGCGCAGCATTTCCCGACCCTCGAGCCCAAGACCTCCGTCGACTACGCGATCATGGAGAAGGCGCAGGCCGTCGAGACGATCCTCGCGGAGTTCGACTGGGACGATGTCGGCCTCTGGACCGCGCTCCCGGCGCATCTCACCGCCGATGCCGCCGGCAACACCATCCGCGGCCATGTCGTGAGCGCCGGCGGCGCGGGCAACAACATCGCCGTCAGCAACGGCCGGATCATCGCCCTGGTCGGCGTCAGCGACCTCGTGGTGGTCGAGACCCCCGACGCCATTCTCGTCTGTCACAAGGAGAAGGTCGGCGACATCAAGCAGCTGATGCCGCACCTGCCGAAGGAAGTTTTGTAGCGCGCAAAGCGCGCGCGGCGCCAGGCGCCAGGCGTCAGTCGAAGGTGACAGGTCGAAAGTCGAAGGGCGGGCTAGCTTCGGCCGGCACCGCTATGGAATCGGACTTTCGACCTGCGACCTTCGACCTTCGACTGGTGCCAGGTGACTGGTGCCAGGTGACCTTCGACGGAACAATCAGCAGCGGCCTCGCCGTTGCTGATTGTTCCTCCAAGCCGCCCTTGCCACGCACTTCGCGAATCGTCTTTGCTTGGACAGGATGTCTTCTCCCACCCTCGCCGTTCAGCTGCGTTGCAATCACCTCGACCATCCCCTCGGGGTTCATGACCCGGCGCCCCGGCTGAGCTGGCGGCTCGCGACCGACGGTCGGCGCGGCGCCCGCCAGACCGCCTACCGCATCATCGTGTCCACCCAGCGTCACGGTCCCGCCAATCTCTGGGACAGCGGCCGCGTGCGCTCCGACGCCACCAGCCAGATCGTCTATCGCGGCAAGCCCCTCGGCTCGCGGCAGCGCGCATGGTGGCGCGTCGAGGTCTGGGACGAGAAGAACCGCCGCAGCGAGAGCGCCGTGGCGTTCTGGGAGGCCGGCCTGCTCGAGCGCACGGACTGGACCGCCACGTGGATCGGCGCCGGCCTCGCCGGCGGACCCGAGACCGGCGCGCCCAGCCCGTATCTCCGGACCATCTTCAACGTCGGCAAGAGGGTCGCCTCCGCCCGCCTCTACGTCACCGCCCTCGGCCTCTACGAGTTCCACCTCAACGGCCAGCGCGTGGGCGACGACGTCTTCACGCCCGGCTGGACCGAATACAAGAAGCGGGTCCAATACCAGGTCTACGATGTCACGTCGCTCCTCCGGGCCGGTGCCAACGCCGCCGGCGCGATCCTCGGCGACGGCTGGTACTGCGGCCACATCGGCTGGCGGGACCGCAGCTACTACGGCGAACGGCCGAAACTGCTCGCCCAGCTGATTCTCACCCACATCGACGGTTCGACCCAGGTCATCGCCACCGACGATTCCTGGAAGACGTCCTTCGGCGCGATCGTCGAGTCCGACCTCATCAACGGCGAGACCCACGACGCCCGGCGCGAACTCCACGGCTGGAACGAGCCGGTCTACGACGACAGCGCCTGGGTGCCGGTCACGCGCTTCGACGATCCCGGCATCGAGCTCTCGCCCACCCTCGGGCGCTGCGTGCGCGTCACGCAGGAGCTCAAGCCGATCGCCCCGCCGACCAAGCGCGACGAGTGGCCCGCGCCCGTGTGGATCTTCGACCTCGGCCAAAACATGGTCGGCCGGGTCCGGCTTCATGTCCGCGGTCCCGCCGGCCAGGTGCTTCGCCTGCGCTTCGGCGAGATGCTCAGCCCCGACGGCTCGCTCTACACCGAGAATCTCCGCGCGGCGCGCCAGACCGACCATTACATCCTGCGCGGCGACCCGCGCGGCGAGACGTGGGAGTCGAAGTTCACCTTCCACGGCTTCCGCTACGTCGAGCTGCGCGGCCAGCCGACCATCGAGGCGCTGCTGCCCGACGCGATCACCGGCCTCGTGCTCCACAGCGACACGCCGCGCACCGGCACGTTCTCCTGCAGCGACCGGCTCGTGAACCAGCTCCAGAGCAACATCGACTGGGGCCAGCGCGGCAACTTCCTCGAGGTGCCCACCGACTGCCCGCAGCGCAACGAGCGCCTCGGCTGGATGGGCGACGCCCAGGTGTTCTGCCGCACGGCGGCGTGGAACCGCGACGTCGCGGCGTTCTTCAACAAGTGGCTCCGCGACATCTGCGACTCGCAGGGCGCCGAGGGCCAAATGCCGGCGGTGGCGCCCCACGTCGAGGGCATCGGTGACGACGGCGGCCCGGCCTGGGCTGACGCTGGCGTGATCTGCCCGTGGACGATGTACCTCTGCTACGGCGACAAGGCCCTGCTCGCCCGTCACTACGACTCGTACACGCGGTTCATTGGCCACCTCGAGAAGTACTCCAAGGATTACATCCGGTCGCATCCCGACTCCAAGGTCTGGCACGGTTACGGCGACTGGCTCGCGCTCGACGGCAGCGGCAACGTCTTTGGCAACACGCCAAAGGACCTCATCGGCACCGCGATGTTCGCGTACAGCGCCTCCATCGTGGCCAAGATGGCCCGCGTGCTCGGCAAGGCTGACGACGCCGCGCGCTACGAGCGCCTGACCGAGCGGGTGCGCCGGGCCTACCAGCAGCGCTACCTCACCGGCGACGGCGTGGCCACCGGCCTCACCCAGACCAGCTACGTGCTCACCCTCGCGTTCGACCTCGCGCCCGAGAAACTCCGCCCGAAGCTGCTCCACGAGCTGGTGCGGGACATCGAGGCGCGCGGCAACAAACTCACCACCGGCTTCGTCGGCGCCTCGTACCTCCCGCTGGTGCTGACGCGTCTCGGCCGGACCGACCTCGCCTACAAGCTCCTCCACCAGAAGACCTGGCCGTCGTGGCTGTACGCCGTCACGCAGGGTGCGACCACCATCTGGGAGCGCTGGGATGGCTGGACGCAGGAGAAGGGTTTCCAGGACAAGGGCATGAACTCCTTCAACCACTACGCGTACGGCGCCATTGGCACGTGGCTGTACACGGTGGTCGCCGGCATCGACCTCGATCCGGCCGCGCCCGCCTACAAGCGCATTCTCCTCGCCCCGCGCCCGGGCGGCGAGATCACCTCTGCCCGCGGCGAGCTGCACAGCGTCCACGGTCCGATCCTGAGCCAGTGGAAGCTGCGGCCCGGCCGCTTCGAATGGGAGGTCGTCGTGCCGCCCAACACCACCGCCACCGCGACCTTCCCCGTACCGGCCGGCGCCCGCATCACCGAGGGCCGCAAGCCGCTCGCCCAGTCCGCCGGCGTGTCCGGCGTCCGCGGCTCCCGCTGCACCCTCGCCGCCGGCCACTACAAGTTCACCGCCGCCTGGAAGGCCTGACCATGAAACGCCGCCGCCGCTGGAAGATCGCCGGGATCAACTTCGATTTCCGGCACATGGACCACCTGCTGCACCTCGCGCACGAGGCGCCGAACGCCGAGATTGTCGGCATCTGCCACCACGACGCGCGAGAGATGCAGGACGTGATCCGCAACCTGCGGGTGCCCGCCGACCGGGTGTTCACGGACTGGCGCGCGTGTCTCGAGCGGACCCGTCCTGACGTGGCAATCCTCTGCCCGGCCAGCGGCGTCCACGCCGACTGGGTCGAGCGCGTCGCGCCCTACGGTGCGCACCTGCTCGTCGAGAAGCCGTTCGCCGGCAACCTCCAGCAGGCGGACCGGATGATTGCCGCCGTGCGCCGCGCGCGGCGCCGCTTGGCGATCAATTGGCCGCTCGCTTGTTACCCGCCGCACCTCACCGCCCGCCGGCTCATTGCCGAGGGCCGGATCGGGCAACTCCAGGAGGTTCACTTCTACGACGGCAATCGCGGTCCGATCGCGGACCACCGCAATGTCTATGCTCCCGACCCGACGCTCGCGGCCAAGAAGAAGAACTGGTTCTACGCCAAGGTCGGCGGCGGCTCGCTGATCGACTACCTCGGCTACGGCGCCACGCTCGGCACGTGGTTCTTCGACGGCCGCAAGCCCGACGAGATCACGGCCGTGACCGGCGGCGCCAAGGGCGTCCCGGTCAACGAGCAGAGCGTGACCGTCGCGCGCTACGGCGATTGGCTGTCCACGTTCCAGACCCGCTGGGGCACGTTCACCAGTCCCTGGAACCACCAGCCCCAGCCGAAGTGCGGCTTCGTGCTCAAGGGCACCGACGGCACGATCGCGAACTACGACTACGAGCCGACCATTCGCCTTCAGACCAAGCGGCACCCGGAGGGAATCATCGTGCCGGTCGACAAGCTGCGGTCCCCGCGTTCGAACCCGGTCGAGTATTTCCTCCACTGCCTCGAGACCGGCGCACCCATCGAGGGCCCGATCTCGGTCGAGACGAGCCGCATCGGCCAGCAGATCGTGGACACGGCAACCCAGAGCGCCCGGCTCAGGAAGCCGCTCAAGTTGATCACAAAATAGGTCCCCGCCTGCGGCGGGGAATTTCCAAATGCCAAACGACTGGCTGCTGAAGCTCCCAAGTCCAAACCGCCAAGAGCCACGGTAGCCTGCCCGACTCGCCACCTGCGGGCCACCTTCGTACTTCGGATTCAACCCTTCGGATTTCACCCCATGCGCACACCCAAACTCGACTATCTTCCGCGCGGTCCGCGTTACCCGCGGCGCCATAAGCTCGGCCTCATTGGCTGCGGGGGCATTTCCGAGCACCATCTGATTGCCGCGAAGTCCTTCGGCGTCGAGGTCGTCGCGATGGCCGACATCAATCGCGCGGCGGCCGAGGCGCGGCGGGACAAGTTCTTTCCGCAGGCCGCGGTCTTCACCGACCATCGCGAGCTGCTGGCCCGCCCGGACATCACGGTCGTCGACGTCGCCACGCACACCGAGATCCGCCCGCGCCAGGTTCGCGACGCGCTCCAGGCCGGGAAGCACGTCCTCAGTCAGAAGCCGTTCACGTTCGACCTCGCGGAAGGCCGGAGCCTGATTGCGCTGGCCAAGAAGCGCGGCGTGAAGCTGGCGGTGAACCAGAACGGCCGCTGGGCCCCGCAGTTTGCCGGCCTGCTGGCCGCGGTGCGCGGCGGGCTGCTGGGCGAGATCTACACGCTCGATATGGTGATGGAGTGGGACCACACGTGGACGCGCGGCTCCAAGTTCGCCGGTCTGCACCACCTCATCCTGAACGACTTTGCGATCCACTGGTTCGACATCGCGGCCAACGTGTTCGCCGGCCGGCCCGCGCAGAGCGTGTTCGCCAACGCCGTGAAGGCGCCCGGACAGGACATGAAGATCCCGATGCTGGCGAATGCCGTGGTGAACTTCGGCGACGGCCTCGCGACGCTGGGCTTCAGCGCCTACGAGTCGCTGGCGCCCCATGAGTACCTGTGCTGCGTCGGCTCGAAGGGCACGCTGCGCGGCGCGGGTAATCTCTGCAATCTCACGCAGCTCGAGCTCACGACCAAGCAGGGCACGGCAACGGTCGACCTCGAGGGCAAGTGGTTCTCCGACGGTTTCCGCGGGACCCTTGGAGAGTTCCTCCGCGCCATCGAGGAGGACCGCGAGCCGAGCATCAGCGCGAGCAACAATCTCCGGAGCCTCGAACTCTGCTTCGCCGCCCTCGCCAGCGCCGACACCGGCCGCCCGGTCAAGCCGGGCAAGGTGCAGCGGACCAAGGGTCACTGATGGGGGGCCGAAAGGAGGCGCAGAAGGCGCAAGATAAGGCGACCGGGATTGGGGCTGCGGATGGAGCTGATCGCGGGCTGGCGGGCTTTTTTTGACCACGGAATTCACGGATCGCCCGGATTCCGTGCGATCCGTGAATTCCGTGGTTAAAAAACTCACCCAGCCCACCCCAGCGCCGGTCAAATCCGCACGACGATCTTCCCGAACTGGTCGCCAGTTTCCATCAGCGCGAAGGCGTCGGCGGCGTGGTCGAGCGAGAAGACGGCGCTCACCACGGGTTTCAGTTGGTGCATGCTCAGGTACTGCACCATGGCCGCGAACTCCGCGGGCGACCCCATCGTCGATCCCAGGACCGAGATCTGCCGCCAAAACACCTTTCGCATGGCAAAAGACGACGGGTTGCCGCGGGTCGCTCCGTAGCTCACCACGCGCCCGCCCGGCAGCGTCAGGTCGATCAGGTCCGAGATGCCATCGCCACCGGCGCCGTCCACCACCACGTTAAAACCACCCGAGCGTTTCAGCAGGTCCGCCGCCCAGCCGGGCTTGGAATAGTCGGCGCCGTCCTTCGCCCCGAGCGAAACGGCGCGCGCAATCTTGTCCGCGTGACTCGAGGTGACCCACACCTCCGCCCCGTGATTGACCGCGAACTTGAGCGCCAGCAGCGCCACCCCGCCGCCGATCCCGGAGATCAGCACGCGCTCGCCCGGCAGGACGGCGCCCCGCGTCACCACCGCCCGCCACGCCGTCAAACCGGCCAGCGGCAACGCCGCGGCCTCCTCCCACGACAAGTGCGCGGGCTTCGGCACCAGCTGGGCCGCTGGGACCGTCACGCGCTCCGCCAAGGTCCCGTCGCGCGGGAGCCCGAGGATGGAGAATTTTGGCCCCTGCGCCGTGGTGTTGCCGCCCCAGTCGAGTCCCGGGTTGATGATCACCTCGCGGCCGAGCCACGACGGATCGACGCCCGCGCCGATCGCCGCGACGGTCCCGGCGCCGTCAGAGCCCGGGACGCAGGGCCATTTCACGCCCGCATAGACGCCGGCCTTGATGTACACGTCGCGGTGGTTCAGCGCCGCGGCCCGCACCGCCACGACGACCTCGCCGGCGACCGGCACCGGGTCGGCCAGTGACACCACATCCAGTTGATTCGCCGCCGTGAGTTGGATTGCGCGCATGGAGTTGAAGCGAAGGATTGCCGGCGACCTGCCGACACCCCCTCCGAGCATGCTGCGCAGGTTGGCCAAAAGTGCCAGCGCCCGAGCGAAGTCGTGAATCCTTCCGGCGAAGTTCCAACTGGCTTCCACAAGAGGAAACGGAGGGAACAGAGACGGCATCGTCAGGATCCTCGGTTTCCTCCGTTCTCTCCTGTAAAGAACCGCCTTTGAGCATTCCGTCATGCGCGGAGAAAATAGTCTCCCGCCGTGCGCCCGGTCCTGTTTGGCTGCCGCGGTGCTGATCGCCTTCCACAAGCCCTACGGCGTGCTGTCGCAGTTCACGCCCGAGCCAGGATCGAAGTGGCGCACGCTGGCGGAGTTCGGCCTGCCGCGCGGGGTATATCCGCTCGGCCGGCTCGACGCCGATTCCGAAGGTCTGCTGCTGCTGTCCGACGAGGCGGGACTCAACACCCGCCTGCTCGATCCAGCCCAGGCCCACCAGCGCGAGTACTGGGCGCAGGTGGAACGCATTCCGACGCCCGAGGCGTTGGAGACGCTCGCACGAGGCGGGCTCGTCATCGAGGACCACCGCACACTGCCCTGCCGCGCCCGTCGTTTGGACCCGGCACCCGACCTCGCCCCGCGCAACCCGCCGATCCGTTTTCGGAAAAACGTGCCGGACTGCTGGATCGCCCTCGAGCTGATCGAGGGCAAGAACCGCCAGGTCCGCCGGATGACGGCCGCCATCGGCCACCCGACCCTCCGCCTGGTCAGGGCCCGGATTGGAAAACTCCCTCTCGCCGGAATAGCCCCCGGCCAATGGCGCGAACTCTCGCCGACCGAGCGAAGCCTGATTTTCGACAAGGCCTGATTCCGGAAACAAGCCACAGGTGAGAGTTCGGCAGCACGCGGATCACGTCCGTCGCCTCCGTTCCCTCCGTTGCCTCCTGTGAACCGCCTTACGCGCGCAGTTTCTTCCACGAGGCGTAGGGCAGGCAGACGGAAGAGAGATTGTTGGCGACCCGGGTGTAGTCGTCGGGCCCGATGCATTCCCAGACGCCATGGGCGTTGAAATCCGCCACCAGTTCCCGCAGCAAGCCCAACCCCGCGCCGGGTGAAGCCGACTCGAACACTTCAGCCATCCATCCGCTCGCCGTGGCCCAATACGCGCCGTTCTGAAATTCGCCCGGCGCGGTCCAGTCCGCCTCGATCACCCGCCGCTGCCAGCTTTCGGGAGTGAGCAGGTGGCGGACTTGGGCGCGCAGCAGGAAGCGCTCGCGCTTCGCCAGCAGCGAACGGGCGACCGCCTGACGCCGCGAGGGCTCCAGCGCCCCGGTCACGCAGGCGTAGGCCGAACCCCAGACATCCGCCTGCCGGCAATCGTGCGACCCCGCGAAGAACAGCTGGTGCTCGGGCGACCACAGCAGCGAAAGTCCGGCGCGAATGCGCTCCGCCCGCGCCTGATGGCCGGCCACGTCCGCCGTCCGTCCAATCTGCGCCGCCAACCCGGCGAGGATTCCGCACGCCTCTGCCAGCAGCACTGAGCAGAACAGGTGCCGTCCGGTGATCGCGATGGTGTCGGTGAAGCCGTAGGCGGTGTGGGGCGTGCTCGGGTCGATCCAGACGAGTCCGCTCGCCGGTTCGGTCGGCACCGTCGACAACGTGCGGACCAGCGCCGGGTAAACCTCCGCGAGGAATCCGGTATCACCGCCGTTGCCGGCGTAGGCCTGGCAGAGCTTCGCCAGGAACAGCGGCGAATCGGTCGCCGGTCGGCCCCCGTGACAGACATAGAACACCTCGCCCTCGTTTGTGATGCGCTCGGGGCACAACCCCTCCACCGACAGGTGCCGCACGAGCAGGGCGATCACCGCGCGCACGTGCTCCAGCGGCATGAACTCTGGGGCCGACTCCGCCATGTAGGTGAAGTCGCGGAGGTAGAGCGCCGGATAGGCCTCGCCGAAGGCGGCCGGCGTGTAGGCCGTGACTCCGAGTGGATGGGCGCGCCGCGCTTGTCCGAGCAGCGTGGCCACAAGCTGCTGCAGCTGCTGGAAGTCGGGGTCGTCAGGCGCCTGGGTCGGGGAAGAGCTCACGCGGGGGGTTCTCCTGTCTGGTCCAGTTGACCGACGAACTCCAGTGCGCTCACGCTGGTTTTTCAGCGGGCAAATGATCAAACACCACGCGGGCGTTCACCGCTAGAAGCGCACCGGGCCCAAGGAGCCGCGGCCACACATCGGGCGGGCTCTCCCCTGCTCTAGGGTATCACCACGCCCGCAGATATTGACGCGGGGGCGGCAGTTCAGCCGCCTGTCCCAGTGCCTTGGCGGCGTGGGCCGGCCAGTAAGCGTCACGCAGCGAGGCGCGCGCGAGGAGCACGAGGTCGGCCCGACCGGAGCGGATGATCTCGTCGGCCTGGGCCGGCTCGGTGATCAGCCCAACGGCGGCCGTCGCAATCCCGGCGTCGCGGCGAATACGCTCGGCCAGCGGCACCTGATACCCAGGGCCGACCGGGATCTTCGCTGTGCCGATGTTGCCACCGGAGCTGCAATCAATCAGGTCGACGCCCTCGGCCTTCAGGCGGCGGGCAAGTTCGACGGACTGCTCGAGGTCCCATGCGCCCTCGACCCAGTCGGTCGCGGAAATCCGCACCGTGAGCGGCAGGCGAT
Organism: uncultured Opitutaceae bacterium; assembly: GCA_964471615.1. Lineage (GTDB taxonomy): Bacteria > Verrucomicrobiota > Verrucomicrobiia > Opitutales > Opitutaceae > Opi-474. The sequence goes on from CAYYGV010000012.1 coordinate 47,345, forward strand.
CAGGCCAAACCGCGCGGACCGCCCGCGTGGTCTCCAGGAGGAAGCGGATCCGGTTCTCGAAGCTGCCGCCATACTCGTCCGTGCGCTGGTTCGAGAGCGGAGAGAGAAACTCGTGCGAGAGGTAGCCGTGGGCCGAATGGAGCTCGAGCCACTCGTAGCCGGCCGCGAGCGAGCGCCGCGCCGCCGCGACAAAATCGCCCTGGATTCGCTGGATTTCCGTCACGGTGAGCGCGTGGGGCATCTTGCCCAGGTCGCCGCCGAACGGAATCGCGCTCGGCGCCACGGTGGGCCACCCACCGGCGTCGTCGGCCAGATGCGTCCCGCCCTTCCATGGCTGGGCCGCGCTCGCCTTGCGACCCGCGTGCGCCAGTTGGATTCCGGCGACCGCGCCGTGCTCCTTCAGAAACCGCGTGATCCGCCCGTAGGCCTCGGCCTGCCGGTCACTCCAGATTCCCGCGTCGCCCGGCGTGATGCGGCCCTCAGGAGCCACCGCCGTCGCTTCCGCGATGATCAGACCCGCGCCGCCCACGGCCCGCGCGCCGAGATGGACCAGGTGCCAGTCCGTCGGGAACCCGTCCTCCGACGAGTACTGGCACATCGGCGAGACACCGATGCGATTTCGGAGTGTGACCGACTTGATCGTGAGCGGAGCGAAGAGGTGCGACATAAGTGGACGCGGATTGGAATCGACCTTTGGCCGGATTGCAAACGGCCCAAGACCGTTGGCCGCTAAGAGGCGCAATAAGGCACAAGAGTCCGAAAACGCGTTCTGGTCTCCGTCAGAGCAGGTCCTGGTACTCCGGGTGACGCTCGATGAAGGTCGCCACGTACGAGCACTGCGGGATCACCTTGCGGCGCTCGGCGCGCGCCCACGCCAGCCCGGCCCGCACGAGCTGCTCGGCGAGACCGCGACCGCGGAGCTCGTTGGGCACGAACGTATGGGTGAACACGACCCGGCCCCCGTGGATCACGTACTCCGCCACGGCGGTGTGGGCGCCGATTACGGCCTCGAAGCGGCCGGCGGCGGCGTTGTGTTGGACGGTGATGTCGGGGGAAGGATTGGGGCTCATGCGCTCTTGAACTTGGAGAGGAACTTCCGGGACAACTCGGCGAACTCCTCCCGGCCCTCGATCCGGAAGAGCCACAGCGCCACGCCGTAGACGGCCACGCCCAGTGGAATCAGCCCGCCGACGGCGGCCAGATCGGCGGCGCGGTGGCCGAGGCCCGAGCCCTGCAGCACGCGCCAGCCGCCGCCCACGAGGAAACTCATCACCAGCATGGCGGCCACGACCTTGCCCACGGTCCGCCAGAGGTCGCCGAACTCCATCCCGGGCAGGGCGCGCGACAGGAGGTGCTGCATGAGCAGCGTCTGGAGCACGATCGCGGCCGTGCTCGCGAGGACGAGGCCGGGCGCGCCGAGGACGTCCTTGAGCCACCAGCTCAGCCCGATGTTCACGACGAAGCTGAGTGCGGCGAGCTTCACGGGCGTGACCGTGTCCTTGACCGCGTAGAAGGCGCGGGTGGTGAGGCTGGCGACCGAGAAGAACGGCATGCCCACCGCGAACAGCGCGAGCAGCGGCGCCATCGCCCGGGTGTCCGCGGCGTGGAAGCGCCCGTGCTCGAACAGGAGCCGCACGATCGGCTCGCTCAGCAGCACGAGGCCGGCGGCGGCGGGGAGATTGATGATGAGGATGAGCCGGACGCCCTTGCGGTAGTCGTCCGCCATCTTCGCGTAGTTCTTCTCCGCCGCGTGGCGCGCGATCAGCGGATAGATCACGGTCGCCACCGCGATCGCGAACACGCCGATCGGCAGCTCCATCAGGCGGTTCGCCGAGAACAGCAGCGCCGCGGAGGATTCGTCGATGGAGAACGCGAACAGGCGCGAGATGTAGACGTTGATCTGGTAGATCGCGGAGCCGAACAGGCCGGGCGCCATCAGCGCGACGATCTCGCGGAGGCGCGGCGACATCCCGAGGTCAAACCGCGGCCGCCACCCCACCCGCATCAGCACACCCGCGGGCACGACCAGCTGCAGGAATCCGCCCGCGAGCACGCCGGCGCAGAGCCAGTGCATGCGGCCCAGCTCGGTGGAGGCGAGATTCCAGCCGGCGCCGCCCAGGGAGAGGATCATCGCCAGGTTCAGCCAGATCGGCGAGAGCGCAGGCTCCGTGAAATGCTCGAAGACGTTGAGCGTGGCGTTGAGCGCCGCCGCCAGGCAGATCATCGCGAGGTACGGGAACAGGATCGCGGTGAGATCGGCGGCGAGATACCAGCGCTCGAGGTGGCCCGGCAGCAGCCGCGATTGGCTGAACACCGCCATCGCCACGAGGGTCATGAGCCCCGTGACCACCAGGAGCCAGCTCACCACCTGGTTGAGCAGGCCGAAGGCGCCGGGCCGGCCGTTCTCGTGCAGTTCCTCCTGGAGGGTCGGGACGAAGGCCGCGGTCAGCGAGCCCTCGCCGAGGAGTCGCCGGAAGAGATTCGGCAGGCTGAAGGCGGTGACAAACGCGGAGTAGTACTCGCCGGTGCCAAAAATCGCGAGGCCGAGCGTGTCACGCAGCAGGCCCAGCACACGCGAGATGATCGTCAGGAACGAGACGACGCCGATGTGCTTGAGCTTTTTCGACACGCAAAAATTCTCCCGGCGGCGGCGCCGCGCGGCAAGACCTTATCCCGCGGAGCGGCGGAGCCCGCTCACGACTCCGGCATCGTGAGCTTGAGCAGCGCGCCCTCGACCGTGGCGTCGGAGAGCTTGGACCACGCCTCGGCGAGTTCGGCCGGCACCTTGTCCGACGCGAGAATCTTGCCCATCACGTAACCGGCCGCACCCGGGATGCGCTGCACCGGGCAGGACCCGAGGTAGAACGTCTCCGGCTCATACACGAAACGGTCGCCGGCCTTCACGATCGCGCCCGTGCTGTGGACCAGCACCGTGGCATCGAGGCCGAAGGTCGGATAGAAGAGGCGAACCGGCACCGACACCTGGAGAGTGCCGCCCTGGATCCGGACGTTGGCCGTGCCCGTGCTGACCAAGCCGGGGACGGGAGCCGGCGGCTCCTTGCCGCCCTTGGCCGGCACGGCGGCGGGCGTGAGCACCATGTTGATCTCGTCCTCGTTGAAGTCGACCGAGCGGCCGGCCACGAGCATCTTCTCCTTCTGGGCGAAGCGGCGGCCCTTGCC
>CAYYGV010000013.1:0-50043 GCA_964471615.1 uncultured Opitutaceae bacterium
GCCGCGGCCGCGCGACCACGCTCGTGATCGCGCACCGGCTCTCGACCCTCGCCCACGCCGACCGCGTCATCGTCCTCGACCACGGCCGCATCATCCAGACCGGCACCCACGCCGAGCTTGCCGCGCAGGAGGGCCTCTACCGCCGGCTCTGGCAGATCCAGACCAGCGTCGAGACCCAGTTCCAGGAGGAGCTCACCCAACGGCCCGCCTAAACCGCGACCCCTCTCCCGCCATGCCCGCCCATTTCCAGACGGAGGACGAATTCCACTCGAAGCTCGATACCGGGCTCTGGTGGAAGATCTTCCGCCGCGCGCTGCAGATGAAGCGCTACCTCGTGCCGCTGTTCATCACCGCGGTGCTCATGGCCGTCTGCGACGCCGCCTTCGCCCAGATCACGCGCTGGGTCATCGACGGCGTCATGCGCGACGGCGCCCAGGCCCCGTTCCGCACCTACATCCTCGTCTACGGCCTCGCCACCACCGTGCTCTGCGTCGGCATCTGGGTGTTCATCGAGATGGCCGGCAACCTCTCCAACCGCCTCGCCCACGACATCCGCCGCGACTGCTTCGACCAGCTGCAGGCGCTCGAGTTCGCGTTCTTCGACACCCGGCCCGTGGGCTGGCTGATCACGCGCCTCACGAGCGACTGCGACCGGCTCGCCCGCATCATCGCCTGGGGGTTCCTCGACATCGTCTGGGGCCTCTCGTACGTCATCATGATCGCCGCCAGCCTGCTCTGGATGAACTGGCGCCTCGGCCTCATCGTGATCGGCGTCGTGCCGCCGCTCGCGGTCATCTCGAAGATCTTCCAGAAGAAGATGCTCCTCAGCGCCCGCGAGATCCGGAAGTACAATTCCCAGATCACCGCCGCCTACAACGAGTCCATCCAGGGCGTGCGCACCACCAAGACGTTGGTCCGCGAGCAGGACAACCTCGGCGAGTTCCAGCAGCTCTCCACGCACATGCTCGACGCCTCCGTGCTCAACGCCCGGCAGAACGCCCTCTATTTCCCGATCGTGGCCACCCTCGGCAGCCTCGCCGCCGGCCTCGCGCTCTGGCGCGGCGGCTACCTCGCCGCCACCGACGCCATCAGCCTCGGCACCCTCGTCGCCTTCATCAACTTCGCCGGCCAGTTCTTCAACCCGATCAACCAGCTCGCCCAGCGTCTCACCGAGATGCAGGGCGCCCAGGCCGCCGGCGAGCGTGTCATGGGCCTGCTGGCGACCGAGCCGCGCATCCGCGACAGCGACGCGGTGAAGGCCCGGCTGGCTCAATTCCAGAGTCCGGATGCCGCAATCTCGAGCAGCCCGTCCGGCCTCGCCCCCGACGGCCACCCGGAGAAGATCGAGACCATCGAGTTCCGCAACGTGTCGTTCAAGTACGACACCGGTCCCACCGTGCTCCACGAGTTCAACCTCACGGTGCGCGCCGGCCAGACCATCGCGCTCGTCGGGCCCTCCGGCGGCGGCAAGAGCACCATCGTCTCCCTCGTCTGCCGGTTCTACGAGCCGACCAGCGGCCAGATCCTCATCAACGGCGTCGACTACCGCGAGCGCGCCCTCGGGTGGCTCCAGTCCCAGCTGGGCATCGTCCTCCAGACGCCGCACCTGTTCAAGGGCACCATCCGGGAGAACATCCGCTACGGCCGCCTCGACGCCACCGACGCCGAGGTCGAGGCCGCGGCCAAGCTCGTCAACGCCCACGAGTTCATCCTCCAGACCGAGCAGGGCTACGACTCGCCCGTCGGCGAGGGCGGCAACCGCCTGTCCACCGGCCAGCGGCAGCTCGTGTCCTTCGCGCGCGCCCTGCTCGCCCATCCCCAGCTCTTCGTCATGGACGAGGCCACGTCGTCGATCGACACCGAGACCGAGCAGCTCATCCAGCGCGGGCTCGAGACGATCTTTGCCGGGCGCATCAGCTTCGTCATCGCCCACCGCCTCAGCACCATCCGCCGGGCGGACCGCATCCTCGTCATCACCAAGGGCCGCATCGAGGAGTCCGGCACCCACGCCGAGCTGCTGCAGCGCCGCGGTCATTACTACGAGCTCTACACCAGCCAGTTCCGCCGCGAGCGCGAGGAGGCCGTCCTCGAGGGCGCCGGGTAGGCCGCGAATATTCCTCCTCGCCGCTTGGCAGGCGGCCCCGGCGGTGCTTTCGTTCCGCCCATGTCTTTCCGCCCGGGCCTCGCCGCCGCGCTTTCCCTGCTCCTCCTCGCGTTCGGCTGCGCCCGGCGCGAGACGCCCGTGGAGGAAGGCATTCGCATCAAGACCCTGCTCGTCGGCAACCAGAGCGAGCCCGCCACGCTCGATCCCAACCTCGTCGACGCCGCCACCGACCAGAATATCCTCACCGCGCTGTTCGAGGGTCTGACGGTCCTCGACGAGAAAACCGCCCAGCCGTTGCCCGGCGTCGCCGAGCGCTGGGACATCTCAGCCGACGGGCTCGAGTACACGTTTCACCTCCGCGCCTCCGCCCGCTGGTCCAACGGCGATCCCGTCACCGCCGAGGACTTCGCCTACTCCTTCCGCCGCATCCTCACCCCGGCCCTCGCCTCCGTCTACGGCTACATGCTCTGGCCCATTCGGAATGCCGAGGCGTTCAACACCGGCAAGCTGGCCGACTTCAGCCAGGTGGGAATCAGGGTCGTCGACGCGCACACGTTGCACCTCGCGCTCGCCCACCCCACGCCCTACCTGCTCGCGCTCGCCGCCCACAGCACGTGGATGCCGGTGCATCGCGCCACCATCGAGAAGTTCGGCAAGCTGGAGGACCGCGACAGCGCCTGGACCCGCCCCGGCAATCTCGTCGGCAACGGTCCGTTCACCCTGACCGAGTGGCGACCCAACGCCCGGCTGGTTGTCACGCGCAACCCCCACTACTGGGACGACGCTCACAATCACCTCGAGCGCGTCATTTTCTTCCCCACCGAGAAGGCGGACGTCGAGGAGCACAATTTCCGGGCGGGTCAGGTGCACCTGACCTATGGCCTCCCGTCCTCCAAGGTGGCGGTCTACGCGAAGGAGTCGCCCCAGCTGCTGCGCCTCGATCCGTTGCTTTCGGTGTTCTACATCAGCTTCAACACCACCAAGCCGCCTTTCACGGACGCGCGCGTCCGGCGCGCCCTGGCGCTCTGCCTCGACCGGCCGGCGATCTCCCAGAGCGTCTACGCCGGCTCCTTCCGTCCCGCCGACACCCTGGTGCCGCCCGACTGCGGCGGCTATCCGCGGGTGCCCGGGCTCACGCCCGATTACGCGGCGGCCCGCGCCCTGCTGGCGGAGGCCGGCTTCCCGGACGGCCGCGGCCTGCCCCCGCTGCCCATGCAGGTGCTGAATGACGACAAGAATCCGCGCGTCGCCGAGGCGCTGCAGGCGCGCTGGCGGCGCGAACTCGGGGTCGCCATCACGATCGAGCCCTATGAGCAGAAGACCTGGCTTCAGAACCAGCAGACGCTCAGCCACACGCTCGGCATCATGGGCTGGACCGCCGATTTCGCCGATCCGATCACCTTCCTCAATCTCTTCACCACGAACGGCGGCAACAACTGGACCGGCTGGGGCAGCCCCGCCTACGACCAGCTGATCGCCCGCGCGAACCAGACCGCCGACGCGGCCGCGCGTTTCGCCCTGCTGCAGGAGGCGGAATCGCTGCTCCTCCGCGAGGCGCCGATCGTGCCGGTGCTGCACGGCGCCCGGACCTACCTGATCCATCCGTCCGTGCACCACTGGGAGCCGTCCCCCGTCGGCATCCACCGCTACCAGCTCGTCGAACTGAAATGAGGATTGAGCGCCGCGCTCCAGCCCCGCTGAATTCCCCCATGCGCTCCGTCCTCCTGCTCGCCTGCCTGCTCGCGCCGCTCGCCGCCCGCGCCGGCGACGTTGACTTTGTCCGGGTCTGGACCAGCTGGCGCAGCGCCGAGTCCTTCGAGCGCATCTCCGAGTACTTCACCGGCCAGGAGAACACCGGCTCCGAGGTCGTCATCCGCTCGCAGCCGGCCCGGCGCGACGGTTACTACTTCCTCGCCCGCGTGCACAACCGCGGCTCCGCCCAGCCCGCCGCCAAGCTGGTCCTGTCGATCATCAAGCCCGACGCCCCGCAGGTCCGCGTGTACACGTTTCCCGCCGCCCTCGCCGCCGGCGACACGGTCTTCCATCTCGGCCTCACGGGCCTCGACTGGCCCGGACCCAAGGCGCGGCCGGTCGCGTGGAAGCTCGAGGCCGTCGCAACCGACGGCACGCTGCTCGCCGTCCACAAGAGCTTCCTGTGGGAAAAACCCGGCCAGTAAGTCCCGCCCCTTGGTCGGACTGGCAGGCCCTGGCGACCGCCGCGCCCTTCAGTCCGGCGGTGCTCGCCGAGACGCTCGACGGCGGCCAGTCGTTCCGCTGGCATTGCGATTCCACCGGGACCTGGACCGGCACCTTCGGGACCACGCTCGTTCGCCTGCGCGCCGGTGATTCCGGCGCCCTGGCTTGGTCGGCCCCGGCGCCCCGCGTCCCGGGAACGGGCGCCATCCTCGCCGGCTACCTCGAGGGCAACGGCGACGTGGCCGCGCTCGCCGACACGCTGCCGTGGCGGAGCGACCCGCACCTCGCGCGCTGTCACGACGAGTTCCGCGGCCTGCGGATCCTGCGCCAGCCGTTCGGCGAGACCCTGCTGGGCTTCCTCTGCAGCGCGACGAAGCAGATCGTCCAGATCAAGCAGATGGTCGCCCTGCTCGCCACGCGGCACGGGGACTCGCTCGGCGCCGTCGAAGGCGCGCCAGCCGCCGCGCTCCATCGCCTCCCAACCTGGGATCAGCTCGCGGTCATCCCCGAGGACCGGCTGCGCGAATGCCTGCTGGGCTTCCGCGCCCGCTACATCCACCAGACCGCCCGGTTTCTTGCGGAACATCCAGGCTGGCTGGACGAGACGGCCACGCTGCCTTATGCGACGGCCAAGGAGCGCCTCTGTTCGCTCCCGGGCGTCGGCGAGAAAGTCGCCGACTGCGTGCTGCTCTTCGGCGCCGGCCGACTCGAGGCCTTCCCGGTGGACACCTGGGTCCTCAAGGCGATGGCCGCCCGCTACGGGCTTCACGGCTGGAAACCCGCGCAGGTCGCCCATTTCGGCCGAACGCATTTCGGCCCGCTCGCGGGCCTCGCGCAGCAGTACCTCTTCGCCTGGGAACGGAAGCATCGCGCCGATTGATCCTCCAGCGCCGAAGGCGCCGCGCGTCTTTGGCTAACCGCTCCGGCCGCCGGTCATTGCTCCTTCCGTAGCACTCTCCACGGGAAGAAATACACCGCATACACGACGGCATAGACCGCGAAGCTGTCGACCTTCGCAAAGCTCGCGAAGGCGAAGAAGAAGATCAGCAGGTGAAGCCGCACCACGTTCTTGTACGGCGTCATCATGCCGTCGAACCCACCCTTGCCCGTGCCCTGACCCGTCCGGCGCGCGATACCGGCCATCGGAGCTGATGGATCCAGCCGGAACGCGTTGCGCTCCGCCACCGCCGCCACGAGCACGAACGGCCAGTAGGTCTGCAGCACGTGCAGGTAGAGCCCCGCGCTCGGCCCGTTCTTCATGCCGCCCGCCACCGCCGGGAAGAACAGGTTGAGGAAGACGGAGTGGACGAAATGAAACATCCCGAAATGCACGGTGAAGAACGCCAGCAGGAACAGCCCCCCGACCAGATAGGCCGCCCCGCCCAGCACGATCGGCACCGGCGACTCGCCGGCCAGCAGTTGGCGGTCACGCCACATGCCCGTGCCGATCATCACCGCCGGACCGAAGATCCGCCACACGATCATCGCGTAGCCCACGAGCAGGCTGGACAGCCACAGGCTCCAGACGAGGTCCCGCGTCTGCCACTCCCCGTACCACGCCAGCGCCAGACCGGCGATGAAGGCCAGCGCATCGGCCCAGACTGAACGCCAGCGCGACCGCGGGACTGGCTCGGCTTCGCTCACTTGCCGCGCTGGATCAGCTCCACCTCGTAGCCTTCCGGCGCGTCGATGAACGCGATCATCGAGCCGCTGCCGGTCGCCGTCGGTCCATCGCTCAGCTGGTAGCCTTTTTTCGCCAGTTCCGCCGCGAACTTGGCGAGATCGTCGACCTCGAACGCGAGGTGCATCAGGTCGGGCTGCACCGCCACGCTCGGGCTGTTCGGAAGCTGGCAGATCTCGATTTCCTCGTCGCTGTTGGGCGTCTGGAGGAACGCCAGCTGCGCGCCTCGCGGCGAGGTGTGCTGGCGCGTCAGTTTCAGCCCGAGGGCGTCCTGGTAGAACTTCACCGTCCGGGCCAGGTCGTTCACCCGCATGCGGGTATGGAGGAGTTTTTTGACCATGGCCCAACCTGCCGCTTTCCGCCGGTGGCTGCAAGCGGCCGGTTGGGGAAGTGACATGGGACAGGGACCAAGTGCCAAGGCGGCCGGCCTCTGCGGCGCCCGCAAGTCACCTTTTGGCAATCGGCCCCTGGTACCGGGTGTCCTGCACCTGATCCCTAGCGCCAGATTCCTGTTACTTGGTCCCTGTTACCTGTTACTTTCCATCATCCCCTCTCACTTGTTCCTTGGCCCCTGCCGCCAGTTGCGGCTTGATGGCTCCGTGCCCCTGGATTTCGCCGCCATTCTTGCCGCCCATGACCGCATCCGGGCCCGGGTCCGGCGGACTCCCGTCCTGACCAATGCCGCGCTTGATGCCGCGTGCGGTGGCCGGCTCTTCTTCAAGTGCGAGAATCTCCAGGAGGTCGGCGCCTTCAAGGCGCGCGGCGCCACGAACGCCGTCTTCTCGCTCACCGACGCCGAGGCCGCGCGCGGGGTCGCCACCCACTCTTCCGGCAATCACGCCGCCGCCCTCGCGCGGGCCGCCCGCCTGCGCGGGATTCCTGCGTACATCGTGATGCCGTCCAACTCGCCCAAGTCCAAGGTCCGCAATGTCGAGTCCTTCGGCGGGCAGATCACCTTCTGCGAGCCCACCCAGCAGGCCCGCGAGGACACCTGCGCGGCGATCGTGGCCCGGACGGGCGCCACGATGATCCACCCCTTCACCGACGAGCGCGTGATGGCCGGCCAGGGCAGCGCCGTCCTCGAGCTGCTCGAGGAGGCGCCCGACCTCGACGTCGTGCTCTGCCCCGTCGGCGGCGGCGGCCTCCTCGCCGGCACCGCCATCGCGGCCCGCGCGGTGCGGCCGGCGCTCCAGGTCCTCGCGGTCGAGCCCGCCGAGGCCGGCGACGCCGCCCGCTCGTTCGCGGCCGGGCACATCGTGCCCCTCGAGCACGCGGCGACGATCGCGGACGGCCTGCGCACCACCATCGGCGCGCCGAACTTCGAGATCATGCGCCGGCATGTCGACGGCGTCCTCACCGTCAGCGAGGCCGGCATCGTCGCGGCCATGCGCACGCTCTGGGAGCAACTCCACGTGATCGTGGAATCGTCCGGCGCCGTACCCTACGCCGCCGTCACCGAACGCAGGCTCGATGTCGCCGGCCGCAAGGTCGGACTCATCCTCACGGGCGGCAATGTCGACCTCGACGCCCTGCCGTGGCTGAAGGCCTGACCGCGGCCCCGGCTATGCCGCCGGCGCCGCCTGCGGGGCGGGAACCGCCTGTCCGACCTGCGCCAGGATCTTGGTGAACCAGGGCGTGTGGATGTCGAAGTGCTTCCCGCCCTTGATGCGCGGGAACTCGATCGCGCGGAGCTCGTTGCCGCGCTCCTCGTCCTCGCCGATCACGCCGCCCTCGCGGCGCAGCGCGCAGGCCACGGCATGGCGCACGCAGCGGTCGATCAGGCCGAGGTCCGCGGCGTTGGCCGCGGCCGCGCGGGCAAAGTAACCGCTCTTCTGCACCAGCACCTTGTCGGCGCCGAGCAGCTTCGAGAAGCGCTCGCCGAACCATTTGCCGGGATTGATCAGGTCGAGCTTCACATGACCGAACGGGTCGCGCGGCGGCTCCTCGCCGCGGGCGATCATCTCGGCCACGATTTCCTCCACGCCGGCGCCCTCGCTCAGGAAGATATTCACGTTGCCCTCGCGGTCCATGACCGACCGAAGCCGCGCCGCTTCCGTGCCGATGTCGAACGGCAGCTCCGGCAGGTACACGCCGTGCACCGACATGCGGTCGCGCTTGATGCCGAGGCTCGGGACGTACGGCTGCGACTCGAGCAGCTTCAGGTACTCGTAGGTCGTCGCCGCCGCGAGCCAGCCGCAGTGGCGGCCCATGATCTCGTGGATGATCAGCACGCGGGTGCTCGAGCTGTGCTCGGCCACCACGCGCTGGAAGAACAGCGCGCCCTCGCGGGCCGCCGTCAGGGCGCCGAGGCTCTGGCGGATGGGAATGATGTCGTTGTCGATCGTCTTGGGCAGGCCGATCACGGTCAGCTCGTGGCCGATCTTCGCGAGGTGCGCCGCCAGGTCCGCCGCCGTCGTGTTCGTGTCGTCGCCGCCGATGGTGTGGAGCACGTCCACGCCGTCCTTGCGCAGCTGCTCGGCCGCGACCGCCAGCGGGTCCTGCCCCTCCTTGACCAGACCGCGCTTCACGCAGTCCTTGACGTTCGTGAGCTTCACCCGGCTGTTGCCGATCGGGCTGCCGCCGTAGTGGCGGAGCACCCGGGCCGAGTCGCGGAGGTCGTCCGCCACCGGAATCTTGTCGCCCTGCAGCAGGCCCTTGTAGCCGTTGCGGTAGCAGATCAGCTCGATCTCCGGGGCGATCGCCGTGTAGCGCTCGATCAGGCCGCCGGTGGCGGCACTGAGGCAGGGCGCAAGCCCGCCCGCGGTGAGGATGGCAACTTTGCGTGGAGGCATAATCACCTTCAATGGAGCACGTCTTGTGCCCGACGTCCAGCCCCCCGTCCGTCAAATGGACGAACCGGTTTCCGATCCCCTTGCGCCGCAGGACCTACCTCAGCTCACACCTCGGCCAACTCGGGCCGGCGCGCCGTGGGACGGACCCGGCTCGCGCCCGTCGGGCGGGAGGCGGGCAAGGCAGCCGGACGGGCTCCCACTGCTTCGTCGTCCCGGCTCGGCCGGGTCTCACGATTGTAGAGCAGAGCGACAATCAGGGTGATCGGCTCCTGGAGCCGCGCGGCCTGCTGCCGGAGCTGGCTCACCAGCTCGGTCACCTCGGTAGCGTGAGACGCCGTGGTCTGGGTCACCCGGTCGATCTCCGAGACCGCGCCGGTGACCTGACCGATGCCCTCGCTCTGTTCCTGGGCGGCCGTGGCAATCTCGCCGATCAGGGCGTCGAGCTCGCTGGTCAGCTTGGCCATGCCGTCGAGGCTGTCGGCCACCTTGGCGCAGAGGCGCGTGCCCTCCGTGGTCCGGTTGGCCGCCTCCGCGATCTGCTGGGCCGTCTCCTTGGCGGCGGCCGCGCTGCGCTGCGCGAGGCTGCGCACCTCCTCGGCCACGACCGCGAAACCGAGGCCGGCCTCGCCGGCCCGGGCGGCCTCCACGGCCGCGTTCAGCGCCAGGATGTTTGTCTGGAACGCCAGCTCGTCGATCGTCTTCGTGATCTTGGTGACCTGCGCGCTCGACTCCTGGAGTCCTTCCATCGCCTGACGGAGGACCTGCATATCGGCGAGGCCCGCCTCCGTCGACCGGCGCGTGCGGTCCGCCAGCTGCTTGCCGGCCTTCGCGTGGTCCGCCGTGCGCCGGGTCATGCCGGAAACCTCCTCGAGCGAGGCGGAACTGGTCTCCAGCGAGGCGGCCTGTTTCGCCGAGCCTTCGGACAGGGTCTCGCTCACGTCGGCCAGCTGCCGCGCGCGGCTGAGGGTGCCCTTGGTCGCCACATCCAGCTCGGTCAGCACCGCCTGCATGCAGGTGGTCACCCACTCGAGCTTGTAGATGAAGAAAACGTAGACGCATCCCGCGATCCCGAATGTGACGAGCAGGACATTCAGGAACGTGTGGCCCGCGGCCTCCGTGTCGGCCCGCGCCTGCGTGTGGTCGGCAATCAGCCGGCTGCTGATCGGCTCCTGGGCCGACTCGAGTTCCTGATAGGCCGCCTCCACCTGCGGGAGCGAAGCGCGGGCAGCGACCGGGTCGGCGAAGGCCTGCGCGACCGTGGCAATGCACAGGTCGCAGTACGCGTTCAACGGCCCGCGCAGCTTCTCGAGCATCGCAATCCGGTCCTTCGCCAAGGGAAGCTTCAGGTTGGCCTCAAGCATCTCCCGGAATTCCGTCGCGTGGCGCTGCGTCTCGCGCACCACCTCGTCGCGCCGGGGCGCGCCCGGCTCCTGGGCCGCGGCCATCGCCGCATACACGTCACCCCGCAGGGCCTCGTGGGTCATGTCGCCCTCCATGTGCTGGCGGATCGCCGTCGTCGTGACCTCCAGCTCCGCGATCCGGGTCTGGGTGGCGCGGTTCAGGACAAAGGCTGCAATGCCAAACGTGCTGGCCACAAGGCACAAGATGGCGATGAGGAGGCGGAAGCGAAAACGGAGGGACATGTTCATGGGGTGATATCCACGCGCGGCGGCCCTGGTCTGACCGCTTTGCGAGGGGACCAACCCCATTTATCGGCCCTGGCGGCGCCGACTTGAGCCCTTCGGGGCCGAAGTGCGAAAAGCCCTAGGCGAAGTGCGGTCGCAGCGAACGCCCGAGACGCTCGAACTCGGCCTGCTGGAGCCGGTACAGCGCGCGGCGCCGCGGATCGGGCCGGCACCGGCTGGCGTCGTCCACCGCGACCGCCCGGGCACAGAGCGCCGCCAGGTCGGCCCGCTCGCCCCGGCGGGCGGCGTCGCACCAGGCGGCCTGCAGCGCCCCGCCGAGCGCCGCTCCCTCGTCCTCCGTCATCTTCACCACCGGCACTCCGAAGACATCGGCCATGATCTGCCGCCACGTCGCCGACTTCGCGCCGCCCCCCGTTAGGCGGATTTCGCGGGGCCGGATGCCGAGCTCACCCAGGCGGCGCAGACCGTAGTTCATGCCCATCGTGACCCCTTCCATCGCCGCCCGCATGAGGTGACCCGGCGTCGTGTTGTGGCGCGTCACGCCGAACAGCACGCCGCGGCCGTGCGGGAGGTTCGGCGTCCGTTCGCCGTCGAAATACGGCAGGAGCAGCAGGCCGTCCGCCCCCGCCGGCACCGCGCCCACCGCCCGCTCCATCGCCGGGTGGTCGGCGCCGAACAGCCGGCGGATCTGCTCGGTGACGAGCGTGACGTTCATCGTGCACAGCAGCGGTAGCCAGCCGCCGGTCGAGGAGCAGAACGCCGCGATCTCGCCCTGCGGGTCGACCACGGCCTGGCGGCTGAAGGCGTAGATCGTGCCGCTGGTGCCGAAGGACGCGGTGACGACGCCCGGCGCCACGTTGCCGGTGCCGATCGCCCCCATCATGTTGTCGCCGCCGCCGGCCGCGACGACGACCTCGCCGGTGAATCCGAGGCGCCGCGCCAGCTCTGGTTTCAGCATGCCGGCGGCCTCGCGCGAGTCGCGGATGGCGGGAAGGCTGGACAGCAGGCGGCGGTCGATGGCGGCGCAGACCAGGGCCGACCAGCGCCGACGGCGGACGTCGAACAACGCGGTGCCCGAGGCGTCGCCCGCCTCCATCGTGTAGCTGCCGGTGAGGTGGAAATTCAGGAAGTCGTGCGGCAGCAGGACGTGCCGCAGGCGGCGGAAGTTCGCCGGCTCGTGCCGTTTCAGCCAGAGGATCTTCGGCGCCGTGTAGCCGGGCAGGAACGGCAGGCCGGTCTCGCGGATCACCGCGCGCGGTCCGCCCAGTTTCCGGGTAAGGAGCGCGCACTCCGGAGCGGTGGACGTGTCGCACCAGAGCTTCGCGGGCCGGATCACCGCGCCGTGCTCGTCGAGCGGCACGAAGCCGTGCTGCTGGCCCGAGACGCCGATGCCCCGCACCCGGGATCCGTCGACCTTGGCCGCAACCTCCGCGAGCACCTGCTCAAGCGCGGCCGCCCACTCCTGCGGATGCTGCTCCATGTGCCCGGGGGGCAGTCCGCCGATCAGCTGATGCGGCGCCCGCGCCTCCGCGACCACGCGGCCCGCGTCGAGGTCGTACGCGACGCACTTGGTGCTCTGGGTGCCACTGTCGATGCCGAGGTAGATGCTCATGGTGAAAAGGTCTGGGCCTCACGCCCGGCGGCGCGGGGGACAGGTGGCGCCGTCGAACCACGTGCCTTCCACGAAGGTCGTCGTCGGAATGGTCGGCACGCCAAACTTGTTGTGGTGCATCTGGCCCGCGAGGATCTCCACGGCCAGCGCACCCACCGTCTCGTAGTTCTGGCGCACCCCGGCGACCCGGCCATCAAAGCTGTCCAGGAACACGTCGACGAACGCCACGTCGCGCGGGATCCGGAGCTTCAGCTCCGCCAACTGCGGCCGGACAAACGACGCCTTCGAGATGATCACCTCCGGGCGGTAGTGCTCATACCACTCGCGGAGGCGGCGGAGCGGCACGATGACGTCGGTCTTGGACTCGTTCATCCAGTCCTCGATCGGGTCCGCGTCCGGGAACAGGAGCATTGGGATGCGGTCGCGGAGCGGCAGGTTTGCCTGCTCGCAGAGGAAGCCCGCGGACCAAAGGTGGTCGACACTATAGTTCCAGCCACGGTGCATGACGAAGCCGACACGGCGGTAGCCCGCGGCGATGACGCGCTGCATCGCCAGCCGAATGATGCTGCACTGGTCGTTCGTCACGTTGTGCAGCTCCGGCCGGTGCGGAAAATAGTCGATCTTCACCGCGCTGAACTGACTCCAGTCGAAGTCGATCGCGTCGTCGGCCTCGCGCTGGTGCGACGCGATGATCACGCCGTTGATGCCGCGCGCCGCCAGGATGCCGCTCATGCGCCCGTGCGTCAGGCCGGGCTCGCGCACCCAGAAGTGCTCGAGCTTGTAGCCCAGCTCCTCGGCCTTGGTCCGCGCCCCCTCGTAGAAGTCCGGGTGCGCGGTCACCTTCTTCCACCCCCACGCCGAGTCCCAGTTCGTCACGTACGCCAGCGTCGACGGCGAGCGGCGCTCCTGTGTGCGCCCCCGGTAGGCGACCAGGGCGCGCAGCAGCGGGTCGGGCCGGTAGCCCAGCCGGCGCGCCAGGCCCTGCAACCGCTCCCGCGTCGCCGGCGGCAGCCGCGGATGGTTGCGCAGTGCCAGCGAAACCGTCGTGACATGGACGCCGGCAGCCCGGGCCACATCGGCAAGCGTGGTGCGACGGTCGGTCATGGGGGGCGGGGCAAGGCTGACACTGTGGTAGACCCGACCCTGCGGGCGGGCAATCCCGGCTCAAGTCTAATGTTAGATTCGTCGGTCACTTGCCGCGCCGGACCGGCGCCGGATTGGCTGCTGGGCACCCCGCCCCTTCCGCGATGAAGTCCCGCACCTCCCACTTTGCCGGCATCGGCCGCATTCCGTACGAGGGCCCGCGCTCCGGCTCGGCCCTGGCGTTCAAGCATTACAATCCCGCCGAGCTGATCGACGGCCGCCCGCTCAAGGACCACCTGCGCTTCTCCATCGCCTACTGGCATTCGTTCCGCGGCGTCGGCTCCGACCCGTTCGGCCCCGGCACGATCGCGCGACCGTGGGAGCGCGGCCGCGACCCGGTGTCGGTCGCCAAGCGCCGCATGGATGCCGCCTTCGAGTTTTGCACCAAGATCGAGGCACCGTTCTGGTGCTTTCACGACCGCGACATCGCCCCCGAGGGTCGCACCCTGGCCGAGTCGAACCGCCATCTCGACCAACTGGTCGTCCATGCCAAGGCGCACCAGCGCGCCTCCGGCGTGAAGCTGCTTTGGGGCACCGCCAACCTGTTCTCCCATCCCCGCTACATGTGCGGCGCTGCGACCAACCCCGACGCCCACGTCTTCGCCTATGCCGCAGCCCAGGTGAAGAAGGCGCTGGAGGTCACCCAGGAGCTCGGCGGCGAAAACTACGTCTTCTGGGGCGGGCGCGAAGGCTACGAGACCCTGCTCAACACCAACCTCAAGCGCGAGCAGGACCACTTGGCGGCGTTCCTTCACCTGGCCGTGGACCATGCCAAGCGGATCGGGTTCAAGGGCCAGTTCCTGATCGAGCCCAAGCCCAAGGAGCCCACCAAGCACCAGTACGACTTCGACGTGGCCAGCGGCATCGCCTTCCTGCGTACCTACGGGCTCGAGCGACACTTCAAGTTCAACATCGAGACCAACCACGCGACGCTCGCCGGCCACTCGTTCCAGCACGAGATCGAGGTCGCGGCCGCCGCCGGCATGTTGGGCTCCATCGACGCCAATGCCGGCGACCCGCTCCTTGGCTGGGACACCGACCAGTTCAACACCGACGTCCGCGAGCTCACCCTCGCCATGATGTCCATCCTGCGGGCCGGCGGCCTCGGCCGCGGCGGCTTCAACTTCGACGCCAAGCTGCGCCGCCCGTCCATCGACCCCGCGGACCTGTTCCTCGCCCACATCGGCGGCATGGACGCCTACGCGCTCGCCTTCAAACTGGCCCGCCGGATCCTCGCCGACGGTCGCTACGCGCAGTTCGTCGCCGCCCGGTATGCCTCGTACGACTCCGGCTTCGGCCGGGACATCGAGACCGGCCGCGCCTCGTTCCGCTCCCTTGAGAAGCTGGTTCTGTCCCGTCTCGGCGAGCCCACCCCCCGGTCCGGCCGCCAGGAGTATCTCGAGAATCTCCTCATGCAGTACCTGCATTGAATCCCGCGGCGCCCGCCGCCTTGCCTGCTTTCCCTGGTCCCAACCGGGATTCACCCCACCCCACCATGACTGCCCCCGTCCAGAAACTCTCGTTCGTCGAGAAGGCCGGCTACAGCGCGGCCGACGCGGCTGCGAACTTCGTCTTCATGACGATGATTCTGTTCCAGCTGAATTTCTACACCGACGTGTTCGGTCTCACCGCCGGCGCCGCCGCCGCGATCCTCCTCTGGCCGCGACTGTGGGACGCGGTGTTTGACCCGATCATGGGCGTGCTGGCCGACCGCACGGAAACGCGCTGGGGCAAGTTCCGGCCCTGGATCATCTGGACCGCCGGCCCCTGGGCCGTCGTCATGATCCTCGCCTACACCACGCCCCAGGGCTGGAGCCTGGGCGCGCTCATCGCGTACGCGGCGATCACCAACACGCTGCTCATGACGCTCTACTCGATGAACAACATGCCGTACTCGGCCCTCGGCGGCGTCATGACCGCCGACCTGAACGAGCGGGCAAGGCTCAACTCCTACCGGTTCATCGCCGTCAACGTCGCCCAATTCATCGTCGGCGGCTTCACCCTGCCGCTGGTCGCCAAGTTCGCCGGACCCGCCAACGACCGTCCCCACGGCTGGCAGGTCACGATGACCATCTGGGCCGTCCTGTGCCTCGTGCTGTTCGTCGTCACGTTCGCGACCACGCGCGAGCGCATCAAGCCCGCCACCGCCACCCAGTCTTCGCCCCGCCAGGATTTCCAGGACCTCCTCCGCAACGGGCCCTGGCGTGTCATGGCCCTCATGACCTTCGTGCACTTCGCCATCCTCTCGTTCCGCGGCGGCGCGATGTACAACTACTATCACCACTATGTGGACAAGGCCGCGATGTTCGACTTCCTCGACCGGCTCGGCCTGACCGCTCCGGGCCTCGCCACCGGCGCGCCCCGGCCCGGGGGCATCCTCGAGCTCCTGGGCTACGTCGTCCACGGTGCGCGCGACCAGCTCGCCCATTCGAACGTCGCCGACGTGTTCAACAGCATCGCCAACATGGTCGGCACCGTGACGACGATCATCGTGATCCTCCTGTCCGCCTCGCTGGCCCGGCACTACGGCAAGAAGGCGGTCGCCCTCGCCGGCTTCTCGCTCGCAACCCTCAATGCGTTCGCGTTCTACCTCCTCGCGCCGGCCAACGTGTACGGGATGCTGGCCCTCACGGTCCTCGGCTCCATCGTCTACGCACCGACCATCCCGCTGGTCTGGGCCATCTTCGCCGACGTCGCGGACTATTCCGAGTGGCAGACCGGCCGGCGGTTCACCGGAATCGTCTTCGCGACGATCGGCTTCGCGCTTAAGGCCGGCCTCGCCGTCGGCTCGGCGACCTTCCTCTGGCTCATGGCCGGCGCCTTCCACTACGACACGCACTTCCCCGCGGCGCCCGACGCCGTCCAGGGCTACCGCTTCTCCGCCGGCGTGGTCGTCGGCCTGCTCTTTGCCGTGTGCACCGTGCTGCTCGCGCTGTACGCGCTCAACCGCCAGCGGACGATCCAGCTCGCGGAGGAGTTGGCTGCCCGGCGCGCCCGTTCCGCCAGTCCGGCCTAGCGGGCTAGAACCCGATGCTCGCGCCCCCATCGACCGGCAGAGTCACGCCGGTGACAAAGCGCGCCGCGGGCGAGGCCAGGTAGACCGCCGCCCAGCCGATCTCCTCGGTCTGGCCCAGCCGGGCCGCAGGGGTGCGACCGAGTACCTTGGCTTTGCGCGCCGGATCGCCCTCGAGGGCGCGGCGCGACATGTCGGTCTCAATCCAGCCCGGGGCGATCGCGTTCACCCGGATCCCGTGTGGCGAGAACTCCGTGGCATACCCGCGCACCATGCCAACCATGGCGGTTTTCGCCGCCGTGTAGGCGATCACCTGCGGGATGCCGAACAGCGAGGCCATCGAAGCGGTGAACAGGATGCAGCCATGGCGCCGCTCGATCATGCCCGGCGTCACCGCCCGGACCAGCGCGTGCGCTCCCACTACATGCGTGGTGAGCACGCGCTGGAACTCATCTGGCGTCGTGTCCACCGCTGGCTTCTTCAGGTGGATGCCTGCATTGTTGACCAAACAGGAGACCGGGCCCGCCTTCGCGGTCACGCGTTCAACCAGCGCGCCGGCGGCCTCGAGGTGAGTGATGTCGTGCGCGAACCAGGTCACGCCCTCGCCGAGCGACTTCGCCGCCGCGGCCAGCTCGGTCTCCCGCCGCCCGACGAGCGCGACCCGCGCGCCGGCCGCGTGCATCGCGCGCGCCATCGCCAGGCCAATGCCGGTCCCGCCGCCGGTGATCAGAACCGTCTCGTGCCGGAGCGAAAACGCGTCGGGAAATTTGCCGGGGTGCATGCGACAAGAAACCGAAGGTCGGTCAGCGTTGCGCGTTGAATTCCGCCAGCGCGGCCTGCATGGCGCGGAGGTTGGCGCGCGGCATGCCGGGGCTGACGCCGCCGCCGACCGAGAGGATCAGGCCCTCGCCGCGGCTCTTCTCGAGCACATCGAGCGTCGCGCGCCGCACCTCCTCTGGCGTGCCCCGCACGCCGATCTCGAGCGGATTCACATTGCCCATGAGGCAGATCCGGCCACCGACGCGCCGGATCACGTCGGCGATGTCCGTCTGTTTGCCCCAGTTCAGCACCTGAAAGCCCGCCGCCGGGAGGTGCTCGAGGCAGGCCTCGATCGACGCGTCGTTGTGGTAGATCTTCACCCAATCCGGCGGGAAGGCGTCGCAGATGCGCTTCAGGTATGGATGGCAGAACTCCCGATAATGCTCCTCGCTCACGAATCCGACGATGTCGTCGAGGAGGAAAATGCCCTCAACGGTCGGTCCGAGCGCTCGGGCCTGGGCCTTGAGCCAGTCGATCGTCAGCCGCGTGGTGAGGTCGAGCAGCCGATGCGCCCACTCGGGCTTCTCTAGGAGGTCCATCATCAGCTCGGTGGTGCCGCGCACGAACGCAGCGGTGCACATCGGCCCGCGGGCGGTGGCCACCGGCAGGATCTCCCCCGTGTCGAGGATGCGCTGCCGCTGCATGCGGATCCGCTGCAGCGTGAGAGCCATGAAGCCGTCGCTCTCCACCTCGTACTCTTGGAAATGCTCAAGGTCCTCGATGTTCACCAGCGTCCGGCACTCGCTCGGCGTGTTGTTCGGCCAGAACTTGATCTTGGTGCCCAGCACCGACGGCTCGGCGGCCATGCCGTATTCCATCCACCATGAGGGCAGGAAGGTGATGTCGGGGTACTCCTGGTACACCTGAAGGTGCGACCGGAACCACACCTCCGGGTCGAGGTAGAAGTCGAGGTGGCTCACGCCGACGTACCCCGGGATCCACGGGCTGTCGACGATCAGGGCCATCGGCACCTGGTCGAGCTTCTCGAGCCGGGCGGCTCGCTTGAACGTGGCCCACTGCGCGGGTTTCATGGGATTGGTTTCCGGTGCGGCACCGCCGTCTCAGGCGCGTTCGATGGCCTGCAGCCCCGCCTTCAGGTACCCCATCGCGAACGCCATGCCGGCGTGCCAGGGGGCGGCGCAGCTCATCTGGGGGGCGTGGTCGGGGATGATCACACCGTCGAAGCCGTTCCGCTGGAGAATCGCGAGCACCCGCAGCACGTCGACCTCACCGTCGTCGATGAAGGTCTCCTTGTAGTGCGGCACCTTGCCCCGGACGTTGCGCAGGTGAACGTAGCCGATGCGCCGCTGCCGGCTGTACCGGTCGACCACCTCATAGATGTCGCCCTCCGTCATCTCGGCGAGCGAACCCACGCAAAACTCGAGGGTGTTCGCCGGGCTCGGGTTCAGGTCGATCACCCGCTGGTAGAGCGAGGGCTGGTAGACCAGCCGCGGCTGGCCCCGGATCGTCGGCATCGGGGGATCGTCCGGATGCAGCGCCAGGCGGACGCCCGCGCGCTCCGCGACCGGCATGACCTCGTCGGCGAAGCGCTGGAACCGTGACCAGAGTTGCTCGGGAGTGGCCGCCGGCACGTCGCCGGTCGGCCGCTGCGGCGCGGTCGGATCGACCACCATGTTCCAGACCAGCCCCTGCGGCATCGGCCGGTCGTAGGGTCCCTCCATCCCGACGGCCGGCGCGCCGCCGCGGGCATACGGCCCCTTCGTCCGCCCCGCCACGCCGGCGACGGAGAAGTTGTACCCGATGACTGGGATCGCCGCCTCGCCGACGCGCCGGATGATCGTCTTCACGTTCTCCACGTGCTGCGCGCGCCGCGGCCCGTCGAGCAGGATGTCACCCCAGTGCGCCGGGTCAAAGTTCTCGATCGCCTCAAGTTTCAGGCCTGCCGCCTCGACCTGCCGGCGCAGGGCCGTGAGCTCCTCCAGCGTCCACAGCCGGTCCGGATTGCCCGCCAGCCCCCAGCCCCAGTCAGTGCCGGTCGGCTGGTCGTCCGGGCCCACATGCGCGCCACCGCGGAAGTAGTCGACGAGGTGCGCGACGAGATGAGTCGCGCCGGCCTGCTTCGCAAACGCGAAGTTCTCCGCGGTAAGCATGTGCCGGTAAAGACCGAATCCGAGTTTCATCGCCATGGTTGCTCAGGGTTCCGCCCTGCTGCTTTCCGGCGGGCCAAGATAGCTTGGCCGCAGCCCGCCGGCATCGATCACGATGCGCTCCAGCACCACCGCCGGCGTCACGCGCCAGAGTTTCAAGACGTGAGGCCCGGACGCCGGCACTGTGAGCTTCACCGCCACTTCGCGCACCCCGGCGCCGACCACCTGCTCCCAGTCCGGCGTCATCGGCTGCGTCGCCACCGGCACCTCCTGCGGCGGCTGGTCGTCGAGCGAGACCGCCAGGCGGAGCGGCGACGCGGGATCGAAGTCCAGCGACGGCGCGCACTGGATGCGGACCGTGACCGTCCCCTCGCTGCGGAGAAAGACCTCATACTCCAGCCGCGGGCCGTCCGCCGCCGGTACGCTGGCTGGCGCCGTCACCGGCAGGCTCGTGACGCCGCCGACTCCGCGGCCCAATCCCGCCAGAGTCGTCCACGTGACGCCGGGGCCTGCGACGGCGCGCTGGTAGTGCGGCGCCTCGATCGCGACGCACCCGTCCGCCTCCACGAAGCCCCGGCCAGTCACCGGCCGATGGTCCACAGGCACCCGGATCACGATAGGCTTGTCGCCGCCGCCGTCACGGACGGTGACGGTCGGCTCGTGCCATCCCGCCGGAACCGACGCCCAGTCCACCGCAAGATTGATCCGCTGGTCCGGGCCCACGGTGCCGGAGCGGGCCGACAACCGGAGCCACGGCTCCGAGGCTTCGAGCGTGAATGCGACCGGGCTCCGCCCGCGGTTGAACACCTCGAGCCAGCGCACGGAGGCACCGTACGGGCTCATCGCTGGCAGCCGACCTTCCTCCTTCAAGGGATAGTCGCCCGGCCGGGCCCCGGCCTCGCCCTCGATGGCGACGGCGAGCTTGCCGGCCTCCGGCACCTGGACCTCGGTCACCGGCGGCAGCGTGTTGCCCGGCGGCTGCTGCCACGTGAGGTAGCCGAGGTGGGTCTGGGACATCATCCGGCGCCATTTCCCGTCCAGCATCGCGTCCCAGCGGGCGGTAAGCGCCGCGTCGGCCGCGAACCACGTGCGGGCAGTCGGGACGAGGTCGTTGGTCGAGGCCCGCGCCTGCGAGGCATAGAGGCGGTTTCGACCCGCCGTGACGTAGAGCTCGTGCACGATCCGGCCAGCCTCGATCGGGTGGCGCACGAGCTGGAAATAGGCCGCCCGCTCGGCCTCGGGCAGCGTCGACTCGAGCCGCCGTGCGCGCTGGTCGAGTTCGCGCCATTCCGCCAGGACGCGGTCGGCCTCGTCGTAGTTGATCAGGCTGAAGGTCTCGGGCGCGAGCATCTCGGGTTTCCGCCGGCCGAGCAGCCGCGTGTAGCCGTTGATGAGGTTCGCCACCTCCCCGGCCGCCGCCGGGCCGAACTGCCGCCCGGCCCAGTCGTGCGCGTAGGCATCGAGGTCCTCGTACGGCAGCGCGGCCGGCCGCCACGCGTAACGCAGGAAGAACTCCAGCGGGAACTCCATCGGCTTCAGGTCGCCGACGTTCACGATCCAGATCCGGTCGGCGCCGAGCTGCCAAGCCAGGTGCATCTGCTCCCACACCTTCGTCAGCGGCACGGTGTTCAGCCACTTGTAGTTCCGGGGATCGCCGACGTAGTCGAAATGGTAGTAGACGCCGGCGCCGCCCGGCCGCCGCCGCTCGTCCGCCGTGGGCAGGCGGCGGATGTTGCCCCAGTTGTCGTCGCACCACAGCAGCGTGACGTCGTCCGGCACCCGCATGCCGTGCTCGTAGTAGGCCTGGACCTCCTTGTAGAGCGCCCAGAGCTGCGGCACCGCCTCGACCGGCCGGCCCGTGGCGGACCGGATGATCGCGCGCTGGTCGGCCACGATGCCCTCGAGCAGCCGCACGTTGGTCTGCTCGGACATCGCCTCGTCGCCGTCGCCGCGCATGCCGAGCGTGAGGATGCTCTCGTAGGCCCGGTTGCGCTGCACACCCTCGGCCCAAAAGCGCTGCAACACCTCCCCGTTGGTCGCGTAATTCCACGGACCGGTGCCGTGGCGCTTCCACTCCTGCTGCGCGCGCAGCATCGGCTCGTGGTGCGAAGTGCCCATCACGATGCCGTATTCGTCGGCCAGCCGCGGATTCTCCGGGTCATCCTCGTTGAAGGCGCTGTGCCACATGGCCGGCCAGAGGTAGTTGGCCCGCAACCGAAGCATCAGCTCGAACACCTTGGCGTAGAACGCGTGGTTGAAACCGCCGAACTTCTCCCTCGCCCAGCCCGCAAGCGCCGGCTCCTCGTCGTTGAGGAAAAGGCCGCGGTACTTCACCGTCGGACCGGGCTCCAACAGCCGCGGGCCGGTCACCGTGAGGTCCGAATGCCGAGCTACCGGCACGTCGGCCCACCAGTACCATGGCGAGACGCCGATCCGGGCCGAGAGCTCGTACAGGCCGTAGATCGTGCCGCGCTTGTCGCTGCCCGCGATCACCAGGGCCCGGGGCACACCCGGCAGTGGATCGACGACCACCTCGAGCTGGAACGCTTCCCACCTCCCGCGGACGCCCGACACGTCGAGCCGGCCCCGCGCGACGAGCCCGTCGATCAGCGTGCTGTGACCGACCGTGCCGATGAGCACCGGCTCGCCCCCGGCGGGAACGGCGGTCGCCAGTTCCGGCGGCTGGCCAGTCACGCGCGCGAGGTCATCCCGAAGATCGCCCGCCGCGCGAATGACCCCGGCCCAGTCGTCCGCCGCGACGCGCAACGGCGCCGCGCGCCCCGCCCGCGCGAGGGCAAATCCCTCGACCGCGGCGAACTCGACCCGGGCCGGCTCGGCCGCGCTGACGCGGTCCAACGCCAGCAACGTGCCGACCAGGGCGAGACAAGCGAACCGCGTCAGGACCATGCTCACGGGAGGGTGATCACCACGGTGGTGCGCGGTTCTTCCGGACGCAACCGGAAGGTCTGCTGCGCGCGGTGTCCGTCGCGCTCCACGGTCACGATATAGTCGCCGTGATAGCCCCGACCCGCAACCTCGCCCTGGTCGCCCGCGGCCGACTGCAGCCGCGTGCGCCACTGTCCGAGCACGAGCGAACGATAGGCCTGGGCCGCGGGTTTCTCGGACCAATCCGCCCGGAACAGGGCCGACTTGGGCCGCCAGTGGGCGCTTTCCCAGAAGCCCCACAGCTGGACTCCGACGACCGACGGATGGCTGTAGGCGAGAATGAGAAAGTCGCGCAGGTAGTCCGCCTGCAGCGCCTCGTCATCCGTGTCGATGTCGAGCTCGGTGAATCGGATCGGGAGCCGGAACTGCGCGTAGCGGTCCAATGCGGCAAGCACGTTGACCGGCGGGTTCGGCTGCGCCCCGATGTGCGCCTGCAGGCCCAGTCCGCCCAGCGGGGCGCCGTGGTCCAGGAGGTACTGCGCGACCCGGACGAACTCCGCGCAGTGATCGCGGTCGGTCACGAGGTCGTGGTTGCTGTAGTCGTTCAGGTAGAGCGGAACCCCCGGGGCGCCGGCCGCCGCCGCGCGGAACCAGTCGACCATGAGGCCCTCGCCGAAGCGGGTCATGAGGTCATGGTTGTCGTAGGGCTCGTTGAGCACGTCCCACTCCTGCACCCACGCGCGCGTCGCCGCGGTGATCTCCGCGATGTGCCCCAGCACCATCGCCGGGATCTCCGCCTCGCGGGGCGTGCCGCGCAGCCGGACCACCTGCTGGGGAAGATTCTCCCAGCCAGGCCAGACCAGCACGTGTCCGCGGACGTGGAATCCCTGGCCGCGCAGCCAACTCAGCGCCTCGAGCGTCTGCCGGCGGCCGTAGTCCCCCTCCCACTCGCCTTCCCAGACGCCCCACTTGAGGTCGTTCTCCGGGCTCGCGGCGTTGAAGAGCTCGAGCACCTTCGCGCGGTAGCGAAGGTTTTCCGGCGTGTCGCGGACGAGGCGCGCAAACTGCAGCGCCGAGCCGAACTGGAAAGCGCTCCGCACCTGCTCGACCGTGACGGTGGCGCCGGCGGCCGGCCGGCCGGCCGCATCCCGCACCGCGACCACGAAGTCCGACCGTCGGACGCGCTCAATCCGCGCCAGCGCCTCCCGCCGCCAGGCCGCGCCGGCTTCCCGGCCGTCGTAGGTGAACCGGGTGCTGGGGAGCGCCTTCACCCCGAGGCTGGTCCCGAAATCTAGCAGCTCGATCCCGCCAATCTCCAGCGCCTCGCGCTTGAAGCCGAATCCCAGCGCCAGCTCCATCTCCCCGGCGGAGCCGTCCTCGGCAAACTCAAATGGCAGCAGAAACTCCTGCCAGTCGCCGCGCATCATCACGTATTGCTCCAGGCTCTTCGTGAACGGCTCGCCCGCGCGCTGTACCACGACCCGCATCCGGCCGGTGCCGGTTTCGTCGGCCGACTCCACTGCCCGGACCTGGAACCGCAGCAACCCCGCCGCACCCTTGCGCACCGCCCGGCCGAGCCGCACGTGCGCCTCCACGGCCCACGGTGACCGGAGGTCGCGATTTGTGGTGACACGCAGCGCCCGTTCAAACTTCCGGCCCGCAACCGTCACGGTCCGAACCTCGATAGCATCGGCACTGTCCGGCAGCGTTTTCGCCCGGAACTCCGCAACGTCGCCCGACCACAGCGCCACGCCTCCCGCCGGCACCACCGGAGCATACGGGGTCCAGCCGGGACCGTTGCCCGCCTCCAGCGGCGGCATGGCCGCCAGCGCCTCGTGCAGGCCACTAAAGGTCAGGAAGACACAACCCTGCCGCCGCAGCTCGGCCAGGATTGCCGGCAGCTGCTCGCGGGTGGCAGCCCTCCATTCGTGGAACAGGATCACCGTGCCATCGCGGACATCGGTGGTCGCGCGCTGCCGGATGCCCTCCGCCGTCATCTCCGGCTCGTAGTCACGCGATACCACCAGATGGTGCGGGACGTAGAGCTCCAGGCCCGCCCGCAAGACCGCGGCCCGCACGCGATCGTCCACATCCAGGAATGGAGGCCAGTACCAGCGCGGCGCGGTCCCGACGGCGGCGGCGATTTGCTGCCGCGCCGCCGCCACCTCCCGGTCGAGCGCCGGGTCGGCCAGCTCACCGGGATGCGCATGAGTCTGGGAGTGGTTCGCCACCTCATGGCCCGCCTTCACGATGGCCCGCGCCGTCTCGGGATGCTGCGCCACCCTCTGGCCAACGAGGGAAAACGTGACGTGGACTTGCTCCCGCGCGAGCACCGCCAGCAGCGGCCCCGCATCCTCCGGCTTGGGTCCGTCATCAAACACGAGCGCCACGCGCTTCGGCGCGGCGCTGGCGGCCACGGCGAGGAGCGCGAGGGCGGCCACCAGCAGCAGTCTTGGACACATCGCGGTCTGCCTCATTGGTAGCGATAGAGTTTGATCCGCTGCAGGGCGAAGCGTCCCGGCTCAAGGCGGAGGTGGCGGCCCTGGTGCGTCTGGTCGCCGTTCAGCCAGCGGAGATGCTGCCACTTGCCCTCGGCGTACCGGCCTTCCTCGCAGCTGAGGATTCCGATCTGTGGAGCGCCCGGGGCCGGTGCCGTGAACACCACGGTGACACCGCAGCCTCCGAACAGGAACTCGTCCGGGCCAACTTGGATCACGATGGCGCCGGCCGGCAATGTGGCCCGGCTCGCGGGGCGATCGCCCGTCTCGTTGATCACGCCGTCGGCCAGAGCCGGCGCCGCCAGCGTCTCGTATGTCACGTTGAGCGTCAGGCCGCCGAACGCCACCTCCTGCGACCGACGCTGCTCGGCGGCCAGCGGCAGGAGGGCCGTCATGGTGCCGCGGCCCTGATGTTCCACGATCAGAGGGGTCAGCTGGCGCACGAGATCGAAGCTCGCCTGCAGCCAGCCGGCCGCCGGCTCGACGATTGACTCGATGCCGAACGGCGCGAACCCGATTCCGTCCCGCGCGCCAAAGGCGTAGAGGCAGTTCACCGCGGCCTCCTGGCTGCGCAGGGCCTCCGGGATGAAGAGCGGATTCCCGCCGCGGACGTACCGGTCGGTCCATTCGATGAAGTTCGGAAAGTAGATGTCCGGGCTGATGAAATCGATTGCCGGCGCCGCCGCGCGCCAGACGTCGATCAGGTGTGGCAGCGGTCCCGCGGACGGATACTGGCCCGGCTGGTAACCCGGACGGATCAGCGCCGCATTGACGTACATCGGCAGCGGGTACTCGGCCTTACCCGCCGCCGCGACCGCCTCCACGTAGCGGCCGAATGACCAGGCCATGAACAGCTCGCTCGTGGCGACGCCCTCGCCGAACACCTCGGTCCAGGTGCCCGCGCTGCGCCCGCCGTGCGCCCGCCAGCGGTCGCGGAGCTCGGGCGCCAGCTGCTCGCGGTGTTTCGCCAGGTAGTCCATCAGAGCGGCGGGCACCGGCTCGGCGAAGGCCGCATCCGCGGCCGGCGAGCGGTCGCGCGCCTCCGGGATCATCCCGATCTCATTCTCCACCTGCACGAGCACCACCGTGTGGCGCTCGCCGTCGACCTCGCGCAGGTGGCGCATCAGCGCGGCGAAGGCCCGGGCGTCGGTGTCGCGGTTGGTGGTGTCGAAGGGGGTCAGGATCTCCAGCGCCTGGCCGGCCGAACCCCGCGCCCGCGGGAAACGGACGCTGTCCGCCTTCACCCAGCCCGGGGCATAGCATGACATGCTGTTCTTCCACGAGCCGAACCAGAGCAACACGAGTCTCAGGTCGTGTGCGCGCGCGTCGGCCAGGAGGCCGTCGACGCTTGCAAAGTCGAACCGTCCCTCGACGGGTTCGATCACGTCCCAATAGACCGGCACCACCACCGCGTTCAGGTTGAGCGCCTGCAATCGCGGCCAGAACGGCCGGAGAAATCCCGGCTCGCCGTGCGAGTTGCTCAGCTCGCCGCCGCGCAGCAGGAATGGCTGGCCGTCGACCACGAGCTGGCGCGCCGTGCCCTGGGTCCGAAGGTGCGGCGGTTCCGCCGCGAGCAGGCCGAGTGATAGGAACCCGCCCAGGAGGCCTGCCTTCAGTTTCATGCGGGGAACATGCCGGATCGGCGGCGCGCTCGCGGTCAGACGAGCACCAAGGGTGCGGTCACCGGCGGCGGGGCGCCGAGCGCCAGCGCCCGCGGGCCCGGCGAGGCGGCGCCCACGTGCAGCGTGAACGTGCCGCGCACCCATTCGCGTTCGCCCCGGTCGTTGACCTGGGCGAACGCGGCCGCCGGCAGCTCGAACGTCGCGGTGGCGGTCGCATCGGGCGCCAGCTCGACTTTCTGGAACTCGATCAACGAGGCCCGCGGCGCCCCGGCGAGGTCCGCCGGCGGCAGCAGGTAGCACTGCACGGTCTCATGTGCGCGGACCGCGCTGTGGTTCCGCACCGTCACGGCGACCGTCACCCGGCCGTCGGCCGCGAGACGCGGAGCCGAGAGCGCGAGGCGGTCGTAGCTGACGCGGGCGTAGCCGAGGCCGAAGCCGAAGGGATAAAGCGGTTCGGCCTCCGTGTACCGGTAGGTCCGGCCCCGCATGGCATAGTCGTTGAACGCCGGCAGGTCGGCAGTACGGCGCGGCACGGTGACCGGCAGGCGGCCCGACGGCGCGGTGTCGCCAAACAGCACGTCGGCCAGGGCCGCGCCGCCTTCGCAGCCGGCATACCACGCGTAGATCACGGCATCGGCGTACTCGTGCTCCTCGGGGATCGCAAGCGCACTGCCGCCGGTCAGGACGAGGATCAGCTTTCGGGAATTTTGGCGCAGCTCGCGGAGGAAGGCGCGCTGGTTTTCCGGCAGCTCGATTCGCACCCGGTCGCCGCCGGCGGGCGAGGCGACGGTGTCGCCCTCCTCGCCTTCGAGCGTCGGGTCGAGGCCGAGCACCGCCACCACGACATCGGACATGGCGGCGGCGCCAAAGGTGTAGTTCACGCCCGGCGCGCCCTCCTGCGAGAGCGGGCAGCCGGCCCGGTACTTCACGCGACAGCCCTCCGGGACCCGGGCCACCAGGCCCTCCATGAAGGTGACGATGCGGGGGCTGACGCCGTAATAGTTGCCCAGCATCGCGCCGACGTTGGCTGCGGTCGGGCCGACCACGAGCATCGACCGCGGCGCGGACGGCAGCGGCAGCAGCGCCCCGGCGTTCTTGAGCAGGACAAACGACTCGGCGGCCGCCTGGCGGGCCAGCGCACGGTGCGCGTCGCAGTCGATCACGGTCTCGGGAATCTTCGTCCAGCGCACGGACTCCGGCGGATCGAACATCCCCAGCTTGAACTTCGTCGCGAGCAGGCGCCGGAGCGCCACATCAATCTCGCCCTCGGTGATCTGCCCGGCGCCGAGCGCCAGCATCAGGTCGTTGTACGTGCAGCCACAGTTGAGGTCGCAGCCGCGGCGCACGGCGAGCGCCGCGGATTCGGCAGCGTCGCGCGTGACCTGGTGGTGCCGGTGAAAGTCGTCGATCGCTCCGCAGTCGCTGACGACATGCCCGCGAAAGCCCCACCGCCGCCGCAATAGGTCGTCCAGCAGCAGCCGGCTCGCGCAGGCCGGCTCGCCAAAGATCCGGTTGTACGCGCCCATCACGGCCTCCACCCCGCCGCGCACCAGCTTCTCGAACGCGGGGAGGTAGGTTTCGTGCAGGTCTTTCAGCGTGGGCCGGGCATCAAACACATGCCGCTCCGACTCGGGCCCCGAGTGCACCGCGAAATGCTTCGCGCAGGCCGCGACCTTCAGGTGCCGCGGGTCGTCGCCCTGCAGGCCCCGCACCGTCGCGAGCCCGAGCTCGCCGGTGAGATACGGGTCCTCGCCGTAGGTCTCCTGCCCGCGTCCCCAGCGCGGATCGCGGAAAATATTGATGTTGGGGGTCCAGAACGTGAGGCCCTGGTACTGCTGGCCATGGAAGCCGGCGCGCGCCGCCGCGTGGTGCTTGGCGCGGGCCTCGTCGGACACCGCGGTGGCGATGCGTTTGACCAGCCCGCGGTTCCACGTGGCCGCCTGCGCGATGACTTGGGGAAAGACTGTGGCGCGACCGTTGCGCCCCACCCCGTGGCAGCCTTCGCTCCACCAATTGTAAGCCGGCAGGCCGAGGCGGTCGATCGCGTTGTTCTCGTGACCGAGCCAATTGACCTTCTCGGACAGCGTCAGGCGGCCCAGGAGATCCGCGACCCGCGCCTCGAGGCTCAGGGTCGGATCCAGATAAGGAGGCGCCGACACAGGGGATGTTGCAGTCATAGGAAATCAGGGGGTGAAGAGGCCCAGGTCCACCGCCTCCGCGAGGCGGCGGTAGCCCGCCAGCGAGGGGTGCAGATGGTCGCCGCGATCATACGCGGCGGCGAGCCGGTCCGGCCGGGCCGGGTCGCAGAGCGCTGCCTCGAAGTCGATCACCGCATCAAAGGCGCCGCTCGTGCGGATCCAGTCGTTGATCCGCCGGCGGTCGGCCTCGCCGTCGGCGCTCCAGTAGAAATCCGCGCCGGTGTAGGGTGTGATGGTCGTGGCGTAGATGCGGACGCCACGCGCGTGCGCGCGGGTTGCCAGCTGGCCGAGGCCGGCGATGAACTCCTCCGCCGAGGCAAAGGGCTCGCCGCGCTTCCGGGCCTCGAGGCGCGTGCCAATGTCATTGATGGTGACCTGGAGGATCACCCAGCGGACCCCCGCCTGGCCGAGCGCGTCGCGCTCGAACCGGCCCAGCATGTTCGGGCCGAGCCCGTCGCGCAGGAGGCGGTTGCCGCCAATGCCTAGGTTAAGCACCGCGATGCGGGCGGTCTCCGGGCGCGCCTGCAGGCGGCGCACCAACGCGTCAGTCCAGCGGGTGTTCTGGTCCGTGAGGCAGCCGAAGCCGTCCGTGATCGAGTCCCCCATCACCGCCACCGCCGCCGCCGGCCCGGCCGGCAGCACATCGACGCTGCCGAGGAAATACCAGTGCTCGATCTTGGTGGCTCCCGGCAGGGTCGGCGCGGCCAGCGCATCGCCCGGCACGAGGTAGGAGTTGGTGCGGGAGCCGTGGTGCATGGTCAGCGTGGCCGGGACCGCCTGGCACTGCAGGGTCACTGCCAGGTCCGTTTGGGGCAGCAGTTCCCAAGCCACCGGATCCGACACTGCGACCGCGCCGGGCGGCAGCGTGACGGCCGGCGCGCCGCCGAAGGTCAGGGCGCGGTCGGACCCCGGGCGGATCGTGCCGGCGGGCCCGGCCAGCGCGAGGTGGACGCCCCGCAGGATCAGCGGGGTCGTGCCAAAGAGATTGGAAAGCCGGAGCCGGAGCTGGGTGCCGCCCACCGACAACCGCACCACCTGGCGCAGCGTGGCGCCGGCCAGCGGGTTCTTGTCGACCGCAGCCAGCTCGTCGCGTGGCGCGGTGGCCCACGCCGCCACCCAGTCGGCTGACGCGAGGGACGGCTCGAGCGCGAACCCCGCGAACCACACCATGATCCAGGCGCGCCCGCGGATCAGGCGGCGGAAAAATTCGCGATGAGCCGAAGGCGGAGGCATGGGTGGAATCGTCGGGCGACGGGAGGTGGAAAACAAAGGCGGCCTGCTTATAAGACAGGCCGCCTTGCATGCCGAGACCAAGACTGGCCCTGGATCTCTCGGAGTGGTTTGGCTCTTGCCGGGTTAGAACGTGAACGTGTTCGTGACAAACCACTCCCGGACCGGGAGCGTGCGGACGGCGGCCCAGGTCTGGCCGTCGGGCTGGACGGAGATCGGGACGAGCCCGGCCTTGTTGAAAACGTTGCGCACGTTCAGCTGGATTGACCAACCGTACTTCTTCATGAGCTTGCGCTCATAACTGACCCAGACGTCCGTGCCGGCCTCCGACGGGCCGTAGTACGGCTTCGACAGGTCAAAGCTCGCCAGCCCGTTGGCTCCCGGAATCACGGGATAGCCGATGACAACGCGGTCCTGCCAGCGGTAGCTGGCACCGACGCCCACGCCCTTGAGCGCACCATCGTCGAACTGGTAGTTCGTGACGAAGGTGTAGCGCCACTTGCGCAGTTCAGAGGCCGCCGCGCCGGACTGGAGCTTCATCAGCGTGTACTGGCCGCGCCAACCGTTCCACACCTGGGCCCGGAGCTCATTCGCCGCGGAGTAGTCAGAATTGAACATCCGCATGTCGCCCCCGGGGCCGGCCATGAGCTGGTCCATGTAGGCGACGAACTCGTCGAGCACCGAGCCACCCACGTTGGTCCGAACGGCAACGGTCTCCGACGCGTTGAACGTCAGGCGCCAGTTCGGCTTCGGGTTGGCGGTGAACTCGAACTCGTAGCCCTCCGACTGCGTGTCGGCGGTCACCGCGAAGCCCTGCATCAGCGGAGCGTTGCGGTAGTCGTAAACGCTGGCCGGATCGGGTGTGAAGGCCGACGGGTTCGCCGCGTAGTTGGCGCGGGTGGTGAGCGCCGACAATGTCGTCGGCCCGACGCCGTAGTTCCACGCCGTAAAGAAGCCCTTCGCCGCGAGCCATTTCTGCATGTCGTTGATCGCCGAGATGGAGGCGTCGCGGTGGGCGTCGGCCTCGGCCTGCGTCTCGAGGTGCGAGCCCGCAGGACCGGAGGCAGCCGAACCGGAGGCGACCGAGCGGCCGCTCGAATTGACCCAAGCCGGGTCCCACTGGTACCGCGTGCCGGAGAAGTTCGCCGTCGGCGTCTGGCCGGCCGTCGACCACGCGTAGGCCGACATGTAATAGACCTTGATATTGCGCCAGTTCAGCGCCGTGCGGACCGCGTTGTAGAGGCCCGTGTAGTCGAGCTGGGTGCTGGCGCCCTGCAGGCTCGTGTCGTACTTTACCGCGCGGAACGAGTACTTGCTGTCCTTGGTCGAGATGAGCACGCCGTAGTCCTTGGTCTTGCCGGTGGGGTTGCCAATCGGCCGGCCATAGATGTCGCGCCGCGTGTCGGTCACCTGGAAGTTGCTCGACTTGCTGTACGAGAGGCTGAAGTTGAGCGGCAGCGGATCCTGCTCGCCAAAGAACTTGTTCGCGTGGAGGACCACGCCACCCGAGGTCGAGTGGTTCTTGAAGATCTGGTCCGCCGGGTAGGTCGCGGGCAGCGTGTAGACGGCCGGGTCGAGGTTGAGCGCGCCGCGTGCGTTGGTCGCGGTCGACAGCGGGGCGGTGATGCCCTTGCCGTCCACCTCGTCGTAACGCCAGCCGAGGGTCGGCACGATGGCGCCATTCCACAGGAACCCCTGCCACGAACCCGCCCAGGACTTGGTCTTGCGGAACGACTTGTTCGCGCCGGTGAGGAGCGTGGGATCCTGGCCCATGTTGTAGGCCAGCGGGTTCATCTTAAAGTTGGAGTTCCAGCCGATGTAGTTGGCGGGATTCGAAACCTGCGTCGTGGCGGTGGCCGGATTGAAGATCGGGAGGAGATTCGTGGGCACCGACCACGGGTCGGTAAAGGCCACGCCCGAGGGACTCGTCCAGGTGGAGGCGAAGTGGTAGAGGTTGCCGCTCTGGATCGTCACTGGGGCCTGGATGTTCGAAATGTTCGCCCCGCCCGCCGCGCTCGCGCCGGCGAGGGACGGCCCGAGGTAGATCACCGCGATCGGCGGCAGGTTGTTGAGGCCGTCGGTGGCGCCCTGCAGCTTGTACTTCGACCACGCCAGGTCGTTGGCATACATCTGCCACTTGAGGTTCTCGGTGTAGTACTCCTCGTTGCTGTAGACGCCGTTGAAGCGGTGCTTGCCCAGGAGTTTCGCCAGGAAGGACTCCTTGTCGAGGAAGTCGGTGGAGCGGAGCTCGCCAAACAGCGAGCCGCGGAAATACTTGCGGTCGCTCTCATAGGAGCTGCCCGTGCCCGGCCCGCCCACGATGTACGGACGCCCGTAGTTGGGATTCGCGGTGAGATCCTGGAAGTTTCGCAGGATGTCGATGTTGATCGTCGGGTTGCCGAGCAGCGACTGGCCGCCGCGCTTGTACTTCTGCCGGTCGTAGCTGAATTCGACGCCGAGGCGGTCATCCCAGGCCGTCTGCGAGAGATCGATGTTGTACGTGTTCCACTTCTCGAACTCCATCTTGTTCGGGCCGTCGATCAGGTAGTGGTTAAAGTCGAAGACCGTCGGATCCTGCAGCGAGGCGCTGCGGTACTGGCCGAAGCTGGCGCCCGGGAGGCCGGCGTTGGTGGCGTAGGAGTTCAGCGTGTTGAGGCCGAAGAACATGCTGGCGTAGCGCTGACCCACGAGATTCACGCCCGCGCCCTGCGGGACGCCCGCGGCGTTGAGCGCGCCGGTGTTGACATATCCGCCATAGATGCGGATCAGCTGGCCGGTCGCACCCTCCGTGAACCAGATCGGCTGTTGCTGGTTCGCGATGCTGTCGCTGGCGAGCCACGGGCTGGTGGTCGAAGGCGCCGAGCCGATTTCGTAGCCGTTGTTGATCGAGAGCTTGTTCATGCCGCCGGCGAGGCTCGTGTTGTTCACGGGCCGGAACCACGGCGTGATGCTGTCGACGGGCGGTGTGGTGCGCGGGCGGTTGGCGTCGATGTCGCCGTGCTCGAACTTCACCTTGAGGCTGGTGTGGAAGGTCGGGTCTTTGAAGAGCTGCGGATCAAAGCGCAGCGCCGCGGAGATGCGCTTGTCATTTTGAAACGCCGGCTTCTGTTCAAACTTCTCGCGGTTCTCCAGGGCGTCGATCCGGATCGCCAGCACCTTGGGGATCAGCACCTGGTTGATGTCGGCTGAAGCGCGCGCGGTGCCGTACGAGCCGAGGCGCAGCTGGACGTCGCCAGTGTTGCGGAACTCGGCATTCCGCAGCGAGGCATTCACGATACCCGCCGGGCTGCCCAAGCCGAAGAGGATGGAGTTCGGGCCGCGCTGGATCTCGATGCGGTCCACATTGTAGGAGTCCCACGGGATGTCGGTGACAAAATAGTCGCGGGTCGTGTCGGCCGAGGCCAGGCCGCGCACGCGTTGCGCGCCGGACGGTGCCCGCAGATTCGTCGACTCGTCGACGGAGGTGCCGTTGCCCAGGCCGGCGAACGTGCCGCGGGTGCCGGCCACCTCGGCGTTCGGCGTGTACTGCAGCAGCGTGCCGTTGTCGGTCGCGCCGATGTCGCGGATAAACTCCTTGGTGACGACCGTGATCGCCGAGCCCACGTCCGCGAGGTTGGTCCGAATGCGCGTGCCCGCCAGGGTTTCGGTGGCCTGGTAGCCGTTTTCCTTCGCGCTGGTCACTTCAAACGGCGAGAGGATCACGACGTCCTCCTCGCTTGGGAGCTTCTGGGTGGAGGACGGAGCCACCGTCTGGGCTCCGAGGGACAGACCGCTGACCGTGAGCAAGGCGGCGGCCAGCGTCAGCTTGGCAGGGGTGTTCATACCGTTGGGCACTCTAATCAGGTTTGGGGGAAGACAGACGCGAGCCGGGGTGGCTCGGTATGCTTGGTGGGGTTATTGGGGCAGATGACGGGTAAGCGTCGGACGAACGCCTAGGGTTGAACCTTCGCAGCCCGCAAAGTCTTCGGAGGTCTAACACTAGACTATTTCCCCGATTTCGCCGCCGCCTGTATCGGCGAAGCTGGGACTGACGCGGGGGCCGGGGGCCGTCCGCGTCCTCGTCGAGGCGGCGGTCCACGCGGGCATGAGCGAAGGGCAGGTTGTTGGGTTTGGTGCCCAGGACAGGACTCGAACCTGCAAGCCTTTCGGCAACGGCTTCTAAGACCGTCGTGTCTGCCAATTCCACCACCCGGGCAAAGGGGTACTCCGTCGGCAGATTGCGTTTTCTCCCTCGCCCGAGGCAAGAGAGTTCTCGGACCGCCGGGCGCGGTGGCCGCCAGATCGCGCTTCCGCTCGGGACCGGGGCGGGGTTTAGTCGACGGAATGAACCCAACAACGGGACGATCCGGCCCCGCGGCCTGGCCGCAGCGGGCCCACGCCATCGCGATGTGGGATTTCTCCTGGCTGTTCCGCCACCATCCCCAAGGGGGCTTTGAACACTGGGACCGTGTGCTCGACGACCTCATGGACCGGGGCTACGACGCGATCCGCCTGGATGCGTTTCCCCAGTTCATCGGCCGCGCCGACGACGGCTCGAGGCTGGACGAGATCCGGAGCAAGGTGGAACCCGGGCGGCCGATCTCCTGGGGCAACCAGGTCGATGTCACCGTGAGGCCGGAGGCGGGCCTGCTGACTTTCCTCGGCCTCTGTCGCGACCGGGGGCTCCACGTCGCGCCCAGCGCCTGGTTTCTCGGGCATGGCACGACGCGCACCCGCGCATTCAGCGGCGTCGACGGATTCGTGCGCGCTTGGGATGACGTGCTCCGGCTGCTCGAAACGCACGGCCTGCTCCGCAACGTGCTGTATGTCGACCTGCTCAACGAGTTTCCGCTGTGGCACGACTTCGTCTGGCTCAAGGACGAGCTCGGTCGCGCCGGCGCAGGCGCCGGCTCGGGCGCCGACGCGCACGTCTGGCGGCCTGGCACGCGACTGACCCCGGCCCAGGCGGAGCTGGCACGCGGCTTTGCCCGGGAGGTCATCGGCCGGCTGCGCAGCTCCTGGCCATCATTGCGGTTCACAACCTCGCTGTCGTATGCCGAGCACGTGCCCTGGCAGGAGGCGGCGATGGACGGCTTCGGAGTGCTCGATGTCCACGTCTGGGCCACCCATCACCCCGCCTGCGCCAGACAGACGAACTACTTCGAGGAGGTCCATCCGCTTCACCCCGACGGTCGGTACGCCGCGGCCCAGGCCGAACTTCGGCGCTGGTGGCGCGACGAGCGGGCTGCGATCACCGCGTTCCTCGACGCGGAAATCGGCGCCACGGCGCGTCGGGCGCGGGCACTCGGGATTCCGGCCGGCAACACCGAGGGCTGGGGCCCGATCAACTGGACCGAGCGGCCCGATCTCGACTGGACGTTCGTGAAGGAGGCCGGGGCGCTGGGGGTGTCGCTGGCGCGCCGGCACGGATTCGGTTTCATCTGCACCTCGAATTTCACGCATCCGCAATTCGCCGGGCTCTGGGCCGACGTCGGCTGGCACCGGGAAATGACCAGCGAGATCCGCCGGGCGTGAGACGGCCGGCGCGGGATCCGTCGTCAGCTCAGCTGGCTACGCCGAGCCGGTCACCCATGCGCGCGTAGGTCTCGACGTGCTGCGCGCTCTGGGTTACGAGGTCCGCCTCGAAGCGAATCCGGCCGCGCGCAAACAGCGTAACCACGCACGAGCCGCCGAACGCGAAGAACCCTTTCTCGCCTCCCTTGGCCACCGGGCGGCCGGCGATGTGCGACTGCTGGATGCTCCCGACATTCGTCGCGCCGATCTCGATCATCGCGACCTGGCCGAAGCGGGGCGACTGGATCAGGGTCACGACGCGCTTGTTCTCCACCAGGTACCGCAGGTTGCGCCGCAGCGCCACCGGACTGACCGAGTACAGCCAGCCGTTGATCAGCCGCGGCTCGCCGGGCGTGCCCGCGACCGGGAAGTGAAAGCGGTGGTAGTCCACCGGACAGAGCCGCGAGATGAGCATCGCCCCGCCCGCGTACTCGCGCGCCAGCGCCTCGTCGCCCAGCAGCTCCGCGAGCGTGAACTTCATGCCCTTCACGTAGAAACCGTCGGCCGCATCCACGTCCGGGAACGCCAGATGGCGTCCGTCCGCCGGCAGCACCGCCACGTCGCCGTCCGCCACGATCGGGCGCGACTCGGGCTTCAGCGCGCGGAAGAAGAACTCGTTGAAATTCTTGTAGTCGAAGGCCGACTTCGCGAACTCATCCACGTCGAGGTCATACTCCGCGATGAAGGGCAGGATGTACTGCGCGCTCGCCGCCTTGCTCATGCGCCGGCCGTACATCTTCGAGAACCAGATCCGCCGAGCGAACAGCCAGACCAGACTGCGTCCCACCGGGTTCTCGTAGGCCAGCCGCAGCCAGCGCTCGCCGTAGACCTTCTCGGTCAGGACGGTCTGCTGGTAGCGGTCAAAGTAGCGGATGGGTTCGGCGGCCATTCCTCCCCACCCTCGCCCAACCGGCCTTCCGCGCAAAGGGAAAAATGCGGCGGGTTCTTCAGCGCCCCGGGCTCGCGGCGGCCGGCCGCTGCCGCAGGCTGCGCAGGCGCAGAGCCTCGTAGATCGGGGAATCCCGCAGTCCCTCCGCCACGCCATACGCCGCGAGGCAGCACACCAGCAGCGGCAACATGAAGTCGTATTTCCCGGTGAGCTCGATCATCAGCACGATGCCCGTCAGCGGCGCGCGCACGATCGCCGTGAACAGCGCGCCCATGCCCAGGACCGCGAACACCGCGGGCTGCGGCGCGAGCGCCGGCAGGAAGTGGTGCGCCAGCCCGCCGGTCGCGAGCCCGCCGAACGCCCCCAGGACCAGCAGCGGCGCAAAGATGCCGCCCGCCGCACCGCTGCCATAGCTCACGATGGTCAGGACAAAGCGCGCCAGCAGCAGCAGCGGGATCCACCGCAGCGCCACCTCGCCGAGCAGCGCGCGCCCGGCCAGCAATCCGCCGCCGCCGCTGAGCTCCGGGAAAAATCCCGCCACCACTCCAACCAGGAGCCCGGTCAGTCCGCCGGCCACCCACGCCGACCAGCGCCGCCGTTCGAACCAGTCGAGCCCGCCAAGCAGGGCGCGGTTGAAAATTACGCCGCCCAGACCGGCGCCCGCGCCCAACACCAGCGCCACCGGGAGGGTCGCCAACGTCGGCGCCGGCATCGCGCCCAGCGAAAAGACCGGCAGCTCTCCCGTCAGCACCCGCGCCACGACATCGGCGCCCACCGACGCGAGGAACGCCGCGACGAAGACCACCGGGGTAAAATTGCCCTGCAGTTCCTCGAGCACGAACATCACCCCGGCCAGCGGCGCATTGAACGCCGCCGCAAGGCCGGCGCCCGCGCCGGCGCTGATCAGGGCCTTGCGCTCACCCTCGCCCGGCTTCACCCGGAACCAGCCGGCCACCATCAGGCCCGTCGCGCCGCCCATCTGGATGGTCGGGCCCTCGCGCCCCAGCGCGAGCCCGCCGCCGATCCCCACCACGCCCGCGGCAAATTTCACCGGCAGGACCCGCCACCACGGCAGGTCGCGCTCACCGAGCACCACCGACTTGAGATGCGGGATGCCGCTGCCCGCCGCTTCCGGTGAAAACCGGCGCACCAGCCAGAGACCCACGATGCTCGTCACGACCGCCACCCCGATCGACGTCGCGAGCCGCCAGCCCAGCGGTTCATGCTCCAGCCAGGTCACGCGATGGGTCTCCACCCACTGCAGCGAGTAGCGGAAGGCCGAGGCCACCAGCCCGGCGACCAGCCCCACCACGAGCGCCTTGGGCAGGATGTGCCGCCGCCTTACCTCCTCGGTCCCGAGGCCAAAACCGGATGTGGGCTGCATGCGGTCACAGTAGATCCAGATCTCCGCCTCCGGCCACGGATTTTTTCGCAATGGGAAACCGGTCCGGAGCCCAGCCCGGCGGCGGGCGCGCACTGTGCGCGCTCAACCTCCCGCCGCCCGGCTTCGTGCTCCCGTCACTTCTCGCTTTTCATCACGAGCTCGTCGCCCTTGACCGTGAACTTGACCTCGGTGCCTTCCGCGACCTCGCCGGCGATGAGCGCCCGCGCCAGGCGGGTCTCGAGGTGCCGCTGCAGGAAGCGCTTGAGCGGCCGCGCGCCGAAGACCGGGTCGTAGCCCTTCTCGGCCGCCCACTCGCGCGCCTTCGAATCGAGCGCCACCGTCACGCGGCGGTCCGCGAGCCGCTTGTTCAGGTCGACCAGCAGCAGGTCCACGATGCTCGTGATTTCCTCCAGCGTGAGCGGCTTGAACAGGATGGTCTCGTCGATGCGGTTTAGGAACTCCGGCCTGAACGCCTTGCGCAGCTCAGCCATCACGCTCTCGCGGACGGATTCCGGTATCGTGTCGCCCGTCACGCCCTCGAGGAGGTAGCGGGAGCCGAGGTTCGAGGTCATGATGATGACCGTGTTCTTGAAGTCCACGGTGCGGCCCTGAGAGTCGGTGATCCGACCGTCGTCGAGCACCTGCAGCAGCACGTTGAACACGTCCGGGTGCGCCTTCTCGATCTCGTCGAACAGGATCACAGCGTACGGCTTGCGCCGGACGGCCTCGGTGAGCTGGCCGCCCTCGTCGTAGCCGACGTAGCCCGGGGGCGCGCCGATCATGCGCGCGACGCTGTGCTTCTCCATGTACTCGGACATGTCGATGCGGACCATCGCGGCCTCGGTGTCGAAAAGCGTCTCCGCTAGGGTCTTCGCCAGCTCGGTCTTGCCGACGCCGGTCGGGCCGAGGAAGAGGAAGCTGCCCACGGGACGGCGGGGATCCTTGATGCCGCTGCGGGCGCGCAGGATCGCCTCCGTCACGAGGCTCACGGCCTCATCCTGGCCAATCACGCGCTCATGCAGCACGGACTCGAGGCGGAGCAGCTTCTCCTTCTCGCCCTCGACGAGCCGGGTCACGGGCACGCCGCTCCACTTGGCGACCACCTCGGCGATCTCCTCCTCGGAAACCTCCTCCTTGAAGAGGGTCGTGGTGTTGCCGCCCTTCTCGAGCTTCTTCAGCTCGGCCTCGAGCTGCGGGATCTTGCCGTGGCGGAGCTCGGCGACCTTGTTGAGATCGTAGCCGCGCTCGGCCTTCTCCATCTCGAGGCGCGCAGCCTCGAGGTTTTCGCGGATCTTCCGCACGCGCTCGACGGAGGCCTTCTCCTTCTCCCAGTGGAGCCGAATGCCCTTCGCCTTCTCGCGCGCCTCGGCGAGCTCGGC
The DNA here is from genome assembly GCA_964471615.1 of uncultured Opitutaceae bacterium. Taxonomy (GTDB): domain Bacteria; phylum Verrucomicrobiota; class Verrucomicrobiia; order Opitutales; family Opitutaceae; genus Opi-474. Next base: position 38,754 of record CAYYGV010000013.1, read on the forward strand.
CCGGAGCGACTCCAGGCGGCGCTTGCTGGCGTCGTCCTTCTCCTTCGCGAGCGCGGTCTCCTCGATCTCGAGGCGCAGCACGCGCCGCGTGAGTTCGTCGAGCTCCTGGGGCATCGAGTCCATCTCGGTGCGGATCATGGCGCAGGCCTCATCCACGAGGTCGATCGCCTTGTCCGGGAGGAAGCGGTCGCTGATGTAGCGGTTGGACAGGGTCACGGCGCTCACCAGCGCGTTGTCCTGGATGCGGACGCCATGGTGCAGCTCGAACCGCTCCTTCAGGCCGCGGAGAATGGAGATGGCGTCCTCGACGCTCGGCTGGTCGACCAGCACGGGCTGGAAGCGGCGCTCGAGCGCGGCGTCCTTCTCGATGTGCTTCCGGTACTCGTCGAGCGTGGTCGCGCCGATGCAGTGGAGCTCGCCGCGGGCGAGCATCGGCTTGAGCAGATTGCCCGCGTCCATCGCGCCCTCGGTCTTGCCGGCGCCCACGATGAGGTGGAGTTCGTCGATGAAGAGCAGGATGCGTCCCTCGCTCTGGCGGATCTCCGCCAGCACGGCCTTGAGCCGCTCCTCGAACTCGCCGCGGTACTTCGCGCCGGCCACGAGCGCGCCCATGTCCAGGGCGAAGATCGTCTTGTCCTTCAGCCCCTCGGGCACGTCGCCGCGGAGGATCCGCTGCGCGAGGCCCTCGACGATCGCGGTCTTGCCGACGCCCGGCTCGCCGATGAGCACGGGGTTGTTCTTGGTCTTGCGCGACAGGATGCGGATCGTGCGGCGGATCTCCTCGTCGCGCCCGATCACCGGGTCCATCTTGCCCTTGCGCGCCTGCGCCACGAGGTCGATGCCGTACTTCTCGAGCGACTGGTAGGTGGCCTCGGGATTGTCGGTGGTCACGCGCTGGCTGCCGCGGATTTCCTTGAGGGCCTTGAGCACCTTCGCGCGGTCGAGGCCGAAGCTCTTGAAGAGCTTCTTGAGCCCCTCCGGCTTGGCGACATCGAGCAGGCCGAGGAACAGGTGCTCGACCGAGACGAACTCGTCCTTGAGCGACTTGGCCTCGTCCTCGGCGCGGGTCAGCACCTCGTTGACGGCCTGGGTGACATAGATCTTCGACGTGTCGACGCTGCCCGACACCTGCGGGAGCCGCTCGAGCTCGCGGTCCACCGCGAGTTGCACGGCGCTGGTGGTGATCGCGAGCTTCTCAATCAGCCCGGGCACGATGCCCTGCTCCTGGCCGAGCAGCGCGTACAGCAGGTGCCACGTCTCCACCTCGTGATGCGACTGGCGGCGGGCGTGGTTCTGGGCGTCGGTCAGGGCCTGACGCGACATGACGGTGAGTTTGGCGAGATCCATGATCGATCCCTTTCGCATACGCCGTTCCAGATTTGGGGAATACTTAGCCCGGGGAATTGGCCCACCCTCTCCACGCGCGCGTCAAAACGAAACGCCCAGCTGGCACACCCGCGCCAATTTGACGGACGGGCCCGGTCCCCTGTCGACGGGCTCCGGCAGTTTCTCCTCGCCGTCCCGGGACGCCCTGACCTTGGATCGCCGCCTTCCCGGACGGCTCCCATCGGCATGATCACCCCGGCCCCAACGCTGGCACGCACACCCTTTCAACCGCGGGCCGTCGCCCACGCGCGGCGCGTGCGGCGGCGCGACGCCTGCCTCTCCGGCGGCGAGACTCTCCTGCAGCCTGGACCCGAGCCGTCGGTCCTCGTGCTCGACTTCGGGGAGGAACTCGTCGGCGTGCTCGAGCTCACCGTGACCGCCGATGCCGGCACGCGGCTCGAGCTGATCTACGGCGAGGACCTCGAGGAGGCCCTGCTGCTGAAGGATCCCTTTCCTCCGGAGCATTGGTATCACCAGCCGCGCGACTATCTCGACCTGCCGGCCGGTAACCAGATCGCGCGCCAGCCCGGCCGTCGCGCCTTCCGCTACGCAACGCTCGTCGTGCATGGCCCCGGCGCGCTGGGGCTGCGCGGGGCCGTGATGATGCAGGAGCACGCGCCCGTCACCGACCGCGGTTGGTTCAACAGCTCCGACCCGCTGCTTAACGAGGCCTGGCAGATCAGCCGCCGCACGCTCCGCCTCTGCATGCAGGGGTTCTACGAGGACGGCGTGAAACGCGACGGCATGCTCTGGCTCGGCGACTATCGGGTGGAATTTCTCTGCGCTCATCCGCTCTTCGCGGACGCGACGCTGGCGCGCCGGAGCCTCGAGATGTTCGCGCACTGCCGCCACGACGACGGCAGCCTGTCGGCGGTGGCTTTGCTCGCAGGCGGCCACATGCATCCCCGGATCTGGTACCTCGGCGACCTGTCGAATCCCGGCTTCCTCCACCACTGGGTGCTCGCCAACTACTGCGCCGACTTCGTCTCAGGCGTCTGGGAGTACGTGCTCCACACGGGCGATGTCGAGCTGGCACGCTCGCTGGACGACACCGTGCGCGGCGTGCTGCGCTTCCTCGGCGGATTCGACCTCGACCAGGCGGTGAGCCCAAAGAACTTCATCACCGACAACCAGCCCGAGCAGCAGGACTGGTGGGGCAGCCGCGCGGCGCTCGCCTACCAGATCGCGGCGGCATTCGGTCACGGCGCGGAGCTGGCCAACCTGCTCGGCGACCCGGCCACCGGCGGACAACGTCGCGACGAAAAACTCCGCCGCACGCGCGCCGCCGCGACCCGGTTCGGATCGCCCGCGACGGCCGCCTGCCGCGACCACGACGACGCGAATGCCACGCGCAGCTGGCACGCGCACGCGGCGGCTTACCACGCCAACGCCCTCGGCGCGGCCGAACTCCGGTCCATTTACCCGCTGCTGCAGGCCGACTCGGCCGTGCGCCGACCCATGGCCGGTTTCATGGAGTTTTACCTGCTGCAAGCCTGGTTCGACGCCGGCCTCACCCGCGAGGCCCTGACCGAGCTGCGTTCGTACTACGGGCAGATGCTGCGCAGCGGGGCCACGACCACGTGGGAGCTGGTGGATCGCCGTGAACCCGGGATCGACCACATCGTTCCCGCGGGGCGCAGTCATTGCCACGGCTGGTCCGCCGGGCCCGCGTACCATTGCTCCGCCCAGATTCTCGGCGTGGTCCCGACCGCGCCCGGCTACCGCGAAGTCACGATTCGGCCCAACCTCGGCGACCTCGCGTGGGCCGAGGGCGAGGTGGCCACACCGCACGGGCCGGTGCATGTGGCGATGAGTGACGCCAATCATGGCGAGGTGAACCTGCCGGCCGGAGTGACGGCCACGCTTGAGCTCCCGGGACGACCGGCGCTCCGCGTGGAGGCGGGAAAGTCGCATTCGTTCTAGCGTCGCCGCCGGTGCCCAAGGCGACCCCGCGCTGGGCGGGATCACGTTCACCATGCCAAACCCGCGTTCCTCCCTTGCCGAAGTCGCCCGGATCTTCCTCCGGCTGGGACTGACGTCATTCGGCGGCCCGGTGGCGCATCTCGGCTACCTGCACGAGGAGATCGTCCGCCGGCGGCAGTGGCTGGACGAGGCCGAATACGCCGACCTCGTGGCGCTCTGCCAGTTCCTTCCCGGCCCCGCCAGCAGTCAGCTCGTCTTCGCCCTTGGCCAAAAGCGCGCAGGACTCGCGGGCGCCCTGACCGCGTCGCTGTGTTTCACCCTGCCGTCGGCCGCGCTGATGATCGCCTTCGGCTACGGCGTTACGGCTCTCGCTGGCGTCGGCTCGGCCGGCTGGCTGCACGGCCTGAAACTGGCGGCCGTTGCGGTGGTGGCGCAGGCCGTCTGGGTGATGGCGCGGAAACTATGTCCGGACGCGCCCCGGATCGTACTGATGGTTCTCGCCGCAGCCGCGCTGGTCATGTGGCCCGGGGGACTGGTCCAGCTCGCGATCATCGCGGTCGGCGCGGCGGCGGGCGCGCTCTGGTTTCGAAAATCGATCCTGGCCCCGGGTTCCGGCCCGACCGGCCTGACCCGCGGTCACCGGTGGGCCGTGCTGACGCTCGCGATTTTCGCGGTGCTGCTGGTGGCCCTGCCCGCGCTCGCGGCGACGACCAACCTGCTTCCGGTGAGGATGTGCGACAGCTTCTACCGCGCCGGCTCGCTCGTGTTCGGCGGTGGCCATGTCGTCCTGCCGTTGCTGCGGGCGGAGGTCGTGCCGCCGGGCTGGATCAGCGACGACCGCTTCCTCGCCGGCTACGGGTTGGCGCAGGCCGTGCCGGGCCCGCTTTTCACCTTCGCCGCCTACCTTGGAACCGTGATCCTGCCCGGTCCGTGGGCATGGGCGGGAGGACTGCTGGGACTGCTCGCGGTTTTCCTGCCGGCGTGGCTGCTGATCGGCGGGGCACTGCCGTTCTGGAGCCTGCTCCGGGCACAGCCGGCGGCGCAGGCCGCGCTCCGGGGCGCCAATGCCGCGGTCGTCGGCGTGCTGCTCGCGGCGCTCTATCGCCCGCTTTGGACGGAGGGCATCACCAGTCCGCGCGACGCCCTGTTGGCCGCCGCGGCGTTCGGACTGCTGATGTTTGCGCGCGCCCCATCCTGGCTGGTGGTGCTCGCCGCGGCCGCTGCCGGCCAGTGGCTGCGGTGAGATTTGCGGGACTCCCCATCCGCCCCAGAAAAGGGGTTGATTCATCCGCCCGGCGCGTTCACGTTCTCGCCCCCTGACCGGACGCTTAGCTCAGTTGGTTAGAGCACTAGTATCACACACTAGGGGTCACTGGTTCGAGTCCAGTAGCGTCCACCAGTCTTCGCCGCCGCGACAGCGGCCAGAAGACTGCCGCGCCGGAGCCCGCGTCCAGCGGGCGAAGGCGGGCCCACAACCCTCGAAGCGGCTACGACTCGGCAAGCCCCTCAGCGCTGTCAGCTATTCACTCTCGTTGAGTTGACCCATCTTATCGGCTAGTTGAGAGGTTGGCTCCAATCGTGCTTTGTGAAGTCGCCCCGTGCTTCGTAGGCATCCAACTGCGCAGCCGACAGTGTTGCCTTGAACGCCGCGAAGCGGTCTTTGCGGCGCCGACCTTCAGCCAAATCTTCGGGCGTGGGAGGGCGTCCGTTGAGCTTTAGCGGAGGGGTCGCCCCTATTTCATTCCACTTGGCGCGCTGCTCCTCATTCAGACTCGCCACAAAGGCCTCGCTGTTCGCCTTTATGACCTCATGCCGCTCCTTTTCGTAAATGTTCTCCCACGAGAAACTCGAAGTAATGCCATCGTTCGATTCCGAGTATAGAAGCTGCCACCCATGTTGGCGGTAAAAAGCGATAATTTCTTCTCTCTGCTCCTTTGGGAGCTTTGACCAGTTCATGGCAACTTCCGATGGAAGCGGCGTGGTATGGTAGAGCATTGGGTTCGCCTTGGAATTCACCCATGCTCTTGAATACCGCGCTGGTTCTTTGGCGTCACCTGCAGCTTTGACCTTACCCCAGTCCAAATACTTCGTGAATTCGCTGTTGGACTCCTTGCTCTGTGCGTCGACGAGCTTCACCGAATTCTCGTCCACGGCCACGATTTTGAAACGCCCGACGCTCTCGCCTTCTTTGCACCATGCTGATGTGCGGGACCCAATGGAAATCGAGGCGTAAAGTTCGCCACCCATCCTGGCGATGCCCTGCACGCTAATCTTGTTCAGAGGAATGTCGGGCAAACGTACAGGCTCTTGTGACAGCTCCTGCGAAAATGACGCTGAAGCCAAGAGCAACGAGAGGACGCCAATTGGTATTTTCATCGGGCTTTTCGCCACCCTAGCCGCCTGGCTTTCTCGAGCAACCCTCCTTGGGTACCGGAATCCCGGTAGTCAGCTGCGCAACCGAACAGCAACCGCGCCTATGCCCACCCCTAATGAGTCGTGAGTCCAGTAGCGTCCACCAGTCTTCGCCGCCGCGACAGCGGCAAGAAGACTGCCGCGCCGGAGCCCGCGTCCAGCGGGCGAAGGCGGGCCTACAACCCTCGAAGCGGCTACGACTCGGCAAGCCACTCAGCACTGTCGGCGATTGACCGCAAAAACGTGGAAAAGATGGCGAAGTCTGCCGCGGCGTAATCGGTCTCCTGCAGCCACGGGCACAGTCGAAAGCCACGTGGCAAATTCCCGAGATATTCCGGTCCAAAAGCGGGCCATAGGGTATGAAGGACTTCTCCTACGTCTATATCTTGGAGACGATACATGGCGGCAACTACTACACCGGACTTACTGACGATCTCGCGGTGCGACTGCAGAAACACAATGCCGGCGGCGTGCCTCACACTGCCAAGCTGCGTCCTTGGAGGATCAAGACGGCTGTTGCCTTCCGTGACCGCGAAAGAGCAGCGAGTTTTGAATCCTACCTGAAGTCATCTTCCGGTCGGGCGTTCACCAAGAAACGGCTGTGATCGCAGGCTCTTCTGCCGGAAAAACGGCCAGAAAACTACCGCGCCGGAGCCCGCACCTATCTGGCCTTCTTCTTGTCTGCGAGCATGAGCTGTTGAATCCGGACAATCTGCATGTCGCTGGAGACATGCTGGCCCAAATACCAGTTCCTTAGCGTTGCGAGGGCCGCTGGTCCGACGGCTGCACCAGCGAATGCCTTGTCAAAAGTGTTTTCATAGGACGCTCGTAGCTGAGCGATGTCCTGGTCGGATATCTCGGCCTGCTGGAGCAGTGCCGCCGAAAGAGGGTTACGCGGAGGGATTTTCTCCATCGCCGCTCGTATTGCGTCGCCTTCATCGCTGCCAATCTGGACTTTCTCCAACGCCAGAGCATCGAACCCTGCTTTCACCTGTTCCTCAAGCGGCAGGCGGTCACGATAGTCCTTCAGGCTCTTGAAGTCGTCAGGGCCAAGCAGCCGCTCGAGCAGTTCATCGTAGTCACGTTTCTCGGCATCGGTGCTGGAGGAAAATTGGTCGCCGAGCGCCTTGAGAGCGAGGTCACGAGTCTCAGGCTTGGTGGGGTGCCGTGCAAAGAAGGGTCCGTATTCCAGCGCGATGTTCCGAGTGACGGTCTCCTTGAACTCGACTTCACCTTGGCGATACGCCTCATCGAGCCTTCTTGCCCTGTCGGCATCGCCACCTGCAACCGCAGAGGGTGGCACTTGAGATACAGCAAGAGCGGGAGGCTGTGCAGTTGTTCTCGTAACGACGCCCGGTCTCTGTGCGGTCGGGGAAGTGTGGGGCGAGACACCGTAGCCCCGCTCCTTCAACAGGAGGACAGCGACTACCAAGGCGAGAAGTACTGCGACACCGACGACGACTGTCCTCATATGGCCTACTACTAGCCAAGTTTCTTTTCTCGCTGCGAGCAACACCCCACGCGTACTCGAATCTCGGTAGTTAGCTCCGAAGTCCACGCCCCGCCACGCCCCACAATGGCCAGAAGAGGCCGTTTCTGCTGCGATAGATTTGGGTTACCAAGAACCGCAAGCGCCAGATACCTCGTGGCCATTAATCGGGATTCCAAATTTCAGGGGGAAATGGCCTTCCGATGGACTTTGATACCATCAATTCGACAAACGCTTCAACCGAGAGCCCCGAAGATCTACAGACCTCCTTCATTCGTTCTTCTATCAGTCGCATCTGATCGATGCCGTCCATTTTCCAGCCCGTTGTTTCCTTCTTGAACTTCATCGCTCCAGGAACGGGCTGCCCATTGTAGAATAGCTGGAGAGTCGCGTTGGCACCCTCGATGTCCCAGCGCTTGATGCATCGAGGAAACGCCTCTCTGACTTTCCTCAACGCTTGCGACGAGTTCCACCCCTGGCTGTAGCTTCTATTGATGTAAGTCCGTCCATCTATTGACTTCAGTTCGGCACTCGAGAATCGGAGTCGGAGGAACAGGAGGGAATGCTGCTCATAAAGGGAGAGCTTCTGTACCTCGTCTTTTTTCAGCACCGTGGCTTTTCGAATTGTTTCCGTCCACCAATCGAATGTCTCCGCGGTCATGAAGCTCGCCACGTCTTCGCCGTTTTGGGTAACGACCGCATCGAAATACCTGACACACGCAGCTTCGATGACCTTTTCTTCGCCACCAACAAGCGAGCTCGTCACGAGAAGAAGAACCATCAATCCAACGGCAAATCCCTTCATCGAACGAACCCAACCACTCCACCCACGAAAGTCTATTCCAGAAGGAAAGGTAGCTGGCCTTGCTCGCATCCAGCACAAGGAAACCCCGCGAACTAGGTTGAGCAGAATCACGCCAAATAATTGGCAGCCGCTCCCCGGGCAGGAGGGCAAAGATGCCGGCGTGTTGAGCCGATCTTGGTAAAGGTCGTAACCAGCGCAGGCCTCGGCGTTCCGATTCTAAAGGCGGGCTATTTCCTCGTGATTAGTAGGCGTGGTCGGAATTCTTCGATCAGCGGTCGGGCACGGCGGGGCCGGATTTCCCCATTGCCGGGCGCATCGGAAGTCGCTGCACTCGCGTTTCATGCAACTCGCGCCTGACCGGTCCAGGGTTCGCGGCGGGGAAATTGTGGGTTACGCCTCCGGCGAGGGCGCGACCTCCTTGGCGATGAACGGCGTCGCGGCGTTCGCGATGCTGTACTACACGCAGGCCCTCGGGCTGCCGTTCGCGCAGGCCGGCATCGCCTTTGCGGTCGCGAGTCTGTGGGACGCGCTGGTCGATCCCGCGATCGGCCACCTCAGCGACAACACGCACTCGCGCTGGGGCCGGCGCCACCCGTACATCCTCGTCGGCGGCGTGCTCATGGCGGTGTCGTTTTATTTCCTGTGGGCGGTGCCGAGCTTCGCCAGCCACGGCACCCGGCTCTTCGTGTACGTGCTCGTGATGAACATGGTGGTGCGCACCGCATACGCCGTGTTCGCCGTGCCCTACGTCGCCCTCGGCTACGAGATCAGCAACGACTACCACCAGCGCACGCTCATCCAGGGCTCGCGGTCGGCGTTCAACATGCTGATCAACATCTGCGGCCCCGCGCTCGGGTGGACGCTGTTCTTCCCCGACAAGCCCGGCGGGCCGGAGGCCACCAGCGTGGTGTCGAACTACCTGCACATGGCCACGGCGTTCACCTTCGCCACGATCGTCTTCACCATCGTCGTGGTCCTGGCCACGCGCCAGCACATGTTCGACACGCGCGGGGTGCGCACCGGCACGGGCAACTCGCTCGCCGCGTATTACCGCGACTTCCGCGAGATCATCACCGATCGCTTCCTGCTCCGCATCACCACGTTCATGTGCATCGGCACCACCGGCGGCGTCTTCGTCGCGACGCTGCAGATGTACCTCTACGTGTACTTCATGCACCTCACGTCGCTCCAGAAGACGATTATCCACGGTGGCGGCATGGTGCTCTTCGGCCTCGGCGGCCTCCTCGGCGTCTGGCTGGAGAAGCGCGTCGACAAGAAGAACGCGGTCTGCATCGGCGCGGGGATCTCCGCGGTGGCCGACACCACGGCGGCCGTCGTCTTCCTCGGCAACTTCCTCCAGCCCACCACGGTCTGGCACGTGGGCGGATTCACCGTGCCGATCGCCGTCATCGTCTTCGGCGGCTGCGACATGTTCAACTGGTTCGGCTGCGGCCTGTTCATGTCGCTCGCGATCTCCATGATCGCCGACGTCGCCGAGGTGAACGAGCTCTCCTCGGGCGTGCGCAAGGACGGCGGCTACGCCGCGATCTACTCCTTCGTGTCGAAGCTGGTGCTCTCGATCTCGGTCTTCGTCGCCAGCGCGTGCCTCGACTGGGTCGGTTTCGTGAACGGCAGCGACCAGCAGTCCCCCGCCGCGATCCGCTGGCTCGTGCTGATGACCTTCGGTCTCGGCGCGCTGTTCACCGGCCTCGTGATCCCGATCGCCCGCCGGTATCCCATCGACCAGCAGTTCATGGCCGACGTGAAACTCCGCCTCGCCGCCCGCAAAGGCGCCTGAGGGCGGTCGGCGTTGGTCTTGCCACCAAGGGCGCGAAGCGCACGAAGCCCAAGCCCTGGTGTTCGCGCTCTTAGCGTTCTTAGCGGTGAATCGGGTTGAATTCCGATCCGGCTAACCGCCAAGGCCGCTAGGGACGCGAAGCTCAGGCTGTCTGGCCTTCGTGTCCTTGGTGCCCTTGGTGGCAAAACCTAACCGCATGGCGCGGCCGATCCTCGTCAGGCGACTTTGGTGCGGACGGCGCGCTTGCGCCGGGGAAAGAGCGTACGGCAGATCTCGCAGGTCGTGCCGTCGCAGGCGTGGGCGGTGCAGTGCTCGCGGCCGTAGAAGATGATCCGCAGGTGCAGCCGGTTCCAGTGTTCGCGCGGGAAAAGTTTCTTCAGGTCCGCCTCGGTCTGCGCGACGTTGCGCCCGCTGGTCAGCTTCCACCGCTGGGCGAGCCGGTGAATATGGGTGTCGACCGGAAAGGCCGGCACGCCGAACGCCTGGGCCATCACCACGCTCGCGGTCTTGTGCCCCACCCCCGGCAGCGCCTCAAGTTCGTCAAAGGTCCGCGGCACCTGCCCGCCGTGGCGCTCCACGAGGATCCGCGAGAGTCCCGCGATCGCCTTCGCCTTCTGCGGCGACAGCCCGCAGGGTCGGATGATCGCCTGGATCTCGGCCACCGGCACCCGCATCATCTTTTGCGGTGTGTCCGCCCGCGCCCAGAGGTGCGGCGTGACCAGGTTGACCCGCTTGTCGGTGCATTGCGCCGAAAGCAGGACCGCCACCAGCAGCGTGTAGGGATCCCGATGATCCAGCGGCACGGGGGTTTCCGGATAGAGTTCCGCCAGCCGCTGGTCGACATAGTCGGCGCGGGCCTGCCGGATCGAAAAGTCAGGGTTGCGGGCGGGGGACGACATGCGGGGAAGGCCAGAACAGGCGCCAAGAAACAGCCGCGCTTTAGTCGGATAAACAAACCCTTAATTGCCGAGACCCACCCAGAACGCGGTTGCGCGACCCTACCTCGGCCCTACCGTCGAACGCATGCTAACGTCTCGTGAACTAGTCTCCCCCCTCGACACCTTTCCCCGCCGACATACGGGCAGCGGCGCGGCCGACTTGGCCGCGATGCTGCAGCAGCTGGGCCAGCCGTCGCTCGACGCCCTGATTGATGCGGCGGTCCCGCCGCATATCCGGCGGGAGCCCATGAAGTTGCCTCCGGCGGCCGGCGAAAGCGCGGCGCTGGCCGAACTGCGCAGCATTGCCGCCCAGAACCAGGTTTTCCGGAGCGCGATCGGCCTCGGCTACTACGACACGTTCCTCCCGGGCGTCATCCAGCGGAACATTCTCGAGAACCCCGGCTGGTACACCGCCTACACGCCCTACCAGGCCGAGATCTCCCAGGGCCGGCTCGAGGCGCTGCTCAACTTCCAGACCTTGGTCACCGACCTGACCGCGCTGGAGATCGCCAACGCCTCCATGCTCGACGAGGGCACCG
>CAYYGV010000014.1:0-48527 GCA_964471615.1 uncultured Opitutaceae bacterium
GGTCGAGCTGCATGCCCCACGCGATGCCGCACGCCGGCAGCAGCTGCGCCGCGGTCGGGGTCGGGACGCTCCAGATGTTCAGCTCGCGATACGAATAGTGCGACGGCATCTGGCGCCCGCGGGACGAGGACTCGCGCTTCGCCATGTAGTCGAGCGCCAGCTGGCGGGTGGTCACTCCCCGCCCCAGCACCAGGCCACGGTCGCGGTAGTACGGGACGACGAAATCATCCGCGCGCAGCTGCAGGGCCACCGCGGCGAGCGCTTCGTGGCCGCGGCCGGACACGTGAAAGTGACCCTTGCCCTGGCGGTTCAGGTTCTCCTCGCGCAGGTCGCCATGACGACTTTCCAGGATGGTCGTCAGCAACCGGTGCTTGAGTTGGGCGGACAAACGGGACGCAACAGAAGGCATGGTAACGGTCTCCTTGGGGTTGAGGAGGAGCGTTGGGATGGGCGCTAGGCTCACGCAAAAGCCGTCCGTGGCAATGCGTTTCCCTTACTCCATTTAGAGTATCAGAGAACCGCTTGACCGACGCGATTCGCTCCGGCTAACGCGGGCACCTTAAGCCTCCGCAAGTCCATGGATTCCAGCTGCATGAACGCGCCAGGATCCAGGGGCGTCCCGCGCGGTCCGAGAAGGGAATCCGCCGCCGTCCGCGCGGTTGCATCGCACCGGAAAGCGCCTACTTTGAAAGGTAACTCGAACCCGTCATGCATGCCCGTCATGGCCTAGTGTTGCTGGGTTTGTTCGTCGGAGCCACCGCGAGCGGAGCCCCGCCCTCGGCGGCCTTGGACCGGCCGGTCACCACCACCCTGCGGCAGGCCTTCAGCTACGATTTCGCGCTGCGTCGCGAGCTTTCCGGCGACGACCCCACCACGCCGATCGCCTTCACGATGGAGAAGATGATCGTGACCGACGTGCGCTTCGTGCAGGAGGCGACCCGGACCATCGACCGCACGAAGGCGAAGGCCCTGCGGGAGAAATTCAATCCCCTCGACGGTGGCCGGTTCGCGTCATTTCACCTGAGCGGACTCCTGGTCGATGTCGGCCTGTGGCGCCACTTCAACCTACTGCCCAACTATAACGCGTTTCGACCCGACGGCACGACCGTCCAGGTCGATCTCGCGCGAATCCGGTTCTAGAACGGTTTCAATTCAGATCGAGGTGAGGTTGCCACCGAGATCGCGGAGGAGGCACCGAGGTCACAGAGGCTAGCCTCTCCGACCGGGCTGGAGCACATATCCACCTGGCTAGCCCTGCGTGCTCCGCTTCGGCTCCGTGCTCTCGGTGGCGTCAACTTATTTGGAAGTGCCCTTGGGAATCCGCTAGTACGCGCCGATGGAGCGCGCATGGCGCATCAGGCCGCCGCGGAATGCCGGGAAGCCGGTGCCCATGAGGAGCGCGAAATCGGCGTCGTCCGCCGACTTCAGCACGCCCTCGTCGAGCACGCGCTTCGTCTCGTCGATCATCACACGGTTCAGCCGTTCGGCAATGGCCGCGCCGGTCAGCGCGGACTTCGCCGCCGGGGCGAAGGCAACCATGGCCGGGTTCAGCGTCTCCTTTCCATCGCCATAGGCGTAGAAGCCTGAGCTCGCGCCGTTCTTCCGGCCCTTGAGTCCCGCCTCCAGCATCCGGCGGCACACGGTGGTGCTCCGGAATCGGCCCGGGAAATAGTGCGCCATCTCGCCGAAGATGAAGTCGGTGACGTCCACCCCGACCTCGTCGATCAGCCGCGCCGGGCCCATCGGCCAGCCCCAGTCGCGCAACGGGGCGTCGAGCACCTCCGTCGGCACGCCTTCCTCCCAGAGTCGGCAGGCCTCGTTGAGGTAGAAGAACAGCACCCGGGTGACGAGGAAGCCTGGTGACGACCGGCAGATGACGGGGCTCTTGCCCAGCGCCTTCGCGAACGCGAGCGTCCGGTCCGCTGTCGCCCGCGACGTGTGCGGGCTCAGGACCAGCTCGATCAGCGGCATGCGGCTGACCGGGTTGAAGAAGTGGATTCCGATGGTGCGCTCGGGATGGGTCACCGGCGCGGAGAGTTCCTCGATCGGGAGCGCCGAGGTGTTGGAGGCCAGCACGCAGTCCGGCCGTACCACCGCGGCCAGCTCGCGGAACAGCGCCTGCTTCGCCGCCACGTTCTCGACGATCGCCTCGATCACGAGGTCGCACTCGGCAAAGCCGTCCCAGCCGGTGGTGCTCTTCACGCGGGCCAGGCCGGCGGCCGCCGTTTCCGGCGTCATCTTCTTGCGCGCCACCGCCTCGTCAAAGACCCCGCGGATCACCGCCAGACCGCGCTCAACGAACTCCGGCTTCACGTCGCGCAGCACGACTTCGTGACCGCGCGCCGCGCACCATTGCGCGATGCCTGAGCCCATGACGCCGGCGCCCACGACCCCGACCTTGCGGAACGGCGCCGGTGCCGCGGCGGCCGCTGGCGGGAACCAAGCGTCGACGGTGAGCTTCTTCACCGCTTCCTTCAGAAAGAACACATGGATCAGGTTGCGGCAGGTTTCGCCCACCATGATCCCGCCGAACACGCGGGCCTCTTCCGCGAGCGCCTCCGCCAGCGTCCGTCCGGCGGTCCGCTCGATCACTTCGATCGCGGCCACCGGTGCGGGTTCACGGCCGCGGGTTCGCTTGGCCACATCCTGACGGAGCTTAGCGAAAATCTCCGAACCGGCGGCCGGCGGCACCGATCGCACCGGGAAACCCTCGGCGGCCAGGCGTAGCGCGGCAGCCTTGGCGCGGGTCTTGAGCTCCTTCGCGGGCACGACTTCGTCGACCAAACCCGCCGCCTTCGCCTCGGCGGCGGGTACCAGCGCGGCCTTCAGAATGTGATCGAGCGCGGCCTTCGCGCCGATGAGCCGCGGCAGACGGGCGGTGCCGCCCCAGCCCGGGATCGTGCCGATGCCGGTCTCGGGCAGCCCGATCACCGTCTCGCGCGCGTCGCTCGCAATCCGCCAGTGGCACGCGAGGGCCAGCTCATAGCCGCCGCCCGCGCAGGCACCATGGATGGCGCACACGACCGGGACCTTGAAGGCCGCCACCTGATCGAAAGAAGCCTGGCCGTCGCGGGATGCCGCGGTGGCGGCCGCGGGATCGGGCAGCTTGTTCAGCCATTTGAGGTCGGCGCCGGCGATGAAGATTCGCTCCTTGGCGCTGGCGATCACGACCGCCCGCACCGACTGCGCGGCGAGGGCGGCGACCGCGGCGCGCAGGTCGCTGTGCACGGCGGGATTGAAGACGTTGGCGCGGCTGGACGGGTCATCGAAGACGATCCAGCCCACGCCATCGGAGTCCACGGAATGGGTGACGGAAGAACTCATGGGATTGGGGTATTTTGGCGCCAACGATGACAACTGGGCGGCCGTAGTAAATCGCGGAGAGGATCGAACCCGCGGCGTGGCCGGGGTTCGCTGGTTGAACGTTGAAGGACCGGCGGTCGGCTTGGCCGCTCCGGCTTTCAACTGACGTCTTTCAACCTTCAACTCCTCGCGCCCGAGCGCGGGGAAAATTTCCGCAGGTACCGGAGCGCGATCTCGAACTCCTCGGGCAGCGGCGCCTGCAGGATGACCGGCTCCCGCGTCACGGGATGGCGGACCGTCAGCTCGTGCGCGTGCAACGCGAGCCGGTTGAGGAGCGGCTTCTCGGCGTCGCGGCCCTTGTAGCCGCGCTTGAGGTCGGACAGCAGCAGATGGATTCCCCGGTCGCCGTAGAGGTGGTCGTTCAGCACGGGCGCGCCGAGGGCCGCCAGGTGCACGCGCACCTGGTGCGGTCGCCCGGTGAGCGGCTGGCACTCGAGCCAGACAAAGCGGCCGAAGCGCTCGCGGACCTTGAAGACGGTGGTGCAGTCGCGCGCGTCCCGCCCGCGGCTGGGCCGCAGCTGGCCGGGATGCCGCACGTCCTCGACCAGCGCCTGGTCGACGGTGAACACGTCCGCGAGGCCGCCGTCGGGGGCCCGCAGGCCGGCGAGGCCGGAGAGCGCCTGTTCGCGGGGCAGCACGACGACCAGCGCCAGGTAGCGCTTGTCGGCGGTCTTCGCCTGGAACTGGCCGCTGAGACTGTCGCGCGCCGCCCGAGTCTTGGCGCAGAGCAGCACGCCGCTCGCCGCCCAGTCGAGCCGGTGCACGTTGGCGGCGTCGGGACCGAAACGGGCCTGGACCTGCTCCATCAGGGTCTCGCGGCGCGGCGCCGTGCGGTCGGGCACGACGGGCAGACCGGCGGGCTTGTCGAAAGCCAGCATGGACTCGTCCTCAAAGATGACCGCGGGCAGAGGCATGCCCGCACTATGGCGGGCCGGACGGCGGAGCGAAGCGCAGAATCGCGGGCGCGTCCTTCAAAATCCCGTAAGGATTCCAGGCCGGACGCAAATCCGCTTGCGGTGGGCGGGGACCCGGGGCTGGTTGATGGGAGCGCCGCACGTTCCGATGCCGGTCCTGCCTAAGAGCCTCTTCTTGCTGGGGGCGAGCCTTCAGACCGCCCGCATGAAGCGCCGTCTCCGGGGACCGGACACCGCGGTGCCGGACCAGCGGAAGGCGTTCAGTTCCCTCGCCTACAAGTGCGCCACCACGGCCTACGGCCGCAAGGCGGGCGTCGAGCAGGGCAAGTCGTACGAGACCTTCCGGCACCGCGTGCCCCTGTGCACCTATGAGCAGCTCGTGCCGTATATCGACCGCATGAAGCGGGGCGAGGCCGACGTCCTGTGGCCCGGACGCTGCTCGTTCTTCGCCGACACCTCCGGCACCACGACGGGCAAGGCGAAGTCGGTCCCGGTCACCGGCGAGATGCTCGCCCATTTCAACCGGGCCGGGCTCCATGCGGTGCTCTACTACGCCGCCCGGGCGGGGCACGCCGGCGTGTTTCGTGGCCGCCACCTCTTTGTCGGGGCGTCGACGGCGCTGGATCCGATCCCGGGCGTCGAACCGTTCGTCGCCTTCACCGGCGACCTGAGCGGCATCACCCTCCTCAACCTGCCCGCCTTCGCCGAGCGTCACCTCTTCGAACCCGGGACAGAGATCGCCCGGATGACGGACTGGGCGCAGAAGCTCGACGCGATCGTGCACCGCACCCCGGCGCTCGATATCTCCCTCCTGGCCGGGCTGCCGAGCTGGCTGCTCGCGCTGGCCGAAGCCCTGCAGGCCGGCACCCGCGCGGGACGCCAAAGGGGATTCAACCTCCAGTCACTCTGGCCCAACCTCGAGTGCGTGATCCACGGCGGCGCCCCGCTGCCCCCGTTCCAGGAAGCGCTGCGGGCGCTGTGCGGGGACGACGTGACGTTCCACGAGGTCTATCCCGCCTGCGAGGGGTTCATCGCCGCCCAGGACGCCACCCCGGGCGAGGGCCTCCGCCTGATGACGGACGCGGGGTTGTTTTTCGAGTTTCTGCCGATGAGCGAGTTCGAGCCCACGCGGCTGACCTCGCTCGGTTCCAAGGCCGTGCCGTTGGAGGAGGTCGCCGTCGGCGTCGACTACGCGCTGGTCCTGACGACACCGGCCGGACTGTGCCGGTACGTGCTGGGCGACGTGGTGCGGTTTGTCTCCACCACCCCGCCGCGGATCGTGTACGTCGGGCGCACCAAGCTGCAGCTAAACACGTTTGGCGAGCGGGTCATGGAGAAGGAAGTCACGGACAGCCTCGTCAGCGTCTGCCGCGAGCAGGGATGGATCCTCACGAACTTCCACGTCGCCCCGATGTTCACGGCGTCGCTCACCGGCCAGACGCGGGGCCGTCACGAATGGTGGATCGAGCTGCAGCCCGGATCCGTGCGCACGCCGATCGGCGCGGCCATCGCGGCCGACCTCGACGCCCAGCTCAGCCGGCGCAACCCCGACTACGCCGCGCGACGCCTGGCTGGCACCCTCGAGCTTCCCTTCGTCCGGCTCGTCATGCCCGGGGTGTTCGAGCACTGGATGCGCCACAACGAGAAATGGGGCGGGCAAAACAAGATGCCGCGCTGCCGCAGCGACCGCGCCGTCGCCGACGGCCTGACCCAGGTCGCCCGCTTCACCGAGGACTAGGTTGCGTCTTCAGGACCTCGGGGAGATAGCGGTGCGACATTCGCCACAAAGCGCACCAAGGTCACGAAGCCCAATCCGCCTCTGCCGGATAAGCTGCTCCGACCAGGTAGAACAGTCCTCCTCCGTGACCTAGGTGCATCCTCGGTGAGCTCTGTGACGCGCCCGAGCCAATCAGATCCGCAAACACCCTTCGCGCCCTTCGTGGCTATTCAAAACCAAGGGTCCACGGCCGTGTCACTCAATCCGTGACACGGCCGCGAAAACCAAAGACTCAGTTCTTCAGAAACTCCTTCACGCGCGACTCGAACTCCTCGGCCGGCTCCGCGCCAACCTTGCGGTCGCGGATGTTGCCGTCGCGGTCGATGATGAAGGTCGTCGGGATCGCGTCCATGCCGCCGAACGCCTCCACCACCTCGTCGGTGCCCATGACGATTTGGTAATCCACCTTCTGGGTGGTGATGAACTTCTTCACGACGCCGGGACCCTGCTGGTCGAGCGAAACGCCGATGACGACGAGGCCGGCATCGCGGTACTTTTTCTGCAGCGCGACGTAACCCGGGATCTCCGTCCGGCACGGGCCGCACCAGGTGGCCCAGAAGTCGACGACGAGCACCTTGCCCTTGAACTGGTCGGAACTGACGACGTTGCCGTCGACGTCCTTGAGTTTCCAGGCGGGGGCCGGAGCCGGCTTGACGGGCTCGGCCCGCAGGACCGCAGCCAAAGTGAACAACGCCAGGGACGAGAGCAGCAGGCGGACGGATTTCATGGGGAAAAACGGGAAGCGGGAACGGCGGGAAGGCAAGCCCGCCCGAGCCCGATGACCCCTGCGGGTGGCCGGGGTTCCCGGCCGGGGCTGGTCCAGCTCAGTTCTCCTTCGAGTCGGGCAGCTCGAGGCCGAGCGTCTCGATGAATTTCTTCATCGCCGGCGTCAGCACGCGGCCCTTGCGGTGGAGGATGGCCAGCGGACGGGTGAAGTCCTTGCCCTTGAAGTGGACCGCCGCGAGGGTGCCCTGCTTGACCTCCTGAAGGACCGTGGCCTGGGGGACGATCGCGATGCCGTGGTCGATCTCGACCGCGCGCTTCACGGTCTCGATGTTGTCGAACTCCATCACCGGCTCGATCTCGAGCTTGTTGTCGCGGAAAATCTGGTCGACCGCCTTGCGGGTCGGGATATCGGGGTCGAAACCGATGAATTTCTGCCCGGCGAGTTGCTTGAGGTCGATCTCCCCGGCCTTGGCCAGCGGGTGCCCCGGGTGGGCGATCAGGACCAGGTGGTCGTCGCGGAACGGCAGGACCTCGATCTGGCGCTGCTTGACTGGGAAGGCGACGAGGCCGAAGTCGACGGCATTGTGTAAGATATCCTCGTACACCAGATTCGAGCGGCGGTACTCCACCCGGACGTTCACCGAGGGGTAGTCATGGAGGAACTTCTTGATGTATGCAGGAAGCTCATGGAGGCCGATCGAGTAGATCGTCGAAATCCGGATGGTGCCGCTGATTACCTTCTTCATCTCCTGCAGTTCGGAGAGCAGCTTGTCGTAGGTATGGAGAATCTCCTTCGCCGACTCGTAAACCCGCTGCCCTTCCCGGGTCAGCTGGAACTGCTTCTGGCTACGGTCAATGAGGAGGGTCTTGAAGTGCCGCTCCATCGCCCGAGCCTGCTGGCTGACGGCGGATTGGGTGATCCCGTTAAGTTTGGCCGACTTCGAGAAGCTCTTAGTCTCGACGAGGTCAGCGAAAATTTTGAAGTTCTCGATTTGCATGGCTGGCGCTAATCCCCGGGACCATAATGGTCACTTATTGGACGGCAACCTATAAGCAGAGCATCTTTGGAAACCATGTTTATTTCCTATGATGAGTTCCGGCAGCGCGCAGACGGGGTAATGGCCGAGATCCGGGCCGCCTGTGTCGCAGCCGGCCGGAATCCCGCGGAGGTGGCGCTGCTGGCGGTGACCAAGACCCACCCGGCCGCCGCGGCGGAATTTGCCGCCCGCTACGGGCTTGCGGCCGTGGGCGAGAACAGGGTCCAGGAGGGGGTGGAAAAGCGGGCTCAAACCACTGCCGCGGTCCGGTGGGAGCTCATCGGCCACCTCCAGTCGAACAAGGCCCGGCTGGCGGCGACGCATTTCGACCGGATCCAAAGCGTCGACAGTGTAAAGCTGCTGAACCACCTCGATCGGGCCGCCGGGGAGCTCGGGAAGGCCCTCCCGGTCCTGCTCCAAATCAACGCCGGGCGCGACCCGGCAAAGTTCGGCGCCGAACTGGAAGACGCGCCGGCCCTGCTGCAGGCCGCGCTGGCACTGCCGCATCTCCGCGTGGATGGATTCATGACCATCGCGCCGCTGAGCGACGACCCCGCGGTGGCGGTCACGACCTTCCGGAATCTCCGCGAAATGCGCGACCGGCTGGCCGCCGAAACCGGTCGGCCGCTGCGCGAACTCTCCATGGGCATGAGCGGCGATTTCGCCTCGGCGATTGCCGCCGGCAGCACACAGGTCCGAGTCGGCACGGCGCTGTTTGGAACGAGAGGGCTGCAGCCGTAGCAGGTAGCGTGTAGCGAGAATTGGGCCAGCGGGAAATGCTAAGGGTTGGGTGTCCCCCGCTCTGCTACGTCGAAACGCTCGGCGCGTAGTCTCTCAAAGCCAACCAAATGCTCGCTACCCGCTACGCGCTACTGGCGGCGCGGCCCAGCCGCGCCGCCTGCTTTCCGGGTTGCCAGCGCCCGAAATCCTTCTTCGCTCGGGCCGTGGATCACGTGAAGCTGGATGAAGCCCGTCGCCAGGCACTTCGCGCCCTGCTCGATGACCCGAGCCCGGCCGTGAGGCGGGCGCTGATGGCTCACTTTCTCCAGCTGGGTCCGGAGGCGATGGAGTTTCTCCAGGAGGCCTCGCGCGGCACGAACCGGCCGCTGGCGCGTCACGCGCTCTGGTATCTTGAGGAGCTCAAGTTCTCCGATCCGGTCGCAGAGTTCCGGGGCTTCATTCGCTCGCTGAACTACGAGCTCGAGACCGGCGCCCTGCTGCTCAGCCGCACGGTGGCGCCCGCGCTCGACGCCGGCGCGTGCTGCCAGGAACTTGACCGCATCGCCGCGCGCTGCGCCGAGCTGATCACCGACCCGGCCACCGCCCGTGAAAAGTGCCGCGTAATCAACCGCGTGCTGTTTCACGAGTGGGGCTTCCACGGCAACGTCGAGCACTACACCGACCCGCTCAACAGCTTCCTCGACCAAGTGCTCGTGCGCCGGACCGGCATTCCGATTTCACTGAGCATCCTCTATCTCCTGATCGCCCAGCGGCTCGGGATCGCGCTCGAGCCGGTCGGACTGCCCGGGCATTTCATCGTGGGCTGCTTCGAGGAGAACCCGCCGTTCTTCGTCGATCCATTCGACAAGGGTGTCTTCCTCGACCCGGACGAGATCTTCACACTGCTGCGCGCAAACCAGATTGCGCCCAAGGACTCCGACCTGATGCCGACGCCGATCCGCGAGGTGCTCTGCCGGAGCTGCCGCAATCTCGCCAACCACTACACCTCCGCCGGCGACGCCGAGCGGGCCCGCCTGTTCGCAAGCTTCGTCGAGGAGTTCGAAGCCACCTTCGAACGCCACGCACACTGATTCGCAGCCTGATTCCGGATTTCGGAATCCGGATTCGGAATCAATCCCTCTCTGATTCCCATTGCGGATTGAACGGGCGCTCTGGACTCAGGAAGGGGTTATCGTCACGCAGGCGAACACCGCTTCCAGCATCTAGCCACGCCTATCTCGGGCCTGCCAGATTCCGGAATCCGGACTCCGAAATCCGGAATTTCCGCCCCGTCTGGGTTTGCCAATCCGCAATCCGCAATCCGAAATCCGCAATTGATGGCCCCCGTCCTCACCCTCCGCGAGCTCGAGCACTGGTCGCGTCCCGGCACCTCGCTCGCGGTCCTCGGCCACCCGATCCGTCACTCGATCAGTCCGCCCATGCACAACGCGGCGCTCGCGGACTTGGCTCAGGGCGACGCACGATTCAAGGACTGGGAGTATTTTCGCTTCGACGTTCCGCCCGCGGATCTGCCCGCCGCCCTGCGCCTGCTGCACGCCAAGCGCTTCCGGGGCGTGAACCTCACCGTTCCGCACAAGGTCCTCGCGTTTGACCTGGTCGCGGCCGTTGCCCCCGCCGCCCGACCGGTCGGCGCGGTGAACACGCTGTTCTGGACGGATGTTGGCTGGCACGGCCACAACACCGACGGCTACGGGCTCGCCGAGGCGCTGCACGGCGCGCTCGGGACCAACCTGGCCGGCGCCCCCGTGATCCTGCTCGGGGCCGGCGGCGCGGCCCGCAGCGCCGCGGTCGAGTGTCTCCAGCGCGGCTGTGCCTCGCTGAGCATCGTGAACCGGACCCGCGGGAATCTTGACGCCCTGCTCGAGGTGCTGGCGCCGCTCGCGCCGGGCATCCCGCGCCGCGGCTTCGTCCCGGACGCGCCCCCGGATGATCTGCCGGCCGGTGCGATCGTGGTCAACGCGACCAGCGCCGGGCTGCACGATTCCGATCCGGCCCCGATTGATTTGCAGCGGCTGCCCCGCCCCGCCAGCGTGTGCGACATGATCTACAACCCGCCGCGCACCCGCCTGCTTCTTCAGGCCGAGTCGCTCGGGCTGCCGTGCGCCAACGGCCTCGCGATGCTCGTGCACCAAGGGGCGAAAGCGCTCGAGATCTGGAGCGGTGTTCCCGCCGCCCGCACCGCCCCGATTATGCAGGAGGCCGCCACCCGCGCGCTCGCGGCCCACTGAGCCATGGTCACCTACGCCGAATTCGTGACCGAGTTCCCGTGGTTCTTCGCCGTGGCCGCCGCGGTGTTTGGGACCATGGTCGGCAGTTTCCTGAACGTCTGCATCTACCGGATCCCCGCCAACCGCTCGATCGTTTCGCCGGGCTCCACCTGCGCGTGCGGCCAGCCGATCAAGTGGTACGACAATATTCCCGTGCTAAGCTGGTTCATCCTGCGCGGCCGGGCGCGCTGCTGCGGCCGACCCTACTCGTTTCGGTACGCGTTCATCGAGATGCTGACCGGCGGGATGTTCCTCGCCTGCTGGCTGCTGTTTCCGCCCGCCAAGGCGGCCTGCGGCATGGTGTTCCTGAGCGTGCTGGTCGCCGCGACGTTCATCGACCTCGACCACATGATCATCCCGGACGTCTTCACCATCGGCGCCGGCCTGGTCGGCGTGCTGCTGTCGATGCTGGTGCCGTCCCTGCACGGGCAGCACGAGGGGATCTTTGTGGTCGACAGCCTGCGCTCCGTCACCGCCTCGCTGCAGGGCCTGCTCGTCGGCTCGGGCCTGGTGCTCTGGATCGCGCTGCTCGCCGAGGTGCTGCTCAAGAAGGAGGCCATGGGCTTCGGCGACGTGAAGTTTGTCGGCATGATCGGCGCCTTCTGCGGCTGGCAGGGCGCAGTCTTCTCCGTGTTTGCCGGCGCGGTGGTCGGCACGATCTGGTTCGCGATCGCGCTGGTCTGGCAGCGCCTGTCCGGCCGCAAGGTCGACCTGCCGGCGGATCCCGATCATCCCGAGGAAGAGGTCCCGGCGCTCGGCTTCGGCGTCCAGGTGCCGTTCGGCCCGATGCTCGCGATCGCCGGCCTGCTCTACTTCCTCGTGTTCCACCAGGCGGTCGCGACCTATTTCGCGATCGTGTCCGAGATGCTCTGAACGCGGGTCAATCGAGCAATGCTGCGCCGTCGCCGGTCTGCGTGCGCAGGACCTCGGGCTTGCTCCCGAACTTGGACGCATAGGCAGTCACGACTGCGGCCGCCTGTGCTTCCCCGAAATCGGGGGTCGTGAGCGCCATCACCGCCCCGCCAAAGCCGCCGCCGCTGAGCCGAGCCCCATGAACCCCGGGCTGCGCGACCAGTTGGTCCACGAGGAAGTCGAGCTCGGGGGTGCTGTTTTCGAACCACTGCTGCGAGCTCCGGTGCGACGCGGTGAGCATGCGACCCACCGCGGTCAGGTCGCCGGCACGCAGCGCCCCAACCGTCGCGTCCACGCGGGCGATCTCCTCGACCACGTGCTTTGCCCGCCGGTACGACTCGGGGGTAAGCCGGCTGCGCGCCGCCTCCACCTGTGCGGGTTGGACGTCTGCCAGCAAGGCGACGCCGAGGGCCTGCGCCGCGGCCATGCACTCGCGGTGGCGCGCGGCGTAGAAGCCGTCGACCAGCGCATGCTTCGTGTGGGTGTTGAACACCCAGAAGCGCGCCGAGGATGGCAGCGTGACCGTCGAGAAGGTCGGCCCGCGGCAATCGATGAAGACCAGGTGATCTTTGCGGCCAAAACCCGACACGCCCTGGTCGAGCACGCCGCACGGCACGCCAACAAAGTGGTTCTCCGCATGACGGCACCATTGCACGATCTCGGCGCGCGGCACGTCCTGCCTCGTGAGCGCCAGAAACGCAAGGCCTGAGGATAGCTCGAGCGCCGCGCTGCTGCTGAGGCCGGCGCCGGGCGGAAGATCCGAGGTCACCAGCAGGTCGAAGCCAGCCGGGACCGGACGGCCGTGCGCCGCCAAGGCGGCAATCACGCCGAGCGGGTAATTCACCCAGCTGTCGTTGCCCGTCCGGCGCTCCGGCTGCTCGGTCGCGGATACCGTCACGACCCCGGCGCGGTTTTCCGTCGCAAAGCACCATTGGCCATCGCCGCGCGGGGCGAGCGCGACCGTCACGCCGCGGTCGATGGAGGCGCCGAGCACGGTGCCGCCGTTGTAGTCGGTGTGATTGCCGATGAACTCAATGCGACCTGGCGCCCGCGCCGCCAGGGTCGGCGGACGGCCGAATCGGGCCCGGAAGTTTTCTGTCAGCAGCTTCATCGGCAGGGAGGCTCGGGAGCAGGAAGTTGGTCTCGGAAATGGTCGACGGTGGACAGTGTGTGGTACCTCTACGAGCTACCAACTACTGCCCACCATCTACCCGGCTTGAGATTCAGATCAGAGCCTTCAGGTCGAGTCCCGCCTTGAACCGGATGGTCTTCATCGCGCGGATTTTCATCGGTTGCCGGGTGTGGGGATTGTAGCCGCGGCGGGCGGAACGGGTCCCGACGGCGAAGGCGCCAAAGCCGACCAGCTGGACTTCCCGGTCGCGCTTGATGCCGTGGCCCACGGCGGACAGCACCGCGTCCACCGCGCGCTCGGCGGCCGCCTTCGACGTGTCGGCTCCCAGACGTTTCTGCACCTCAGTGATCAGTTCCGCTTTGTTCATGCTGGATCGCGCGAGTCACGCGCAGCTCCACCAAGCCTCGGCCGGCACGGCGGCGCAATCCCATTCCCCGCCCGATCACCTCGCCGGCGGAATCAGGTTCGTCGGAGCCTCACCCTTGCGGCCGCTCACCACCACGCTCAGCAAATGTGTCAACGCCGCCTCGCGCGTGATGCCGCGCTCCGCCGCCAGTTGATCCGCCCGCTTCAACAGTTGTGCGGCCATCGTTACCGCTTGCGACGGCGATGCGCCCAGCCGCTCACAGACTTTGGCCAAGTCGGCTTCCTCGGAGTTCACAAGATTTTCCCCCAGGTCACGTCCGCCGGCAATTCCGCCGCCCGCGCGAGGGGCTCGCCCGCCTTCAGGCCGAGCAACGTTACCATCGCGAGCCCAATCCAGCCAGCACCGTTGCGCACCACCGTGCGGAGTTCGCCGACTCTACGACCGTCTTGAAACAGACTCGTCGCGCTTGCCGGTATCGCGCCGCTTCCAGTCACGCGCACCAGCCGCCGGCGCACTTGTCCCATCGACTTCAGTCGGGCCATCACTTCCTGCCCCAGGTAACAGCCCTTCGTGTACGAGACGGCCACGCGCTCGAGCCCGCCCTCGTTCGGGAGGTCGGAGCTGCCCAGATCGCGCGGCACCGCCGGAATCCCCGCGCGCAGCCGACGCCGCTCGATCTCCTCGGCGTCAATCTCCGTCGCGCCCGCGAGCAATCCCCTCATCGCCGGCCCTGACGTCACTGGGTAAATGACCTCGCAGTTCGCAGCCGCCGCGCGTCGGCCGGCAAAGGTCCACGAGCCATCGAGCCACGACAGCTTCGTCGCGCCGAACCAGGAAATACCCTCCCACTCTGCGGTCGCATCCTCGATGACGACATCATCCGCGACGACATACGCCTCGAGTCGCTCCCGTATCAGGGCTGCCGGCGACTCATAGCTGACGATCCAAAACTCCCGTTCCGCCACCCGCCGGACAAAGCCGTCGGCCACCAACTTTCCCTTCTGATTCAGCAGGAGACCGTAAACTGCGCCTTCCTTGGAGGGGGCCACCTGCAAATCATTGGTATATTGCCCCTGAAGGAACGTCGCCGCGTCGTCGCCCGTGACCCGGAGGCAGGCCGCAGGCTTCCAATGCGAGAACTCAGCTTTTTCGGGCAAAATCATGATTTTCGTAAAAACCTACCTGTCTGTGCTTAGCAGAAAAAAGTGAGAGATTTTGATAACTTTTAGTTGACGATGCCGATAGATGCGGTACCTATCAACTCATCAATTTGAACACTTCTCCCGCCTAGCGGGAGTTTTGGGGTAACTAAGAAAGCAAAGGCCGGCCACTTAGGGGTAAGTGGCCGGCCACTTTTTTATACGGGTTTTCTGCCCCGTCTATCGGAATGAGACGCGGTACCAGAGAGTCACGGGTGGGATGGGCTGACGGTCGTAGGGCTTGCGCCGCGCGCGCGCGCGGTTCCAAGCTGGCGGTTCATGCAGAGAACATCGGACATCAATGTCGTCGAGACCCGTGCCCTGCCGTCGCCGGCCGCCCTCCTCGCCGAACTGCCCAAGAGCGATGCCCAGGCCGACTTCGTCACCCAGACCCGCCGTGAGATCCACCGGCTGATCTTCACCGACGACAAGCGCTTCCTCCTGATTGTCGGGCCCTGCTCGATCCACGACCTAGAGGCCGGCCGCGACTACGCCCGTCGCTTGTCCGCCCTCGCGAAAGAGGTTTCCGACCGCGTGATGGTCGTCATGCGGGTCTATTTTGAAAAGCCGCGCACCACGGTCGGCTGGAAGGGCCTGGTCATGGACCCGCATCTCGACGGCTCGCACGACATCGCCGCCGGCCTGCGGATGGCCCGGACGTTCCTGCGTGATGTCCTCGACCTCGGTCTGCCGACCGCCACTGAACTCCTCGATCCGATCACGCCGCAGTACATCGCCGACCTGATCTGTTGGTCCGCCATCGGCGCCCGCACGGCCGAGTCGCAGACGCACCGCCAGATGGCTTCCGGTCTCTCAATGCCACTCGGGTTCAAGAACGGCACCGACGGCTCGATCGCGACGGCCATCAACGCCATCAAGGCCGCGGCCCAGCCCCACACCTTCCTCGGAATCAACCTCGACGGCTCCGCCTCCGCGATCGTCACGCGCGGCAATCCCGATTGTCACGTCGTGCTCCGCGGTGGCGCCACTGGTCCGAATTACTCGCCCACGCACATCACGCAGACCGAACAGCTGCTCGCGAAGGCAGGCCTCTCCAAGTCAATCCTGGTCGACTGCTCGCACGACAACTCGGCAAAACAGCCCGAGCGTCAGCCCGAAGTGATGCGCGAGCTGCTGCAGCAGGTCGCCGCCGGCAACACGTCGATCATGGGCGCCATGATCGAGAGCAACCTCGGCGCCGGCAACCAGTCCTTCCCCGCGCCGAAGGACAAGCTGCGTTACGGCGTCTCCATCACCGACGCCTGCATCGACTGGCCCACCACCGAAAAGCTGGTCCGGGAACTCCACTCCGCCCTCGCCCCGCGCTTCAAGTAATCCAGGGCAGGGAAGGCTGCACAGGAGGCAACGGAGGGAGAAACCACTAATCCGCACTAATCCACGCCAGTGGGTTCGGGCCAGATTAGTGAGGATTAGCGGAGATTAGTGGTTTCCCAAACTCCGTTCCCTCCAGTGCTGCTTCCTTCCGCCCCTGCGAAAATTCTTCCTGTTCTTCCTCGGTCCGGTGGCTAATAAATCACTGCTTTCTTTATGAAATCCCCCATTCGCGTCGCCGTCACGGGCGCAGCCGGCCAGATCGGCTATTCCCTGCTCTTCCGCATTGCCTCGGGTGCCATGTTCGGTCCCGAGCAGCCCGTCATCCTGCAGCTGATCGAGGCCCCGATCGAGAAGGCCCTGAAGGCGCTCGAGGGTGTCGCGATGGAGCTGGATGACTGCGCGTTCCCGCTGCTGAAGGGCATCGTCCAAACCTCCGATCCCGCGGTCGGATTCAAGGACGCCAACTGGTGCCTCCTCGTCGGTGCCAAGCCCCGCGGCCCGGGCATGGAGCGCGCCGATCTCCTCAAGGACAACGGCAAGATCTTCATCGCGCAGGGCCAGATCATCGACGCCGTCGCCGCCGCGGACGCTCGGGTCGCCGTGGTGGGCAATCCCGCCAACACGAACTGCATGATCGCCGCGAGCCAGGCCAAGCGCCTGCCGCCCGAGCGCTTCACCGCCATGGTTCGCCTCGACCAGAACCGCGCCCAGTCGCAGCTCGCGATGAAGGCCGGCGTCGACCTGACCGCCGTGAAGGACATCTTCATCTACGGCAACCACAGCCCGACCATGTTCCCGGCGTTTGCCCACGCCACGATCAACGGCAAGCCCGCCACGTCGGTCATCACCGACTCCGCCTGGCTGCAGGGCCCGTTCTGCGAGACCGTCGGCAAGCGCGGCGCCGCCATCATCGCCGCCCGCGGCGCCTCCTCGGCCGCCTCGGCCGCCAACGCCCTCGTCGATCACGTGCGCTCACTCGTCACCCCGGGCGCCATCCACTCGGTCGCCGTCAAGTCCAACGGTCTCTATGGCTTCGACGCCAATGTCTGGGCCGGCATGCCGGTCCGCACCACGACCCCCGGTTCCTACGAGGTCATCACCGGCTACGCGATGGACGACTTTGCCAAGTCCAAGCTCGCCGCGACCAACAAGGAGCTCGTCGAGGAGCGCGCGTTCGTCGCCGACATGATCAAGTAAGGCGGCCGCTGGCCGCCTGAGTTCCGCATTCGGATTTCGGAGTCATTCCGGAATCCGGATTCCGAAATCCGGAATTCTGCTATCCGAGCCGGACCGTCTGCGTCCCCGGCTGAAGCGCTGCTTCGCGGCCGGCCCAGGCGAACACGCCATTCGTCTCCGGCGGCAGCTCCACCGTCGCTTCGACTCGGCCGCCGGCGAACGCCGCCCGAAAGCGGATCGTGCCGCGCGGGTGCGGAAGTTCGCTTTCGAGCTTGGTCAGATTTCCCGGCTGCGGCGCGATGCGCACGGCGCGAAATCCGGGCGCGGTCGGTCGGATGCCGGCTATCGTCGCGTGCAGGTGAAACACCGGATGCGCGCCCCAGGCGTGGCAATCGGACCGCGCCGGCTCCGGGCTCTCAACCGGGGTCTTGAATCCCTGCGTCACCAGCCCGCGCCACATCGCGAATTTCTCCAGCACCAGGTCGCCGCGACCGGCCCGACCGAGCGCCTCGAACAGGTAATGCTGGAAGTAGATCGTCGCGGCCGCGAGGCCGTTGGCCGCCGCATCCGCCCAGCGCGCCGGGTCCGGCACGCGCAAGCCCGCCAGGACTGCAAATGCCTGGGCGTGCTGGCTGAAGGTCGCGTGCGACTCGTCGTCGGCCCAGAGTCCGCGCGCCTCGTCCCACAGGATCCGTTCGAGCGTCGCACCCAGCCGCCCGGCCTGCTCCGACCAACGCTGCGCCATGCGCGCGTCGCCCACCCAGGATTCGAGGTCCGCCGCGCGCTGCAGCGTCAGGAGGTACTGCAGGTTGACCAGTCCCGAGCGCCGGCCCTCGCGCTGTCCCGGGGGCCAGCCCGCGAACCAACCCGGCACCCAGTCCATGAAGAGCCAGCCCGGCGGATTCGTGAGCAGTCCATCCGCGTCGACCTCCGTCTGCAGCGCCTCCATCAGCGCCCGCAATCCCGGCACGCGCCGCCGCAGCCACGCCTGGTCATCCCGCCACAGCGCGAAGTCGTGAAGCATCCACGGCCAGATCATCGCAAAGGTCGCGCTCTCCTGCCGCAGGAACGACGGGTGCCGCATCGTCGGATAGCCGCGCCGATTTCGGGAGAGGTCGAACAGTTCCATGCCGCGCCGCGGCAGCCGTTCATCGCCGGCGAACGTGTACGCGAGCAGCATCTGGATGCGGGTGTCGGCGACATACATCATCTGTTCGTAGTACGGGCAGTCCACGAACACGTCGTGCATGCAGGCGCGCAAGCCCCGCTCGCTGAGCTCGATCACGGGAGCCAACGTCGCGTCGTCCGCGGCGAATCTCATCATCGGCGCCAGCGGGAAGCCCGTGCGCTCGACTGCCAGCGTGTGCAGCGTCAACGGCTGGGTTCCAACCTTGATGCTCACGAGGAGGTAGCGGCCCGCGCGCCACCACGGGCTGCTCGCCCAGCGCCGTCCGGCACCGCCGAGTTTCCAGGTGTCGCCGAAGCCAATGAAGCACTTGCCCGCCACGGCGCCGCGGTCGCCTTTCGGGCCCGGCGTGTTGTCGATCCGCGGATCCTCGCGGTCGAATAGCGATTCCGCCCACTCGATCCGCACCTGCGCATCGCGGCCACCGGAAAACTCGAACATCGGAAACCCGCAGAGGTAGTCGTCGGTGTCGATCAGGACCGTCACCGCCCGCCGCGCCCCCAGCTCCAGCGGCTGGCCCTCGAGCAGCAATCGGGTCCAGCCGGCGATCTCCTCCGCGGCTGGTTCGGCACCGAATTTCACGCTCAGGGCCGCGGTCCAGCGCGTGAGCAGGCCGCGCACGCGGCCGCCGCGCCACTGGTCGTGACGCTGCTCCGGGAGTCCCGACGGCTCCAAGCACCAGCCCGATGCGATCAGTCCACACGGGTGGGCCTCGATTTTCGGTCGCACGACCGCCGGCTTCACCCAGTGCGCTCGGCGCGGGTCGAGGCGGCCGAGGTCAATCCGGCCGCTGCCGCCGATTACGTGATAAGAGCGACCGAGCTTCGGACCCCACTGCAGGCCCTCGAGCCGCGCCACCCGCCACGGCGCCACGCCCGTGGTGAAACGTTCCGCCGCGCCGTCGAGTCCCGCGCAGGCGAAACCGCCGCGCCAGGTCATCCGGCCCTCCGGCGCCTGCGGAATGTCCGCCCACCACACGAGCGCCTCTAGGCGATGGTTCCCCGCCGCAAGCTTGAGCTCGTACGTCGCGAACGACCAGTGCGTCACGTCCCCGGTGTCCGGGCCGCGTGCGATGACCGCGCCGTCGAGCGCCAGCACGAAGCAGAGGTCCCCGCTGACCTGCAGCCGCACGGTTTCCGCGCGCGGCGATTTCACGCCGAGACGAAACAGGACGCATCCCGGCGTGTTGATCGGAAGGTTCGGGTGCCAGAGCCAGGCCGCGCCATCCAGCGCATGACGGGGCTCCATGTTGGGCGTGCCCGGCCGCGCGGCCGGGTTGGCCACGCGTCGACAGACCGCCTCACCGGCGAAAGGGGCGAACAGCATCCCTCCGCCTTATCCGGCGCCGAGGGCCGCGCGAGTGATTTCGCCGTGAAATTTCCCCGCTCAGGGCTGATCGAGAAAATCAGGGCTGGTATTTACCACGAAGGTCACGAAGCGCACGAAGCTCGCCAATCCGGCGCTCCTTTATGCGCTCCACGCGGCGGGTCGCTGCGGATTGGCTCGGTTGCGGACAGGGCGGGCGGTTTTTTTGACCACGGAATTCACGGATCGCACGGATCAATCCGCAGGCGATTGCTCGCGGACCGAGGTGCGGCGTGATCGCCGCACCTCGGTTCGCTCACCCTCGGGGAGCTGACAGCCTGAGGCTGCCTTTGTGCAGCATGACTTTGCTTCAGGTCTTCAGCTCCACCCGGCCATGCGGCACGTGGGCTGAGCGCAGCTCAGCGCGCGTGCCGCGTGGATTCGCTTGGTGCCTTGATCCGCGCGATCCGTGAATTCCGTGGTCAAAATGGAAACCCCATCGCGCCTCACCGTGATCGAATTTCCCCAATAGAAAACCAAACTAGCCGATGAGCCCGGCCAGCTCCTGGCTCACGGCGAACGCCGAACGCACCGTCGCAAATTCCGTCAGGAGTTCGCGCGGCGATCCGGGTCGCGGGAACACCAGATCCAGCGCCGCGCCCGTGCAGCGCACCTCGGCCGCCACGCCCGAAACGCGGATTGTGCACTCGCGGCAGTCCGACGGGTACGTCACCGTCATGCCGTCCGCGTCATCAAGTTCCTCGATCAGATCAATGACCTGCTCGACCCGCGTGCCCCGGCGCAGCGCAAACGAGAGCTCGCTGAACGCTCCGGCGAACAGGGTGGAGAATTCCTCCGTCTGCACGAGGTCCGCGCCCTGAAGGCCCCGAAGCGTCGTGGTAACCTCGTACCGCTCGGGCGCGGCCGACTCGAGCTGGTACGCGATCTCGACGGTAAAGTGCCGGGTCACGAGCTGCGCCGCGCCCGGCGTCCGCGACAGCGTCGCCTCGCGCCGCTTGTAACCGAGCCCCGCCCGAGCCGCCTGGAATAGTCGCTCGGCCTCGGCCGCCAGCTCGGGCTCGGCGATCTTGGCGAGAAATCCGTTGGTCACCGCATTCGCCGCATCCGGCACCGTATGGTGCCCTTTGCGAAAGCCATCGAGGTTCTTCACCAGCCCGCCGCCGCGGCCCACGAAGGTGACCTCGGCAATAACGCGGGAAGGGAGCGGTTCCGACATGGGCCCCCAGCAAAGGGCGCGCCCCGGTTGCCGCGAGCCCGAAAGCAGACCAACACCATCGGACCTGGCCGAAGACCCGCCTTACGACGTTCGACTCCTCGACCTTCGACTTTCGACCACCCAGCCCCGGCTCAGGCCGTCTTCGGCTGGCGGCGGAGCAGCGAGATGAACCCGACGAGCGCGAGGATCGGCAGCCAGACGGGCGACAGCACGGCGGCCAGCACCAGGAGGATCGCCAGCACAAAGAGCGCGGCCGTGAGGCCGGCGGCCACCACCGCACCCAGGCCCGCGAGGGCCACGGCGCCCACAACGAGCATCACGGCCGCGGCGACGAAGGCGGGCGCCAGGAGCACCGGGAACGCCTTGATCAGCACCAGCACCAGGACGGTGAACAGAACGATTTTCAGGAAAGTCTTCATGCCTCCAAGAACCCGCCCGAGCCCGAAAAGTTGCAGCGGACCGACGCCAGTCGGCTGAATATTACGCCACCGGGGAACTTCGGCCTGTTCAACCGGGTCCGCCTGTCCCATTCTGCTCCAACCCCACCCATGAAAAAGCACCTCGCCCCTGTGGGAGCCCTCTTGGCTCTGCTTGTTCTCGCCGGCTGTGAATCCTCGGGAGTCACCGCCCGCATCCAGGAAAAGTCCGCCCTGTTCAACAGCCTCGAGCCGTGGCAGCAGCGCGACATCCAGTCGGGCCTCGTCAACCCCGGCTACTCCACTGACATGGTGTACATGGCGCTGGGCAAGCCGTCGAAGATCGTCACCACGGCCGACGGCCAGGAAACAGTCTGGACCTACACCAATTACTACGCGCCGGTCGCGCAGTACCAGGCCCAGGCGACCGCCGACAACTCGGGCGGCAAGTATTACGGCACCGTCAATTCCTCCAGCTCGCCGCGCAACAACGCCAGCCTCTCCGCCACCGGGCAGAAGGGCACGGCCCAGACTTCGCTCGATGTGCCCGATCTCCCGGCCGACACGCTGTACGTGACGTTCCGCAACGGCCAGGTGACCCGCACCCAGCTCGAGAGCGAGATCCAGCACTGACGCCGCTCCCCCTGCCGGCGCCCGCCGCCGCCTGATGCGCCTGCCCGGCTCCATCCTCGTCGCCGCCCTCCTGCTCGCACCCGTCGCGTCCGGAGGCGAGCGCCACGCCGCCCCGCCCGGGCCCATCGAGAAGCTCCCGCCGTTCAACGTGCGGGAGCAGATCTTCCCGTCGATCGAGGTGCACTTCGAGCTCGCCGGCGAACGCCTCGGCGATCCGCTCAACGACCCGATCCTCGACGCGAAAATCACCGCAGTGGACTACGACGGTATGGGTTCCCGCCTCGGTCTGCGGATCGGCGACTCCCTGACTGCGCTGAACGGCGTCCCCATCCGCGGCCTCACCATCCTCAAGCTTGCCGCACTCGTCGGCAAGGCCCGCACCGACAAGACCGACCTGGTCTGGGATGCCAAGCGCGGCATCACCCCGTTCACGATCCGCTACAACGGCAAGTGGGACACCCCCCTCCCCGGCCAAAAACGCTAGCCCTCTCTCTCGTCCCTCTCCTCGTCACTCGTCACTAGTCACTCGTCACTTCCGCCATGGTTTCCTCGATCCCGCTCTTTTCCCACAAGCACGAGCTCGACCTCTCACCCGAAGCGTTCGGCGAGCTTCGCTCCTCCGCCGACTGCGCTGACGACGTCGCTGAGCTCAACCGCCGACTGACGGACGATGGTTATCTCTACATCCCTGGGTTCTTCGACCGCGACCTGATCCAAGCCGGGCGGGCAGCGGTGACCGATCGCCTCGCTGCGGAAGGCACGCTCGATCCCGCCTACCCGGCGATCGAGGCCCGCCGCCGCCCGGACCGCGAACTCGGCTACCGCGGCGACCTCGCGAAAGACAACGTCGCGATCGACCGCGTGGTTTTCGGCCCCGAGCTGCTCGACTTCTACACGCGCCTTTTCGGCGAGCCGGTGCGCCACTTCGACAACAAGTGGTTTCGCGCCGTCGGCCGCGGCCAGGGCACCCCGCCTCACTGCGATCTGGTCTACATGGGCCGCGGTACGCACCAGCTTTACACCGCGTGGATTCCCTACGGCGACGTCTCGCTCGAGCTCGGCGGACTCATGTTGCTCGAGCACTCCCACCGGCAGGCAGCCCGGCTGCGCAATTACCTCGAGGTCGACGTCGACTCCTACTGCGAGAACCGCCCGCGCGAGGTGCAGAAGGTGAAGAACCAGGGCGGCTGGAGCCACCCGGGACATCTCACCACCAATCCGTACACCCTTCGCCAGAAACTCGGCGGCCGCTGGCTCACGACCGAGTACCGCATGGGTGATCTGCTCACCTTCGGCATGACTCTCATCCACGGGTCCCTCGACAACCAGACCGACTTCGTCCGGCTGTCTTCCGACACGCGCTACCAGCGCGCCAGCCAGCCCATCGACACGCGCTGGGTCGGAAGCAATCCGTCCGGCCACACCCTGCGCGCCAAGCAGGGGCTGATCTGCTGATTTGCGGCCGGACGGCCGCAAATCAGCAGATCGGAGTTCGGGGTTCGCAGTTCGGAGCTCGGTTCTGGCACGCTTGGGACGATGCCGGTGCCTGCCGGTTCTGATCCACACCGGCCTCACAGCTTGTCATCCTGAGCAACGAGAAGGATCCAGTGAGATGTCGCGGTGCGTTCCTGCAGAGTCCAACTGGATCCTTCGCTTTGCTCAGGATGACATGCAGGGGCGGCGGAGAAGGAAGCGGGGAGTGTCCACGGCGCGCCCGCCCGAAATCGAACTGCGAACTGCGATCGTCGAACGGCAAACAGAGCGACACCGCGCGTCGCTCAGTTCGCCGTTCTCTCCAGCACTCTCCGCATTTGGAACGCCAGGCCCTCCGACATGGTCTGGCCGGTCTCGAGCTCGGACTGACGGCTCCGGGCGGCCTCACCCTCTTGCCCGGCCCAGCCCACGATCTGCACGTCCTGCGGCTTCACGAGCAGCAGGGTGTTACGGAGTTCCGTCATCAGGTCCGTGCGGATCGCCTTCGGCCCCAGCCGGTCCATTGTCGCCGCGAAGCGATCCACGCTCCCCTGTTCGCCCGCCAGTTCGTGGAAGTGACGGTCCCATTCCATGCTCGCCTCCGAACCGATTGCGTCGATCGGCGCCTGGGCGAACGCGTAGCCTTGGAGGTAGTCGCGGAAATTCCGGATCGGCTCGGGGATGACCACGCCGTTCACCGCCGGCAGCCACAGGCTGTGGTCGGTGAAGATCTGGTTGCCCGGCACGCTGGTGATGAACTTCAGGAAATCGAGCGCCTCGGCCGGATGCGCGCTGTCCTTGTTCAGGTACATGGAGAGGCCGGTCTCGCCCATGCCTTCGCCCATGATGCCGAGGACCAGCGGCCCGACCTTCGGGTCGTCCGGCGTCACCGGCGGCAGCTTGTAGGTCTTGATCTCGAACGACGCCAGCTGCCGCAGGCTCGTCGCGTCCCACGTGCCGTAGAAGAAGAACAGCGCCTGTCCGCGCAAGAACTCGAGCATCGCGTCGTCGCGCCGCAGCTGCTGGAAGCCCGGTTTCATCGCGTCCGTGACCTCCCGGATCAGGCCCAGGGCCGCCTTCACCGCCGGGTCGGAGTAGCTCCACTTGCCCTCAAGATAGCCCGCGAGCATCTGCCGGTTGTAGAGGAAGAGCTGGCCGCCCTCGTCCATTTCATAAACCTCGCGGAGCATCGTCGGCACGAGCAGCGGCTCCACCAGGGTCCGGGTCGTGTCGCGGCTGCCGGCGATGCCTGCGATCGGCTGGCCCGTGCGCTGCGCGTACGCCCGCACCTGGACCAGCAGCCGCCGCAGGTCGTCGAAGGTTTTCAGCTCCACCACGCGGCCTGCCACCTTCCGCATCAGCGGCACATTGGCGAAGAGCCGGAGGGAGTGCTCGGTCAGGTTGACCGCGTAGATCTGGCCGGGGTCCGGCGACTCCCGCCGCGGCGCCAGCAGGCCGTCGTGGAACGTGTCCTGCCATGCGATCTTCTCCTGCGACGTGCCGCGGTTGTAGGGATTTGGCTTGGTCAGCTCCGATGTGAGCGGCGAGAAATACCGCGCCGGGATGTCCTTGGTGCCGGGCACCCACGAGCCCCACTCCAGCAGGTCCGCGCCCGTGCCGCCGGCGAGATTCGAGCGCAGCCACTGCGGGTAGATGGTCCCACCGGGGATCGCCAGCTGCACGACATGCACGCGCGGGTTGATTTCCTCGTAGCGGCGGATGACCGCGTCGATGCCCGCCGGCGGGCCGCGCTCGATCTGCCAATGCGCGAAGTAGATCGTGACCGGCCGCTGCCGCCACACGGGCGTCGAGCGGGTGAACACCCACCAGCAGGCCGCGCCATAGGCGAGCAGCAGGAACCACAGGCTGAGGTGGCGTCGACGGAGTCTCATCGCGCGCCCCCTTTCGCGAGCTCCTGCTGCACCGCGGCCAGCCGCTCGCGCACCGCGTAGGCCCGGCTGTTGCGCGGGAATTCTTCCAGGTAGCGTTCAAAGAACTCCCGGGCCTGCGCCCACGCGCCGATCTTCGCCGACAACACGCCGATCTGCACGAGGATGTCCTCGCGCGCCGAGCCGTTGATCCCGCCAAACCGCGCCGCAGCCACCAGATGCGGCAGGTAGCGCGCGATCGGCGCGCGGAGCGCGATGCCCGCCATGCCGATCTGCAGCTGGAGGTCGCGCCGCAGGAGCGGCTCCTCGATGCGGTCAAGCAACCGCTCGGCGGCTGCGATCCGATCCACCTCCGACACGGAGCCCGGCAGGAGGTACATCTCCATCAGCGCCAGTTTCACGAGTCCGAGCTGCGCCCAATGGCTGTGCGGCCAGCGTTCCGCCAGCTCGCGGTACAGCGTCGCTGCACGCGCATTGTCCGGGGTCGCGAAATGCAGCTGGTACAGTCGCGCCCGCAGGTACGCCGCTTCGGACGCCAGGGTGTCGTCGCCTGCCGCGAGTTCCGTCAGTACGCGCTCAGCCTCCCGGAGCTTGCCATCCGTCACCGGCTGGTCGCCCAGCTGGGCAGTCGCCCACGCCAGCCGCTCCGCCCGTGAATCGCCGCCGTTCGGCAGGGCCTTGAGCACCTCCTGAGGCCGCAGATTGGCCAGGGATTTGAACGCCGCCGGCTCCCCGGCCGAAAGCGCGGCCAGGGGGACGCAAAGCAGGCACAGACTCAGACACCGCGGGGCCGAAAGCACTGAGCCATCGTGGAAGTTTGCCCCGCCCGGACAAGCGCGCGTTTGGAATATTCGCAGGCTTGCGCGGCGGTAAGCGGTAGGCGGTAAGCGGTAGGCTCAGATTCGTTTTCGTTGGCCGCAAAGAGGCACATAAGACGCAGACTCTTCGAGCCCTGGTGCGCTGCGCGGATCACAGATTCTGCGCCTTCTGCGCCTTCTTGCGGCAAAATCTCCGAAATCCGAGCTTACCGCCTAGCGCATACAGCTTCCAGCCTATCGCCTGCCGCCTATAGCTTCGTTCACTCTCCCGCCCGCGCCAGCTGCAGCTGCATCTGGTAGATCAGCGCCTCGGTCTGGGTCTGCGAGCTCTCGAGGCGCTCGCGCGACTGCGGCAGCTCGCGGTTGGCCGGCTCGCGCCGGGCGAGTTCGCCCAGGGCCGTGATCTGCCCGTCCTGCGGTCGGATCGCGAGGAAGCGATTGCTGATCTCCTTCCGCAGGTCGGTCCGCACCGCCTGCGGCATCACCGCCGTCACTGCCTCCACGAACTTGTCCACGCTGCCCCGCGGGCCGGTCAGCAGGTGGAGGTAGCGGTCGAGCGAGGCCGCGACATTCGAGCCGATGATCGTGTACGGCATGCCAAAGGTGAAGCAGTCGCGGGGCGTGACGTACGCCTCGATCGACTCCGGCACCTTCACGAACCGGGTCGCCGGCAGCCAGCCGCTGTTGTCCGTGAAGAGCTGATTGCCCTCGATGCTGCTCGCGAACCGCAGGAAATCGATCGCCTCCTGCGGATGCGGGCTCTGCTTGTTGAGGTAGAGCTCCATCGAGGTGCCGCCGCCGCCGTCGGCATACGGGCCGAAATAGAATTTTCCCACCACCGGGTCGTCCGGCGTCGGCTGCGGGAACCGGATCACGTCGACCGGGAATGACGCCAGCGACCGCAGGCTCGTGCCGTCCCACGTGCCGGCGAAGATGAACAGCGAGTCCCCGCGCAGGAACTCCTGCGTCGCCGCGTCCCGCATCGACTGCAGGAAGCCCGGCTTCATGTTCAGGCTGATCTCGCGCATCAGCGCGAGGCCCGCCCGGGCCTCGGGCGAGTTGTAGGTCCAGCGTCCCTCGAGGTAATGGCCCAACTCGTCCCAGGCGTTGAGCCCCAGCACGCCGAAGCGGTCGTTGCGCAGGCTGCGCGGCATCATCGCCCCCTGCATCAGGAACTGCATCAGCCAGGTCGCGTTGTCGCGCGAGCCCGCGAGCGTGTACACCGGCCGGCCCGTCCGCGCCGCGTACGCCCGCACCTGCGCCGACATCACGCGCAGCTCGTTCAGGGTCTGCGGCATCTTGGTCCCGCCCGTGATTTCCTTCAGCAGGTCCCGGTTGCAGAACAGCCGGGTCGACACCTCCGTCAGCGTCGCCGCGTAGAACTGCCCCGGCACCGGCGCCGTCACCTGCTGCACGATCAACCCGTCCGTGAAGGTCTCGGACCATGGCACCTTCTCCAGCGGCGTGCCCCGGTTGTAGGGGTTCGGCTCGAGCATCTCCTTCGTGATCGGCGCGAAGTACCGCGCCGGGATGTCCGTCATGCCGTCGAGCCAGTAGCCGTACTCAAGGAGATCGACGCCCGTGCCGCCAATGAGGTTGGAACGCAGCCACTGCCGGTACACCGGCCCGCCGCCCGGCACGAGCACCTGCTCGACCTTCACCCGCGGGTTCAGCTGCTCGTAGCGGCGGATGACCGCGTCGAGGCCCTCCGGCGGCCCCTTCTCGATCTGCCAGTGGGCCACGCGGATCGTGACCGGACGCGAGCTGACCAGCGGCGCCGACCGCGTGAAGACCCAGTAGGTGGCGAGCAGGTAGCAAGCCAGGGCCGTGGCGATACCGAGGCGGGCGCGGATTCGGCTGTTCATCGCCGGCCCTCCCGCGCGGCCTGTTCCAGCGCCGTCAGCTCCTCGAGCCGCCGCCGCACGGTCACGACCCGCATGTTGTAGCTCACCTCCCGCACGTACCGCTCCAGATAAACCCGCGCCTGCGGGTAGTCGCCGGTCCGGATGGAGATTTCCCCGATCATCACGATCAGGTCCTCGTAGGCCTGTCCGATCAGGCCGCCGGTCCGGTCGGCCGCGACCAAGTACGGCAGCGCCTGCGCGGGCGGCAGTTCGTAGAACAGCACCGCGCGGCCCAGCTGGAGGTTGAGATCGCGCACGAGTTCCTTCTCTTCCAGACGCGGGCGCAGCGCCGCTGCCGCCGCGACCCGGCCCGCCGGATCGCCCGGCTCCGGCAGCGCATAGAGGATCAGCACGCCGAGCTTCACCAGCCCCAGCTGCGCCCAGTGGCTGTGCGGCTGGCGGTCAGCCAGCTCGCGGTACAGCGCCGCGGCCCGCGGCAGGTCAATCTGCTGGAAATGCACCTGGTGCAGTCGGCCCCGCAGGTAACCGGCCTCCGCCGCGATCTCGTCGTCGCCCTCAGCCAGCGCGGCCAGTTCTGTCTCGGCGGCGCGGAGGTTCTCCTGCGTGACCGGCTGCCGGTCGATCGCCACCGCGGCCTCGGCCAGCCGCCGCTCCCGGGTCCGGGGTTCCCGGCTCCCGGCCAGCCGCGCGGCCGCGTCGCGGTTCAGATGGTCGGCCACCAGCCGCCAAGCCTGCGCCACGTCATCCGCCGCGGGCGCCGCCAGCGGGAGGGCCAGCAGCAGGCACCACAGCCAGTGGCGCGGGAACGGGGTCGGGGCAGTCACGGCGTCATCGTGGAACGCCGTTCCGCCCCGACAAGAACTACCTGCGGTCCGGCGCCCGAAATTTCAGGCCGGGCGCCGGCCCCGTCAGACGATGCCGCGCTCGAGCCAGGTGTGCTCGCCCTTGATCACCTGCTGCGCGAGGTCGTAGCCGTGCTGGTCCGCGTTGCGGCCGACCCCGGCGAACGCCTGCTCGATGCGGGTGGCAGCCTGCGCCGCGAAGTCGTCGACCACCGCCAGCACCTTCGCCTCGGCCTCACCCTCGCCCAGCAGCTTCTGCGCATACACGCAGCTCGCCGCCAGGGCGAAGAGGTCGGCGCCGATGTCGGCCATTCGGCCGAGCAGCACCTGGCGCTTCTCCAGCTTCGGGCCGAAGCGCACCATCTGGTGGAAGAGCGTCCGCGCGAGCCGCCGGCTGCGGCCGGCGACCCAGTTGAAGTGCGCGGCCAGCCGCGGGTGCATGTCGGCCGGCGCGCCGCCGTTGAACGGCAGCCACTGCGCCGGGTACCACAGCGCGTAGAACCGCGCCGCCGCCCAGGCGCTGCGCAGCCGCTCGCCCCACGGCCGCTCGGAGTTGAGCGCGATGCCCGCCACCTTGAGGTGTGGGTCCAGCGCCTCGCGCATGATGAATAGCCGCATGATCTCGGAGGAGCCCTCGAAGATCATCGCCACCCGGCTGTCGCGCATCATGCGTTCCACCGGATACGGCTTCTCGCCGCGCGCCGCCAGTGACGACACGTTCTCGTAGCCGCGGCCGCCGCGGACCTGCATGATGTCGTCGAGGCACATCCAGGCCTTCTCGGTGCCCCACATCTTGCACATCGAGGCCTCGAGGCGGATGTCCGCCTTCTTGTCGCGGTCAACAATGCGCGAGGTCACGATCAGCATCGACTCCATCGCGAACGCGTGCGCCGCAATCCGGCGGATCTTCTCCGCCACCGCGGCATGCTGGCCGATCGGCACGCCCCACTGGATGCGCTCCGCGCCCCACTCGCGCGCGATCGCGAGCGAGCGCTTCACCGAGCCGAGGCTCGAGGCGGGAATCGAAAGGCGGCCGGCGTTGAGCGTGCTCAGCGCGACCTTCAGGCCGCGGCCCTCGCCGCCCACGATATTCGCCTTCGGCACCCGCACGTTCGTGAAGCCCACCACGCCGTTGTACAGCGCGTGCAGGCCCATGAACTGGCAGCGGTGCCGGATCTCGACGCCGGGCGACTTCGCCTCGACCACGAACGCCGTCAGCTGCGTGCGCGGCTTGCCGTCCACGATCTTCGGCGGCGTGCGCGCCACCACGATGTAGAGCCCCGCCCGCGTCGCGTTCGAGGACCAGAGTTTCTCGCCGGTGATCAGGTAGTCGTCGCCATCCGGCTTCGCCTCCGTCGTCAGCCGCGCCGGATCCGAGCCGACACCGGGCTCCGTCAGCGCGAATGCCGACAGCTCACCGCCAGCGACCCGCGGGAGGAAGCGCTGTTTCTGATCGGGTGTGCCGAACAGCACGAGCGGCTGCGAGACGCCCACCGACTGGTGCACCGAGATGTGCGCGAAGATGTTCCCGCAGTGGCTGGCCATCAGCATGCAGGCCCGGCAGTAGGTCGTCTGCGAGAAGCCGAGGCCGCCGTACTCGCGCGGCACCTTGATGCCGTACGCGCCAAGCCGCGCCAGCCCCGCCATCACGTGGTCCGGGATCTCGCCCGTGCGGTCGATCTCGTCGGCGTCCACGTTCGCCTTCAGGAACGCGGCGAGGTCGGACAGGAACCGATCGGCCCGGAGCTTCTCCTCCGCGTCGATCTCGGTGACCGGGTACAGCTTGCCCGGACGGAATCGGCCCATGAAGAGATGCGCGACGAAACTGAGGTCGTCGTGCGACTCCCGGGCGGCCTCGGTGACCTGAAGGGCAGCGCGCTGCCCTTCGTTCATTTTGGACATGTCGATGACGGAACGTTCGCCATCGCCCTTGGTTGGTGGGGTAACGGATGCAGACATTGGGGTTGGCGGCCAGCGGCCGCGTTGATGTTTGGTCCGAGTAGAGCCGAGTTTATGACACGGTCAATGACCACGCGGCTCACCCAAAAGACCCAAACGGCGACACTGAGGCCACAAAGGGAGCACAGAGCGCACCGGGCATTCGTGACCCCAGTCCGGCCACTTCGCGACCCTAGCGGCCTTCGCGGTTAATCAGGATTGGATTCCGAACCGCACCACCGCGAAGCACGCAAAGACCGCGAAGCCCAGATCAGCTCCAACTTCGTGTGCTTCGTGACCTTCGTGGTGAAGTCGAACCGTCGAGCCTACCTCGACGCGGCCTCGACCAATGCCCGCATGGTCTCGACCTGCCCGCGCACGGCAGCCGTGTCGCCAAGCTGCTTGGGGTCCCGGAAGCCCGCGAGCGCCGTCGCCACCGCTGGCGGCAGCTCACCCCCGTGCCGGGCGCGCAGCGCGCGCAGTTTCTCGAATTCCTCGATGCCGTCGCGCAGCAGCTCCCAGTGCACCGAGGCCCGCGGGCCGGGATACAGCAGGAACTCGTCGCCCGGCGGCAGGTCGCGGCGCCACGGATGACACGAGTAGAGGGTCTCGCGCAGCGGGTTCTCGGGCCAAGTGGTCAGCGCCCACCGGCTCAGGCCGTCGTAGCCGTTCACCGCGGCGTAGAAGCTCAGCCAGACCGATTCGGCCGGCGGGCTCGTGACAAAGGTGTTCGGCCGCTTCGGGTCGAGGCAGACGTAGAAGGTCGTCACGCGCCCCTCCGCCCGGCGCTGCGCGATGTCGCGAAGCAGGTCGTCGCTGGCGTGGTCGAGGATGATCGTGAAGTCCGCCAGATCGAGGCCCGTGTAGTGCGACGGCGCCTGGTTGCCCGCCAGCTCGGCCTTCAGCCGCGGCGCGTGGGCGCGCACCACCTCGAGCATCGCGCGCATCATCTCCGCCGGCGCCTCGTCGACGCCCAGCCGGGTCCGCTCGAGCCAACCGCGCGCGGCCAGATGACGCTCGAAGTCGCGCAGGAACGGTCCCCAGTAGTCCGCAAACTCCGGCGAGCCCGGCTCGCACATCGCCCAGCGCTGGTCGCCGGTCGCGGCGTCGGTGTATTCCAGGCGGCCGGACCAGGTCAGCAGCGACAGGCAGTTGATCTGCCGCGTGATCCCGCAGCTCATCGCGAACTCCACGTAGCGGTCGAACACCGTGTAGTCGAACGTCCACGAGCCGTCCGGCCGCTTCACGTGCTCCACCATCGTCCCGTAGTCGTCGTAGTCCCGCGAGCCCCACGGCCGCGGCGTGATCGTGGTCGTGATCACCTTCTGGCCCGCCCGCGCCAGTTCCTCGAGGTACGGGCGCATGATCCGGAAATGCTCGTCGCTCCACGGCCGCACGCCGTGCATCCGCGCGATCGACCACGGGTGCTGCCAGATGTCCAGATGGTAGGCCCACTCGGCCGGCATGGGCAGCGTCGCCGGCAGGACCTCGAGCGTCAGGGGAAACACCTTCGGGTCCGTGCCGTCCGCCCGCACCGTCAGCGTGCCGCGATAGGTTCCGGGCTGGGCGCCCCGTGGCGGTTCCACCGTGAGCCAAAGCGCGCGAAAGGACCCGGCGAGCATGTCGACCCGCGGCGCGCCATCGAGCACGTCACCCACCGGCCGGCCGTCAGCGAGAACCTGGCGGACCATCCGCACGGTCGCCGCCCCGGGTGGCAGCGTCCGGCCCTGCGCGTCGCGCAGCACCGAGACCTCCGCCCGCAGGCCCAGCCGCGCCGCGGAAGTCCAGACGACGAACTGGCCGTGCACGCGCTCGCCGCGCCACGCCGTCGCCTGCCAGCCCGCGTCGCTGTCGGCCGCGGGCACATTGTTCCCGTCATACTGCTCGTAGATCGAGCCCACCGCCCCCGCGAGCGCCCGGCCCGTCGGCGTGGCGAAGCCCGCGATCTCCACGAGGTAGGGTCCCTCCTCGCCGCGGGAAACTCCCGTGATGGTCAACCGCAGCGACCGCACGCGGACCGGCCGGGTCAGTACCAACTCGAGGCCGGGCGCCGGGATGAGCGCCGCGCCCGCGCGCTGGTCGTGCAGCACCTGCCACGTCGTGCCGTCTTCGGTGCCCTCGAGGAAAAAGTGATACACCCGCGTGCCGGGCGAGCGGAGATAGAGGTTAACCTGCGCGATGGTCCGCGGCTCCGGGAGATCCAGCCGCACCCATGACGGGAAGTTCCGGCTCGTCCAGAACCGGACCGTGTCGGCGATGGCGCCATCGTGCACGAACTCGGCGCGCTGCTCCTCGTCGCGGCCCGAGGCCGTGACCACCGCGCCGGTCAGGACATCGCCCCAGCCCTCGCGGTGCAGGCGCGGTGCCGCCGGCTCG
Organism: uncultured Opitutaceae bacterium; assembly: GCA_964471615.1. GTDB lineage: Bacteria > Verrucomicrobiota > Verrucomicrobiia > Opitutales > Opitutaceae > Opi-474. Next base: position 32,925 of record CAYYGV010000014.1, read on the forward strand.
TAGGGCGCGTGAATCGCCTCGAAGGGCGCCGTGATCTCCGCGGCGGATCCGAGCGGCCAAATGCCGAGGGCGCAGGCAATCCAGGCGACGGTCCGGCGAAGCATGGGCCCGACGCTGGCGGGCGGGGGCGCCGCGTTCAACGCGTTTTCGGGGACGGGACGGCCCGGCCAATTAGGGCGTATCGGCGCGCTGCCCGCCGCGGCGAGGTCTCCTAATAGCCGCCGGCCCGACCACATTCGCGTCGCCAATTTCGGGCCGGGTTCCAAGCCTCTCGCCAACCCCGTTCCCCATGGCAGCCCAGCACGAAGAATCCTATCTCAGCGCGAACGAGCGCCATCCCGAGCGCTCCCTGCAGTTCGACTTTGTCCGCGCCACCGAGAACGCCGCGCTCAGCGCGATCGACTGGCTCGGCCGCGGCGACAAGGAGTCCGCGGACGCCGCCGCCAGCGACGCGATCCGCGGCACGCTCGAGCAGAGCGATTTCTGCGGCGAGGTCGTCATCGGCGAGGGCATCAAGGACAACGCCCCCGGCATCTTCCTCGGCGAGAAGATCGGGTCGTGGAAGTTCCCCTCCCCCCGCTTCAACATCGCCGTCGATCCCATCGACGGCACCACCAACATCTCGAAGGGCCTGCCCAACTCGATCTCGGTCATGGCCGCCGCCCACGTGCCCCACGGCGCCGAGGCGGCGATGGTCAACATCCCGACGTTCTACTCCGAGAAGCTCGCCTACGGGCCCGACGTCGTCGCCGCCATGGCGCGCGATTCCGCGCTGCGCTTCGACCTCGACACCCCCGTCGCGCAGATCCTCGAGCGCGTGGCCGCCGCCCTCGGCAAGAAGGTCCGGCAGGTGTACGTCGTGGTCCTCGACCGTCCGCGCCACCAGAAGATCATCGCCGAGATCCGCGCCGCCGGCGCCGCGCTCCGGCTCATCAGCGACGGCGACGTCACTGCCGCGGTCTCGCCCTCGCTGCACGACAGCGGCGTCGACCTCTACATGGGCACCGGCGGCTCGCCCGAGGGCGTCCTCACCTCCGCCGGCGTGCTCGCGCTCGGCGGCGACCAGCAGCTGCGCATGTGGCCCCGCGACGACGCCGAGCGCCGCGAGATCGCCGCCACTCCCGCCGCCGCCAACCTCGGCCGCATCTATTACGCCAAGGACCTCGTCACCAGCCCGAGCGCCATCTTCTGCGCCACCGGCATCAGCGACAGCCCCCTCCTCCCCGGCGTGAAGCTCATCGGCCGCAAGGTCATCACCCACTCGATCCTCATGCGCACCCAGAGCCGGTCGGTCCGCTACATCAAGACGGTGCACGATCTCGACTTCAAAACCATCCGCCGCTCGCCGGACCGGCGCGACCACTATGTCTAGGCGCGGGATGAGCGCTTCGTAAGCTCTGGCCCGATCTCCCCGCCCTGGATTCCAGTCTGCCCATTCCGGAATCCGGATTCCGGAATTTCCCGCCGGCAAAGCAGTTTCAGCGTAGCACCACCCCCATGCCCAAGATCCTGACGTCCGCCCAAGTTGAGCAGTACCGTCGCGATGGCTACGTCCACCCGATCCGGGTGATGTCCGAGGCGCAGGCCGCCGAGCTGCGCGGCCGCCTCGAGGCGTACGAGGCCTCGACCGGCGGCCCACTCAAGGGCGACCTCCGCCACAAGGCTCATCTGGTCTTCACCTGGCTCGCCGACCTCGTGCACCACGACACCGTCGTGTCCGCCGTCGAGGATCTCTACGGTCCCAACCTGCTCTGCTGGTCGTCGACGTTCTTCATCAAGGAGCCGCGAAACCCGTCGTTCGTCTCGTGGCACCAGGACTCCACCTACTGGGGCCTGAACCGCGCCGATGTCGTCACCGCGTGGATCGCGCTGTCGCCGTCCACCAAGGCCAACGGCGCCATGGAGGTGATCCCGGGCACGCATACGCTCAACCAGATCCCGCACCGCGACACATTCGCCCGCGACAACATGCTCACCCGCGGCCAGGAGGTCGCGGTCGAGGTGGACCAGTCCAAGGCGGTGATGATCGAGCTGCAGCCGGGCGAAATGTCGCTGCACCACGTGCTCCTCGTGCACGGCTCCGCCCCGAATCCCTCGCCCGTCCGTCGCATCGGCTTCGCCGCGCGCTACATTCCCACCTCGGTGCGCCAGCTCGCCGCGGAGCGCGACTCCGCCACGCTGGTCCGCGGCCGCGATGCCTTCGGCCACTTCGAGGCCGAGCCGCGGCCGACGCGCGACCTCGACCCGGCGGGCCTCGCCCTGCACCGCGAGATCACCGCGCGCAACGCCCGGATCCTTTACCGCGGCACCGCGGTGCAGGACTTCAACACGCCGCCGCGCGGCTGAGGCGCCGTTGGGTTCGCCCTTCGACCGCGCCGCCGGACAATCTCCTTGCCCCAGCGCACCCCCGCCCGTACCTGAGGCGGCGTGCCCCCCCCCGCGGCAGGCACGCCCTGCCTGCAATTCCCGCCCCGCGCGCCCGCGCGACGGACTTTTTCCCCGATGACTCCCCGGCCCGTCTCGCCGTCCGGCCTGCGCCTGGCCCTTCGCGCCGGCTGCCTGCGCGTCATCGCGGAACGGGCCGAGCTGAACCGCATCAATGTCTTCCCCGTCGCGGACGGCGACACCGGCACCAACCTCGCCCTCACCGTCGGCGCCATCTGGCACGGACTCCGCGAGCCCACCGGCCGCTCCGCGGTAGCCGTGCTGCGTCGCGCCGCCGCCGAGGCAAATGACCACGCGCGCGGCAACTCCGGCGCGCTGCTCGCCCATTTTCTCCAGGGCGCCGTCGACGCGCTGCCGGGCCAATCCACCCTCACCACCGCCCACCTGGCCGCGGCGGCCGCCGGTGGTGCCGCCCGCGCCCGCGCTGCGCTCGCCCGCCCGCGCGAGGGGACGATCCTGAGCGTGATGCAGGCGTTCGCCACCGGACTTGAGCACCGGGCCCGCGCCGCGGACCCCGAGGTCCGCTCCGCCCTGCTCGCCGGCCTCGCTGCCGCCCAAGCCGCCCTGCAGCGTACCACCCGCCAGGTCCCGGAACTTCGCCGGGCCGGCTTCGTCGACGCCGGCGGACGCGGCTTCGTCAATTTCCTCGAGGGCGTCGCCGCCTTCGTGCGGGACGGCCGAGCCGCCCTTCGGGGCGAAACGCCCGTCGACGTGCCTCCGGCCGCGATCGAGGCGGTCACGGCGGGCGAGCCGCGCGACGGTTCGCTCTGTGTCGAGTGCACGGTTCGCTCGGAGCCAGTCGACCGCGCCGGCCTGAAGGCCGCCCTGGCCTCGCTCCCGCTCGCAGGCTTTGTCATCGAGGGCAACCGGCAGCGGGCCCGCGTGCACGCGCACGCCGGCACGGCCGATGACCTGCTCGCCGCCGTCGCCCGCTTCGGCTCCGTCAGCCAGGTCCGCACCGGGCGCGCGCCGACCGCGGCCAGCCGCAACCCGCGCGTGGCCATTGTCACCGACTCGGGCGCCGACGTGCCCGAGGACATCCACGCCACCCACGACCTGCATGTCGTGCCCGTGCGGCTCTCGCTCGGCGGCCGCGACTGCATCGACGGGGTCTCCCTCTCGCCGCGCGAGTTCTACGACGCGATGCGCACGAGCGAGCTGGTGGCCCGCACCTCGCAGCCTCCCCCCGGGGATTTCCGCCGGATGTACGAGCACCTGCTCGCGCACCACGACCACGTGATCGACGTCTCGGTCGCGGGCGCGCTCTCGGGCGCCCTCCAGTCCGCCGGCAGCGCCGCGGCGCGGACCGATCCCAAGCGGGTGCGCGTGTTCGACAGCGGCCACGTGGCCGGCGCGCTCGGGCTCATGGCGGTCTGGGCCGCGGAGGCGGCGCAGGCCGGCTGGGACCCAGCCCGCATTCTCACCGGCCTCGCGCAGATGCGGGCGCGGTCCGGCCAGTTCGGCGTCATCCGGGACGTGCGCTACGGCGTGCGCGGCGGACGAGTCCCGCGGATCGCGCTGCCGCTGACCCGCCTGCTGCGGGTGTGCCCGCTGGCGCGCAATCGCCCGGACGGCCGGTTCGGCATGCTGGGTGGAATGTGGGGTCGGTCCGACTTGCCCGAGCGTTTCGCGCGCCGCGTCGCGCGGCAGCTCGACCCCGCCCGCACCTACCGCCTGGTCGTCGGCCACTGCGACAGCGCGGACGAGGCCGACCGGGTCCGCGCCGCGCTCGCCGCCGCGCTGCCGCGGATCGACCGGATCTGGGTGATGGACGCGGGCACCGCCATCGGCGCCCATGCGGGGCCCGGCTCGCTCCTCATCGGCTACCAGGATTACGAACCGCCCGCCCCATGATGCTCTCCGTCCTGAAGGTCCTGCTCGGCTACCTGCTGGGCTCCGTCTCCGGCAGCCTGCTGCTCGGCCGCCTGCGCGGCGTCGACATCCGCACGATGGGCAGCGGCAACGCCGGCGGCACGAACGCGTTTCGCACGCAGGGCGCGTGGTTCGCGCTCGGCGTCGGGATCGTCGACATCGGCAAGTCCGCGCTCGCCGTCGCCCTCGCCCGCCAAGGCGAGTCCGACCCCGCGCGGGTCCTCCTGCTCGGCCTGCTCGCCGGCGCCGCCGCAGTGGCGGGCCACGTGTGGCCGCTCTACCACGGCTTTCGCGGCGGCAAGGGCGTCGCCGCGCTCTTCGGCGCGCTGCTCGTGCTGTGGCCCGCCGGCTTCGGCGTCGTGGTTGGCGTGATTCTCCTGACCCTGATGACCACCGGCTACGTCGGGCTCGGCTCGATGCTCGGCGGACTCGCCCTGATCCCCGCGGTCATGCTGCTCCAACCGCCCGGGCCGCGGGAAACCTGGCTGGCCGCGGCCGTGGTCATCGCGGCGTTTGTCGTCTTCACGCACCGGGCCAACCTCGCGCGCCTCCGCGCCGGCACCGAGCACCGTTTCGAGCGGGCCCGGCTCCTCTGGCGGCTCGTCCGGCCGCGCTCCGCTCCCGAGTAAGCCTTGCGCCGCCCTCGGGGCGGCGATACGTCACCTCCAATGCCGTCCGCCTCCGCCGCGTCCTTCCCGGTCCCGCCCCCGGCGACCGCGGCCGGGCTGCCGCGATGGAAGTTCACGACGTGGGCCGTGCTGCTCGCGCTCGGGCCGCTCGCTGAGATCGCCTCGTTTTTTCTGGTGCCGCGCGGCCAGACCCGGCTGTACATCCTGAACGCCGGCCAGACCTTCGCCTCGCTCATCGCCTGGCTCGTGCTGCGCCGCGCCGCGGAGGCGGTGGCGCGACGGCACCCGGAGACTTTGACGGCCGGGCGGCTGTTCACGTTCGGCGCCCTGTGCTGGGCCCTCGGCAACGGCGTCTTCATGGTGCAGGAGCTCTCGCTGGGCTTCGCGCCATTTCCCTCGTGGTACGACCTCTGCTTCGTCGTCGCCTACGCCGGGTTCGGCGCCAGTCTCCTCCGGCTGCCGCGCCCCGCGGAGCGGCGGGCGGTCGCGCGCACCGACCACCGCATCGAGCTGGCCGCCCTGCTGCTCGTCACCAGCCTCGCCGCGTGGGAGTTCAAGCTGCACGACTATTTCGCCGCCGTCTACCGCGAGCCCACCCTCGAGACGGGCTACCCGCTGCTCTACCCGATCCTCGACATCGCGCTCCTCTGGGTGCTGTTCCGGCGGGTGCTGCACCAGGACCATGAGCGCCTGCCGCTCCTCCCGATCTTCCTGCTCATCTTCGCGCTGTTCTCGCTGGTCGCGGCCGACTTCGCCCTGCCCGACCTGATCTTTGACGCCACCAAGTCGTCCACCGGCGCGGGGGAATCGAGCTGGAGCCTCGCGACGGAAAAGCTCGTGGTCTCGACCGAGAACACGGGCGGCAGCAGCTGGACCTCCATCGGCTGGGGCTGCTTCAGCTCCCTGCTCGGCCTGGCGGCCCTCGCCCAGCTGCGCGCGCTCGCCGTCGCCGAGGGTCGGCCGATCCGTCCGCGGGTCGTGCCGCGCGCGCTGGTCATCCTCCTCGTTACCTACGTGTGGATCGCCGTCATGCTGCTCCTGCTGCTGCGCGGCCTGTTCGTGCCCGGGGCGATCCACTCGCCGTGGCTGATCTCCGCCGGCGTGTTGCTCCTGCTCACGCTGGTGGTGATCCGTCAGGTCCGCGAGGTCCTGAGCAACGAGCACCTCAACCGCCAGGTCCGCGAGCTGGCCGAGAGCCGCGAGCATTTCCGCCGCCTGTTCCAGCTGTTCCCCGACGCGGTGGTCCTCGGCCATGTGGACACCGGCCAGATGATGGAGGTCAACGAGGGCTTCAGCCGGCTCTTCGGCTATTCCTACGCGGAGTGCGTCGGCCGAAGCACCCTCGACCTCAACCTCTGGGAATCCCCGTCGAGCCGCGTCAACTTCGTCGCCGAGCTGCGCCGCGCCGGGCGCGTGATGCAGCGCGAGTGGACCGCCCGCCGGCGCGACGGCACGGTCATCCCGCTCGAGATGAATGCCCGCCTGGTCACGATCGCGGGCCAGGAGTACATCCTGAACCTCGTCCGCGACCTCACCGAGCGGAAGCAGGCGGAGGAGCGCCTGCGGCGCAGCGAGGAGCAGCTGCGCCGGGCCCAGAAGCTCGAGGCGATCGGCACGCTCGCCGGCGGCATCGCCCACGACTTCAACAACCTCCTCACCGGCATCATTGGCAACGCCGAGCTCACGCTGCTCGACCTGCCGCCCGACCACCCGGGTCAGGCCTACCTCGAGAGCCTCCTCGCCGCCAGCAACACGGGCAAGGAGATGGTCCGGCAGATCCTCACCTTCGCCCGCCGCCACGATCGCCAGTCCCAGGTCGTCGAGCTGGGCCAGGTGCTCGACGACGTCGCGCGGCTGCTCCGCGCCTCGGCCGGGCCCGGCATCGACATCCGCCGCGACTCGCGCAGCCCCGCCAGCCGCGTCGACGGCGACCTCGCGCAGCTCCACCAGGTGTTCCTCAACCTCGGGACCAACGCGCTGCAGGCCGTGCGCGACCGGCCGGCGGGCCGGCTCGAGTTCATCGACGAGCCGTACGTGCCGGACGCCGCCTTCATGGCCAGCCATCCGGCCCTCGTTGCCTCGGGTTACCTCCGCGTCACCGTCCGCGACAATGGCTGCGGCATGTCGCCCGAGGTGCTGGCGCGGATCTTCGAGCCGTTCTTCACCACGCGGCCCCACGGCGCCGGCACCGGCCTCGGCCTCGCCGTCGCCCACGGCATCATCGAGGGCCACGGCGGCGCCATCACGGTGGAGTCGGTCCCGGGCCAGGGCAGCGCCTTCCACGTATTCCTGCCGGCGGCCGACGCACCGGCCACGCCCGTCGCAGCCGCACCGCTCCGGTTCGGCGCGAACCAGCGGGTGCTGTACGTCGACGACGACCCGCAGACGGCGTCGGCGACGGAACGCATGCTGACGCGGCTCGGCTACCGGCCGATCATCGTCCTCCGTCCCGAGGACGCGGTCGCCCAGCTTCGCTCCGCTCCGGGCCCGGTGGAGCTCATCGTGAGCGATTTCGCCATGCCGGGGCTCGACGGGGTCGGACTCCACCAGCAGCTGCGCGCCGCGGGCTTCGGCCAGCCGTTCATCCTCGCGTCCGGCTATCTCAGTGAGGCCGAGCTCGGCCGCGCCCGGGCGGCCGGCATCGAGCGCTTCCTCGACAAGCCCTTCACGCTCGCCGACCTCTCGCACGCCCTGCACGCGGCGCTCGCCGGCGCCTGAGCCGGCGAAAAATCACGATCCCCGGACTTGCCCCGCGCGCCCCGGCCCGGCCCACTGGCGGCGCCCTTTCCCCCATGCGCCTCCTCGCCCGCCTCGCCCTGCTCCTCGCCCCCGCGGCCCTCGCCGCCGCCGCGCCCCCGGCCCCGATCGCCGGGCCGATCCTCAATCTCGACAGCACGCAGTTCTTCTTCGAGCACCCCGCGGCCACGATCAGTGGCGAGTCCGTCGATGCCTACATCGACCTCGTCGCGCGGACCGGCGTCCGCACGTTCATCTCCTGCGTGAACGCCCAGAAGGCGAACTACGCGAGCTCGGTGTGGGAGCATGACTGGAGCCACTACGACCCCAGCGGCCCGGACGACCAGCCGGTGCTGAGGCACCTGTCGCCCACCGGCATCAAGATGACCCGCCAGCGTCTCGACGCCGCCATGGCGCTCGCCCGCCAAGGCGTGAATCTCCACGCCCGGATGCTCGCGCGGTGCCGCGCCCGCGGCCTCGGCGCCTGGGTCAGCGTCCGGATGAATGACATCCACGACTGCCTGCTGCCCGACAGCTCGCTGCTCAGCGAATTCTACAAGGGCCAGCGCGCCGCGGGCCAGCTGCGCTCGCTCTACCGCGGCGGCGAGTGGTGGGCGGACCGGCCGCTCGACTGGGAACGCCCGGAGGTCCAGGAGCACTATTTCAAGCTCGTGAAGGAACAGCTCGAGACGCTCGACCTCGACGGCCTCGAGCTCGACTGGATGCGGTTCGTCTATCACTTCCGTCCCGGCCACGAGCTGGAGGGCGGCAAGGTGATCACCGCCTGGATGCGCCAGGTGCGGGTCGAGTGCGAGCGCGCCGCCCGCCGACTCGGCCACCCGGTCCGGCTCGGCGTCCGCGTCCCGACCCGGCCCGAGACCGCGCGTCGCTGCGGCCTCGACGCCGTGGCGTGGGCCCACGAGGGCCTCGTCGACCTCGTGGTCGCCACGCCGTTCTGGTCCACCGCGGACTTCGACGTCCCGACCATCGAGTGGCGTCGCCTGCTCGCTGGCACCGCCGTGCACTTCTCGGTCGGCGTCGAGATCCGCTACCAGCCTGTCCCGAACGGCCCCGCCCGCTTCCTATCGCCCGAGCTGCTGGCCGGCGCCGCCTTGCCGCCGCTGCACGACGGCGCCGACTCGGTCTATCTCTTCAACTACGACCCGCTGCCGCTCGCGCGCGAGCTCGCGCCGGACGGCAAGACGCCGCTCTGGACCGAGGCGTTGCTCAACACCGTCTATCGCGCCCTCCAATCCGAGGCTTCGCTCGTCCCGCTTGCGCGCCGCCACGCCGTGACGTTCCACGACATCCGCGCGCCCGGCGAGGCCGCCGACAACCCGCTGCCCGCCACCGACCCGCGCCGCGACTTCCAGTGGCCGCCCGGCTGCGCTATCCGCATCGCGACGGGACCGCGTCCCGTCCACCGCGCCACCAGCCTTGAGGTCGAGTTCGGCGCTGACACGCCGGCGCCGGAGAAGCTCCGTCTCTTCGTGAACGGCACCGAGTGCCCGGCAGCCGCTGGCGCCGCCGGCCGGATCCGCGCCTATCCCGTGCCTGAGGCCGTGCTGCAGGACGAGGCACAGGTCGTGGAGGTCGTCTCCGCGCCAGGCACCGCATTCTCCATCGTGCGGCTCGAGCTCGTGGTCCCCGCCGCGCCGTAGGCGCCAGACGGCGTCAGTTGGACAATTCGCCGGCGATGTACCGGCGGAGTGACTCCGCCTCGACGCGATGAAGGGCGGCGACCCACCGCGACACGTCGCCGATGGAAATGACTCCCGTCACGCGGCCCTGCTCCACCACGGGCAGGTGCCGCAGGCGCTTCTCGGTGAAGAGCTCCATCACCTGCTGCACGGTCGCCGAAGGCGCAATCGTGAGGACGGAGGCCGTCATGACCTTCGTGATCGGCGTTGTGCGCGGATCGAGTCCCTCGCCCACCACGCGCCGGAGCACGTCGCGCTCGGTGAAGATCCCCGCGAGCCGCGTCCCGTCCATCACCAGGACCGAGCCCACCTTGTGGGTGTTCATCTCGCGCACGGCCTCGGCCACGGTAAGGGTCACCGGCACCGTGAAGACGGCGCCGCTCTTCTGAGCCAGGAGGGTAGCAATCGCGGTGTTCATCGCGATCAGGTCAGCGGCGGAGTTGAATCACCAATGCGGGGAAATTGCCAGTTCCCATTCGGACGCCGCTCGGGTGGCGGCGGATTTCTGTTGTCTTGCCCGGGGGTTGGCGGATGCCTTGGGCGACGGGCCGGCGACTGCCGGCCGCGCGTTCCATGGCCTCGATCCCTGCCCCGCTGCGCTCCTTTACCGCGGAGAAACTCCCGGTCCGCATCTATTCCACGCCGGCTGCGCTCGCCGTCGCCGCCGCCGCCGATGCGGCACGGATCATCCGCGAGGCCATCGCCGCGCGCGGCCGGGCGCGGGTGATCCTCGCCACCGGCAACTCGCAGCTCGCCTTCCTTGATGCGCTGGTGCGCGAGCCCGCGGTCGCGTGGAAGCAGGTCGAGGTGTTCCACATGGACGAGTACCTCGGCATGCCGCGCACTCATCCCGCCTCGTTCCGCCGCTACCTGCAGGAGCGCGTGGCGGACCGCGTGCCGCTCGCGGCGTTTCACGGGATCGAGGGCGACGCGCTGGAGCCCCTGCGGACGATGCAGGACTACGCCGCCCGACTCACCGCCGCCCCGGTCGACCTCTGCTGCCTCGGCATCGGCGAGAACGGCCATCTCGCCTTCAACGACCCGCCGGTCGCGAACTTCGCGGATCCCGCCGTCATCAAGCTCGCCCGGCTCGACGAGGCCTGTCGCCGGCAGCAGGTTGGCGAGGGCCATTTCCCGCACCTCGACGCCGTGCCCGCGTACGCCATCACGCTCACGATCCCCGCGCTCTGCGCCGCCGCGCGCATGATCGCCGTCGTGCCCGAGGCGCGGAAGGCCGCGGCGGTGCAGGCCGCGCTGGAGGGTCCCGTCACGACCGCGTGCCCGGGCAGCTTCCTCCGCCGGCAGGCGCACGCCACGCTGTATCTCGAGGCCGCGTCCGCGGCCCGCCTTTCTCCCTGACCCGGCCATGGCGACCGAGCACCACGATGCCATCGACGCCCGCTCCGGCCAGGCAATCCGCCTGACCTGCACGGACGGCCGCATCGACTCGCTCATTCCCCTGCTCGCTGCCAGTCCCAGCCTGCCCTGGCTCCTGCCGCCGCTCGTCGATCTCCAGGTCAACGGCTACGCCGGCATCGACTTCCAGCGCGACGACACCACCGCGGCGGAACTGACGCAGGCGGTGGATGGCCTCGCGGCCGCGGCGTGCTCGCGAATCCTCCTCACGTTGATCACGGACCAGTGGGACCGGCTGCTCGCGCGACTGCGCCGCTACCGCGAGCTTCGCGACTCGGCCCCGCATCTCCGGCGCCGCATTGCCGGCTGGCACATCGAGGGTCCGTTCCTCAGCGCGCAACCCGGCTTCCACGGCGCCCACCCGCCGGAGCACATGCTCGAGCCCACGCCCGAGCGCATGCGCGAACTGCGGGCCGCCGCGGGCGACGACCCGGTGCTCGTCACCCTCGCCGCCGAATGGCCCGGCGCGCCCGCCGCGATCGCCGCGGCCCGCGCCCTGGGTTTCCGCGTCTGGCTGGGCCACACCGACGCCAGCCCCGCCCAGCTGTCCGCCGCCGTCGCCGCGGGCGCCGATGGGTTCACGCACCTTGGCAACGGCTGCCCGGCCGAGTGGAACCGTCATGACAACATCGTCTTTCGCGTGCTCGACGAGCCCGGGCTCCGCGTGAGCCTGATCCCCGACCGCATTCACGTCTCGCCCATGCTGTTCCGGCTCGTGCACCGCGCGCTGGGCGACGCGCGCATCTGCTACACGACCGACGCAATGGCGGCGGCCGGGTGCGGTCCCGGCCGCTACCGGATCGCCGGCCTGACGGTTGAGGTGGGCGCCGACGGTGTGGTCCGTCAGCCGGGCCGGGCCAACTACGCGGGCTCCAGCCTGGCCCCGCTCGGAGGCGCGCGGCGCGCGGCCGCGATGCTCGGCCGGCCGCTGCGGCAGGTGTGGACGCTCTTCTCGATCCAGCCGGCCGCCTTCCTCGGCCTGCCGCCGGCGTTGGCGCCGGGCGCGCCCGCGGACTTCTGTCTGCTCCACGAGACGGCGACCGCGAGCCGGCTCGAAATTCACCTCGCCGGTGAAAGCGTGCGGGAGGCCCGCTGGACCGCATGAACCCTCCCCGGGAATCTGCCAGCATGATCGGCGCCTACGGCGAGTGGGCCGCGGGTCTGGCCGCGCCGGCCTCGAGTCGGTTGTCGCTGCAGCACTGCCCGCCCTCGGAGTTTGCCGCCCGCCGCGCCGCCGCCCGCCGCCGGGTCATCGAGCTGATCGCCCCGCCCCCGCGGCCGGCATCGGTCGCGCCCACCGTGCTTCGCCGCCACGAATTCGACGGCCTCGAGATCGAGACACTGGCTTGGCCGCAGCCTGCCGGGGCGCCGACCGAGGCCTGGGTGTTCCGTCCCGCGGGCGCCCGCGGCCGGCTGCCCGCCGTGCTCGCGATGCACGACCACGGGGCGTTCAAGTTCTACGGCAAGGAGAAGATCGCGCAGGTCGGTGGCGCCGTGCATCCGCTCGTCGCCGTTCACCGCGCCGAGGCCTACTCCGGCCGGGCGTGGGTGAACGAACTCGCGCGACTGGGCTACGTCGTGCTGGTTCACGACGCGTACGCCTTCGGCAGCCGCCGCGTACGGTTCGCCGACCTGCCACCCGAGTTGCGCGGGCCGGCGGCGGACGACGATGACTCGCCCGCCGGCATCACCGCGTACAACCGGTGGGCGATGGAGCACGAGCACGTGATGGCGAAGTCGCTGTTCTGTGCCGGCACGACCTGGCCCGGGGTCTTCACCGCCGAGGACCAGGTCGCACTCGACGTGCTGGCCGCGCGCCCGGACGTCGACCCGGATCGCATCGGCTGCGTGGGTCTGTCCGGCGGCGGCCTACGCGCTGGATTCCTCTCGGGACTCGACGAGCGTATCCGCGCGGGCGTGTGCGTCGGCATGATGACGACGTGGCGCGATTTCCTCCTCCACAAGAGTCACACGCACACCTGGATGTGTTTCGTGCCGCTGCTGCCGCGCGAGCTGGATTTCCCCGAGATCATGGGCCTGCGGGCGCCGCTGGCGTCGCTGGTGATGAACACCCGGGCCGACGGTCTGTTCACGCTCGCCGGCATGCAGGACGCCGAGGCCGTGCTGCGCCGCGTCTACGCGAACGCCGGCCACCCCGACCGCTTTCGCTGCTCCTGGCACGACGGCCACCACCAGTTCAACCGCGCCATGCAGGAAGAGGCATTCGCCTGGCTGGACACCCAGTTGGTGGGGAAAAATTAACAGGACGCAGGGGCCAAGTAACAAGGTTCGACCGCCGGCTTCCTGATACCTGTACCCTTGCGACCTGTTACTTCCTCTCCTGCGACCTGTTACTTTCCGCCTCCGCGGGTTCCGACCATACCGTCGTCCGAATCCTCGCTGCGGGTCTGCTCGAGCGAGGTGAACAGGGCGCGGAGATCGCGGATGACGCCGATGGAAAGCCAGATTGTCGTGATCGCGCCGATGATTAGCGGCAGGAGAATCAGGTAGGACCACCAGAGCTTCGACCAGGCCGCGAGCGACCAGCGGCCCACGAACAGGTTCCAGCCGGTCACGATCATGAAGACGACAAACGAGAAGGCCGTCCACGCGAACATCGCGCCCGAGATCCACTTGTCGCCGCGCGTGAAATGCCGGTCCCAGCCGAGCACGCGCACGATCCAGTGGCGGTCGACCGCCGCGTAGACCACCGCGGTCTCGTCCGCCTTCACGGCGTATGGTCCGCGGCGCAGCAGCCGCTCCATGTTGAACGGCTCGCGGCACGTGAGCAGCGACAGCACCACATAGAACGCGACCGCCACCAGCACCGAGACGAAGGCGATTTCCCGCCCGTTCAGCACATGCCCGCCGGGGATCGTGATGAACTGGAGCCAGAAGGCGCGGCCCGCGGCGTCGCCCGCCCGCGCGCACGCGGCCGCCGCCTGCTCGATGCCCATGCCCAGCACCGGCGTGATCGCCCCGGCGAGCATCGCGGCCCACGCGCCCGCGTTCGTGCCGCGCTTCCAGTAGAGTCCGCCGATGATCGCCGCCCCCGCGCCGCCGGCGAAGATCGCCCCCGTGATGCTGAAGAACAGCACGATCGCGTCGGTCTGCTGGAACAGCAGGCTGAAGAGGAACGCGAAGAGCGCCACGCCGGCGATCGACCAGCGCAGCAGCCGGATGTGCTGCGACGGCGTGAACGGCGTCCGGCGGAACGGCATCACGCAGTCCTGCAGGAAAATGCTGCCCCACGAGTGCAGGTACGAGCCGTCGCACGCCAGCATCGCGAAGAACATGATCGCCGCGAAGCAGCCCTTGATCCCCGCCGGCAGCACGTGCCCCAGCGTCACGGGCACGAGCATCTGCGACCGGATCTGCGGCTGGTCGATGCGCTGGACGTCCGCAAGGATGGCGTTCGCCTGCGCCGTGTGCTCCGGGGAACGGAGCACGGTCAGGGCGCAGAGGCCGAGCAGCGTGATCATCACGGTCCGCGCGAACAGCCGCCAGTTGCCGAGGATGTTGCCCATCTTCGCCTCGTGCGGGTTGGCGGCCGAGCTGTTGAACGCCTGGTTCCCCTGCCACGCCATGTAGGTGTACACCATCAGCAGCGCCCCGAGCAGCACGTACCAGATGTTGAAGTCCTCGGTGGCGCTCGGGGAGTCGAACGGGTCCACCAGCCAGTTGCCCGCCGAGCCCGGCGGCGCGCCAAACACCGCGTGGCCGCCCGCGTCGAGCAGGCCGATCGGATGGCCGTGCGTGAGCGCGCCAAAGATCCCCGGCCAGTCGAACATCACGAGCAGCGCGCACGCGACGATCAGGTAGAGCAGGCCCGAGATCAGGCCCTCGACCGCGTCGGTGATCATGATCGTGAGCTGGCCGCCCACCAGCGCCATGGTCAGGGCGAGCCCGAGCAGCGCGACCATCACGAGGCCGAAGGTCGGCACCGCGGTCCCGAGCAGCGTCACGGACTGCGGCAGCCCGATGTAGTTCACGAAGAACCGGGCGCTGACCGCGGGAAAGATGGCAAAATTGATCAGCCCGGAGAAGAAGCAGAGGCTGCCCGCAAGGATCCGGAAGCCGCGGCTGTAGCGGACCTCGAACAGCTGCGCGAGGGTCATGACCCGCGTCTCGCGGTAGCGGTAGATGATGAAACCGGACAGCGCGAGGAAGAGCATGATCGCGCCGCCGGGACCGAGAACGATCTCCCACCACGTGATGGTGACGCCGGCGCGGCACATGATCTCGAAGTACATCACCGCGGTGATCGCGCCGAACCCGGCGGCGCCAGCCGAGACCGCGACAAGGTAGCGGCCGGCTGCGCGACGGGCCGAGAGGAAGTCAGCCACGGAGTGCATGTGCCGCTGGGTGCGCCAAGCGATGCCGATCACGATCAGCAGGGGCACCGCGACAATGGCCCAGTCGAGCAGCGTCATGGGCGGCGGGCGGAACGGGCCGGGGAAGTAACCGATTGGACCATCGGGTCGGGGTGCGCTCAGGCAATGCGAATTCCCCCCCGCTTGTCCATCTCGGGCGTGGGCCCACGGAACACGCGGAAGCCTGCCCGCGTCTTGGCTGCCGCCCGACTCCCGGCGCTTGGCCCGGCCATCGAAGGTCGGATCGGTCCATTTCCGCGTGTTCCGTGTCTTCCGTGGGCCGATCGCCAGCCCGGTCGCGGGCTTGTAATCCGCGGGGAAAGGCCCATGGTGCACCTCCCGTTCTTTGATTGGCGCGCATTCGTCCAGTCGCCCGGTTCCCTTTTTGGGGGTGTTCCGGATTCTACCCTTGGTTGGAGTGCGCCGCTGCCG
>CAYYGV010000015.1:0-48035 GCA_964471615.1 uncultured Opitutaceae bacterium
ACGCCCTGCTGATGGGCCACCCGCGCAAGCAGCTCAACTTCACGCTCGATTCCCTCCACGCTGCCGAGAGCGCGCTCAAGACGCTGCGCTCGTTCCGCGCGACCCTGAAGCCGACCGGCGGCGACGCCTCCGTGCTCGACCCCGTGCTCGCCGCGCTGCACGACGACCTCAACACCCCGGCTGCTTTTGGCGCGCTGTTCAGCGCGATCCATCAGCATGCGACCAAGGTTGATCAGGCCTCCCTTGACCGAGTCCTTTTTGCCCTTGGCCTAGAGCTCGACGAGCCTGCCGCGCCCAAGACCGAAGTCCCCGCCCCGATTGCCGCGCTCGGCGCCAAGCGCTGGGCCGCCAAGCAGGCCAAGGACTTCGCTGCCGCCGACGCGCTCCGCAAGGAACTCGCCGCGGCCGGCTGGTCCATGCTCGACCGCAAGGACGGCTATTCTCTGGAGCCCTTGAAGAAGTGAGACCACCAGCTCTTTTTCGCGTTGGCCCGGACCTTCGCCACAAACTCCAGCGGCAGCCATTCGAAGATGGCGTTGGATCCTGTCGCGAAGAAGAAAATCCGATCAAGCCGTCCCGCCACGTGGACTTCGTCTGGATGTCGGACCGTGATCTTGTCCCCGCTGGTCAGGGTCAATTCCACTGGGAAGCACTCCGGATTCCGGAGAATGCTGTGCAGTTCATCGTAAAGCTGTGCGTTCATGCGCAGTCACCTAGGCCGACCACCGTTCACCTCAAGGCCGCATAGTCTCACACCGCTCTTTTTCATTCACTGGCATTCGAAATCACTCGGTTCCCGTCCAAGTTCACTGCCGACAAAAATCTACTCGCTACGCGCTACCCGCTGCCCGCTACTCCCTCCTTCCCATGATGACTCCCCTCGAAGAACTCCGTCACTCGGCCTCGCATATCATGGCGACCGCCGTCCTCCGGATTTGGCCGGATGCCAAGCTCGACATCGGACCGCCGACGGACACCGGGTTCTACTACGACATCGATCTCGATCACAAATTCACCACCGAGGACCTCGCGAAGATCGAGGCGGAGATGAAGAAGATCGCGGATGAGAACCAGCCGTTCCTCCGGAAGGAGGTCTCGCGCGACGAGGCCGTCGAGATCATCAAGTCCCGCGGCCAGGAGCGCTACAAGCTGGGCCGTCTCGCCGACATTCCCGAGGGCGAGAAGATCTCGTTCTACCAAAACGGCGAGTTCGTCGACCTCTGTGCCGGCACTCACGTCCGCTACTCCTCGAAACTGAAGGCGTTCAAGCTGCTCTCCATCGCCGGTGCGTACCACCGCGGCGACGAGAAGAACAAGCAGCTCCAGCGCATCTACGGCACCGCGTTCCCGACGAAGGACGAGCTGGCCGCCTACCTCGAGCAGCAGGAGCAGGCCAAGCTCCGCGACCACCGCAAGCTGGGCAAGGACCTCCGGCTGTTCGTCATCGACGAGGACGTCGGCCAGGGCCTGATCCTCTGGACGCCGAACGGCTCGATCATTCGGCAGGAGCTCCAGGACTTCATCGGCGGCGAGCTGCGGAAGCAGGGCTACTCGCAGGTCTTCACGCCGCACATCGGCAAGCTCGAGCTCTACAAGACCTCGGGGCATTTCCCGTATTACAAGGACTCGCAGTTCTCGCCGGTCTTCGAGAACGAGTCGCTCGCCAAGGTCCTCACCGAGGGCTGCTCGTGTGGCGAGGCCTTCGCGCGCCTCGAGGCCGTGTCCGCCCGCCTGGCCGCGCAGGTCAACGCCCGCACCGGCCGCGAGGCCATCACGCCGGACCGCGTGAAGCCGGACGACCAGCTGCTCGACGGCTTCATGCTGAAGCCGATGAACTGCCCGCACCACATCAAGGTATTCGCCTCGCAGCCCCACTCCTATCGCGACCTCCCGGTCCGCCTCGCCGAGTTCGGCACAGTGTACCGCTGGGAGCAGTCGGGCGAGCTCAACGGCATGACCCGCGTCCGGGGCTTCACCCAGGACGACGCCCACCTCTTCTGCACCGAGGAGCAGGTCGGCCAGGAAGTGCTCGGCTGCCTCTCGCTCGTGAAGACCGTGCTGTCGACGCTCGGCATGTCCGACTACCGCGTCCGCGTCGGCCTCCGCGATCCCGACTCGAAGAAGTACACCGGCGACGCCGCCAACTGGGACAAGGCCGAGCAGGCCTGCCGCGAGGCGGCCAAGACTCTCGGGGTGCCCTTCACCGAGGAGCCGGGCGAGGCCGCGTTCTACGGCCCGAAGATCGATTTCGTCGTGCGCGACGTCATCGGCCGCGAGTGGCAGCTCGGCACCGTCCAGGTCGACTACAACCTCCCGGTCCGGTTCGACCTCACCTACATCGGCGCAGACAACCAGCCGCACCGTCCCGTGATGATCCACCGCGCGCCGTTCGGCTCGATGGAGCGCTTCTGCGGCGTCCTGATCGAGCACTTCGGCGGCGACTTCCCCGCCTGGCTCGCGCCCGAGCAGGTGCGGCTCGTCACGATCAGCGACAAGCTCAACGACTACGCCCACGCCCTGCTGGCCCGGCTCAAGTCCGAGGGCCTGCGCGCCACGATCGACGGTCACAGCGACAAGCTCGGCGCCAAGATCCGCCGGGCCGAACTCGACAAGGTGCCCTACACCCTCGTGATCGGCCAGAAGGAGGCGGACGCCCAGAGCGTCGCGGTGCGCAGCCGCGCCCGCGGCGACGAGGGCGTGATGACCTCCGACGCGTTCGTCACCAAGCTCAAGACCGAGGTCACCACCCGCGCCCTGCCCAACAAGAAGGGCTGAGGTCTGGTTTGCCACGAAGGGCACGAAGAACACGAAGCCAATCAGGGCTTCGCGGTCTTTGCGCGCTTCACAGTGAAACGGATCGGCGGCCGATCATTGATCACCGCCAAGACCGCTAAGGCCGCGAAGCAAAGTGACCCTGGCTTCGTATCCTTGGTGTTCTTAGTGGTGAAACAAGAAACTCAGACCGCGTTGCGCGTGGTCTGGCCGTTTACCAGCCGGCCGATCCCGAGCGGGTTGGCGTTCCGCAGCTCAGGGGGCAGCAGTTCGTCCGCGAAGTTCTGGTAGCAGATCAACCGGGCCCAGCGCAGGAGCGCGCGGGTGCCGACCGAGGTGCTGCGGCCGCCGTCGCTTGTCGCGGGATAGGGCCCGCCATGCACGATCGCATGGCTCACCTCCAAGCCGGTCGGATAACCGTTCAGGATGAGGCGTCCGGCCCGCTGGGCCAGCAGGTCCACCAGTTCCGTCTGCGCGGCCACCTCCGCGCCGCCCGCGTGCAGCGAGGCGGTGAGACTACCCTCGAGGTGACGGGCCACGTTGAGGAGTTCGGCCCGGTCCCGGCACCACACGACGACCGCGCTCGGGCCGAAGATCTCCTCGGAGAGACCGTGATTCGCCAGGAACGTCGCCGCCTCGGTCTCGAACCACACCGGCTGCGCCGCACAGGGCGGCAGCGTGGCGATGCGCGCGGGATCGCCCGCTTCGCCGCCGACCAGCTGCCCCACCCCGGGCTGCTTCGCCCGCACGCCGACATTTTGACGGAAGGCCCCGGCGATTCCCGGGGTGAGCATCGGCCCGGCTTCGGTGGCTGCGAGCTTCGCGCCCAGAGCGCGCACAAACTGCTCCGCCGCCGTGGAGCGTTCGAGAATCACTACGCCCGGATTCGTGCAGAACTGACCCACGCCCTGGGTCGCCGAGCCATGCAGGCCGTCCACGATCGCCGCGGACCGCTCGGCCAGCGCCCCGGGCAGGATGAACACCGGGTTGGTGCTGCCCATCTCGGCATACACCGGGATCGGCTCCGGCCGTGACGCCGCGAGATCCACCAGCGCCCGGCCGCCGCGCAGCGAGCCGGTGAATCCGACCGCCTTGACCGCCGGATGCTTCACCAGGGCCTGGCCGACCGCGAAGCCGGCATCGAAGAGGAGCGAGAACGTGCCGGGCGGCAGGCTCAGTTCCTTCACGGCCGCCACCACCAGCTGGCCGACCAACTCGCCGGTGCCCGGATGGGCCGGATGCGCCTTGACGATCACGGGACACCCCGCGGCCCAGGCCGAGGCCGTGTCGCCGCCGGCGACCGAGTACGCGAAGGGGAAATTGCTCGAGCCGAATACGACAACGGGCCCCAGCGGTCGCAGCATGGAACGGTGATCCGGCTTGGGGAGCGGCTTCCGGTCCGGTTGGGCCGTCTCGATCCGCGCATCGAGCCAGTCTCCCCCCTCGGCCGCCGCGCCGTACAGCCGCAGCTGTCCCGAGGTCCGCGCCACCTCGCCCGTGCAGCGCGCCACCGGCAGGCCGGTCTCCTGCGCGGCCCGCGCCGCGAGCTCCGTGACATGCTGGTCCAGCTGGTCCGCGACCAGGCGCAGGAATCGGTTGCGAGCCGCGCCGTTGAGCCCGGCCCAAATTGGCGCCGCCTCGGCAGCCAGTTGGACGGCGCGCTCGAGCTCAGCGGGCGACGCGCTCTGGAATACCGGCGCCAGCGGAGCCTGCCGGGCGGGATCAAACCCCTGGAAAGTCGCCCCGCCGGCGACACCCGTTTCCGTCCCGATCAGGGAAAGGCCGCGCAATTCCATGCGACGCAGCAAAACACTTCCCGCCATGTTGGCGACAGAGATTCCACCGGAGGAAACGGAGTTTTGGGAACCGCTAATCTGCGCTAATCGACGCTAATGGGCTCGAGCTCGGATTAGTGCGAATTAGCGAGGATTAGCGGTTTTCCACTCTGCTGGATCTCCTGTACGGATCCGGTTCCTAGGCGAAGCGGTCGGGGCGGAGCAGGCTCAGGTCGACCGAGGGTTTCCGGCCGCCGAGGATCTCGCTGACGATCTGGCCGGTGATCGGGGCCATGGTCACGCCGAGCATCGCGTGGCCGCACGCCGCGGTGAGGTTGGGATGACGTCCAAACCGGCCGAGATACGGCAGGCCGTCGGGTGACACCGGGCGGTAACCGAACCAAGGCTTGATGCCGGCGAAGTCAGCCGGAATGAACTCCGGCAGGAAGAACTGCGCGGCGGCGATGATCTGCTCGATCCGCTCGGGACGAACCCGGTCGTTGTGGCCGGCGATTTCCATGGTGCCGCCGAAGCGCAGGGTCTCGCCCATCGGCGTGACCGCCACGCGGCGCTCGGTGAGGATCATCGACTTGGTGACGCGGAAGCGCGGTCGCTCGATCGTGAGGCTGTAGCCCTTGCCGCCCTGCAACGGCAGGTAGAGGTCGAGCCCCCGCGCGAATCCACCCGACCAGGAACCGCCGGCGAGCACGAACTCGTCGGCCGCCAATTCTCCCTGGCTGGACACGACGGCTGACACGCGGCCGCCTTCGGTCTTCCAGCCGGTAATGGCGGTGTTCCATCGGAACTCGACCCCGAGGCCCCGGAGCAGGCCGAGCATCGCGGGCATGAATTTCCGGGGCGACAGGTGGGCGTCGATCGGGAAATAGACGGAACCGGCGATGTCCATCTTCACGCCGGGTTCGAGGGCCGCGGTGGCGGCGGCGTCGAGCACGCGCGCCTCGACGCCGAGCTCGTTGGCCAGCGCCGCGAGCCCATGCGCCTCGTGCTCGAGGCCGGCAGGCGTCTTGCAGAGATTGAGCAGACCCTCGGTCCGCAGCTCGAACGCGTTGTTGGTCGCCGCCGCCAGTTCCACGAAGAGCCGGCGACCGCCCAGGCAGAGGTCGCGGAGCACGGGAGCCGACCGGCGCGTGTGCTCGGGCGTGCAGGAACGGGCAAACCGGAGACCCCAACGGATCAGGTCGAGGTCGAGCCGCGGCTGGATGTAGAACGGGCTGCGCGAGCTCAGCATCCACTTCAGGCCCTTCCAAACCATGCCCGGGGCCGCAATTGGGATGACGTGGCTGGGCGAGACATAGCCGGCGGAACCCTGCGCGCACGAGTCGGCGCCCTCGGGATTGCGCTCGACGACCGTCACGGCCCAGCCGTCGCGGGCGAGATAATAGGCGCAGCTAAGGCCGACGATCCCCCCGCCGCAGACGATCACTTTCCGGGCTGAAGCCATTCGGACAGGCTGACGGAGATCGGGCAAAATTGACGATGCAAAACTCGCCGCGGCTGGGTCGGCGCTTCGCCCTGAGAGTTGAACGTTGAATGTTGAAAGTTGAGCGTTGCCCGGGGTCCTGGTTGCCCAGCGTTCGATGTCCGGCGTTCGGCGTCCGATGTTCGATGTTCGGTTCGTCTCTCCCCAAAAAAAGCCGGCCCCGCGTGCAGCGGGGCCGGCATGGCTTGCTTGGGTCGGTCAGACCCCAATCGCTAACCCAAACGTTACAGGGCGGATTCGCCGCGCTCCTCGGTGCGGATGCGGACGACTTCCTCGACCGGGGTGACGAAGACCTTGCCGTCGCCGATCTTGCCGGTCTTGGCCGCCTTCACGATCGCCCCGACCGCCTTGGCGACGGTCTCGTCGGCGACGCCCACCTCGATCTTCACCTTGGGCAGGAAGTCCACGGTGTATTCGCTGCCGCGGTAGATCTCGGTGTGGCCCTTCTGGCGACCGAAGCCCTTGACCTCGGTCACCGTCATGCCCTCGACGCCAATCTCGGACAGCGCCGTCTTCACTTCCTCGAGCTTGAACGGCTTGATGATGGCAATGATGAGTTTCATGGTAGTTGGAATTGGGGGTTAGGAAGCGTAGCCCTCTTCGCCGTGCTCGTTGGTGTCGAGACCCTGGCGCTCGACTTCCTCGGCCGGACGGAGGCCGATGATGGCCTTCAGGGCGTAGGCGATGATGACCGTGGCGACGATGGAGAGCACCAGCGTGAGGCCGATGGCCTTGAGCTGGGCGAGCCAGAGGCCGCCGTCCGTCACGAGCTTGGCGAGGCCGTTCTTGGTGGCCGGGCCGCCGGTGAGGTTGGCGTTGACCGAGGCGGTCGCGAGGATGCCGGTGACGAGGGCGCCGAGCGTGCCGCCCACGGCGTGGACGCCGAAGGTGTCGAGCGCATCGTCATAGCCGAACTTCGCCTTGAGCTTGGTGCAGGCGAGGTACGGGACGACCGCGGCGAGGACGCCGATGATGACGGCGCCGGTGGAGTTGACGAAGCCGGCGGCGGGGGTGATCACGACGAGGCCGGCGACGGCGCCCGAGCAGAAGCCCAGGATCGAGGCGTGGCCGCGGAAGATCTTCTCGATCGCGCCCCAGACGAAGGCGGCGACGGCGGCGGCGAGCGTCGTGGTCATGAACGCGTTGGCGGCGACGCCATCCGCGGCGACGGCCGAGCCGGCGTTGAAGCCGTACCAGCCCACCCACAGCATGCCGGTGCCGACCATACAGAGCACCATGTTATGCGGGGCCATCTTCTCCTTCCCGAAGCCGACGCGCGGCCCGAGGATCAAGCAGAGCAGCAGCGCGGACCAGCCCGAGCTCATGTGCACCACGGTCCCGCCCGCGAAGTCGATCGCCGGGATCTTGGCGTCGGCGTTCCACACGCCGTTCATGAAGCCGTTGGCGCCCCAGACCATGTGCGCGAGCGGGAAGTAGACCAGGAACATCCAGACCAGTACGAAGGCGAGGATCGCCGTGAATTTCATGCGCTCGGCGATCGCGCCGACGATCAGCGCCGGGGTGATGATCGCGAACATCAGCTGGTACATCGAGAAGACGTTCTGCGAGACCCAGTACGCGTAGTTCGTGTTCGGCGCGGAGGTGACGTCCTTCAGGAAGAAATACTCCGAGCCCCCGAAGAAGGCGCTGCCGAAGCTGGTGCCGAACACCAGGCTGTAGCCGACCGCCCACCAGAGGATCGTGACCAGACCGGTGATGCCCAGGCACTGGGCCAGCACCGAGAGGACGTTCTTCCGGCGAACCAGACCGCCGTAGAACAGGGCAAGTCCGGGCAGCGTCATGAAGAGGACCAGCGCCGAGCACACCATCATCCAGCCGTTGTGTCCGGGACCGGGCACGCCCGTGAGGGCCTTGCCGGGATCGCCGTTGTTGATGTACGCCTCAAGCGCGGCCAGGCGCTCGTCGGTCGTGGGGGCGGCTGGCGCAGGGGTCTGCGCGAGAGCGGTCAGGCAGAACAATCCCGCCAGACACGCGAGGAGACACTTTCGAAGGATTCGCTGGGGAGTATGCATGGTCATCGGGGCTCCCCTAAAGCAGCACCCATGCCAGCCGGTGAGGGCGGCGCGTCATGGCGGCGAAACGGCACCACAGGCCAGGCTAACTCCAAGGCCGGACGTCCCCCGCCGAATGCCGAAGTGGCGGGATGCGACCGGGTTGGTCAAGCGGGTGCGCGGCGGGCCGAGCCGGGTGCCCTTGCCGGCAGGAGGAAGGCGGGGTGAGGGCACCCCACCCACAGGTTTCGCCGGAGAATCCCGGCCTCGCGGCCCCGCGAGGAGGGACTTCGCCCTGCTCGGCGGCTTCGACGGGGGGCGTTCGGCTGGAAAACAAAAAAAGGCGGGGCGAATTCGCCCCGCCTCTCGAAAGATACGATTCCGCGGCCTCAGACGGCGGCCTCGCCGCGCTCCTCGGTCCGGATGCGGACGGCCTCCTCGATCGGCACGACGAAGACCTTGCCATCGCCGATCTTGCCGGTCTTGGCGGACTTCACGATGGCCTCGACCGTCTTGTCCTTCATGTCGTCGGCGACGACGATCTCGATCTTCACCTTCGGGAGAAAGTCCACGGTGTACTCACTGCCGCGATAGATCTCGGTGTGGCCCTTCTGGCGGCCGAAGCCTTTCACCTCGATGACGGTCATGCCCTCGATGCCGATGGCAGACAGCGCTTCCTTCACTTCCTCAAGTTTGAACGGCTTGATGACGGCAATGATAAGTTTCATGGAATAGTCCTATTTCTGCATGGCTAAAGCCAGCGGCGCAAGCCCCCGTTGAGCGTTACGGGTGAATTATTAGGCCCAGCGGGCCCGCGAGGGTCGATGGACTAACGGTGGCTGAAAAAGACCAAACGCCAAAGCGCCAACCGCCAAACGGCCAGCGGGCTGGCGCCGATTGAGCGTTAAGCGTTGAGCGTCGAACGTTGCGTGTTTCCTCGGCCGAACATTCAACGTTCCACTCTCAACGCTCAACGTTCTAGCCACCGAACCGCGTCCTTCGACCTTCGACCCGCAGACCTTCGACCAAGCGGCCGCTTATTCCGGCATAACCGTCTGGATGTGCAGTTCCTTTAGCTGACGCGGGGTCACCGGCGTCGGACTCTGCGCCATCAAGTCCTGGCCCTTCTGGGTCTTGGGGAAGGCGATGACGTCGCGGATGCTCGTGGTGCCGCAGAGGAGCGCGACCATGCGGTCGAGGCCGAACGCGATGCCGCCGTGCGGCGGGGCGCCGTACGTGAACGCCTTCAGCATGTAGCCGAAACGGCTCTCCACGACGTCGGCCGGGATCTTCAGCACGTCCTCAAACACCTTCTTCTGCAGCGCCGGCTGGTGGATCCGGATCGACCCGCCGCCGAGTTCCATGCCGTTCAGCACGACGTCATAGTGCTGGCCGCGGACCTTTTTCGGGTCCGAGTCGAGCAGCGCGGTGTCCTCCGCGACCGGCGCGGTGAACGGATGGTGCGTGGCGACGTAGCGGTTCTCCGCCTCGTCGTAGGTCATGAGCGGGAAGTCGACCACCCAGAGGAATTTCCAGTCGTCCGGGCGCAGTGTGAGCTTGCCGCGCTTCTGGAGCAGGGCCGCGGCCTCGAGCCGGAGCCGGCCCAGGATCGCGCACGCCTTCTCCCACGGCGCCGCCGCGAAGAACACGATGTCGCCGTCCGCGAGGGCGAGGCGCTTGGTCAGCTCGGCCTTCTCGGCGTCGGTGAAGAACTTCACGATCGGCGACTTCCACTCGCCGCCCTCGATCTTGATGAACGCGAGGCCCTTCGCGCCGAGCGACTTCGCGACCTCCTCGAGGTTCTTCGTCTCGCCCTGCGTGAGGTCCGCGAGGCCCTTGGCGTTGAGCGCCTTCACCACGCCGCCGTCGGCGATCGTCGACGCGAAGACCTTGAACGACGAGCTGCGGAAGGTGTCGGAGAAATCCACCAGCTCCATCGCAAACCGGACATCGGGCTTGTCGACGCCGTAGCGGTTCATGGCGTCGTGAAACGCCATGCGCGGGAACGGCGTCGGCAGGTCGTGGTTGAGCACGTCCTTCCACACCTTCTTCAGCATGCCCTCGAACAGCGTGTAGATGCCCTCGCGGTCGATGAACGACGCCTCGACGTCCACCTGCGTGAACTCCATCTGGCGGTCGGCGCGCAGGTCCTCGTCGCGGAAGCACCGCGCGATCTGGAAATACTTCTCCACGCCCGCGACCATCAGGATCTGCTTGAACTGCTGCGGCGACTGCGAGAGCGCGTAGAACTGGCCCGGGTGGATGCGCGACGGCACGAGGTACTCGCGCGCGCCCTCCGGGGTGCTCTTGAACAGCGCCGGGGTCTCCACCTCGATGAACTCCTGCTCGTCGAAATAGTCGCGGATCGCCTTCGTGGTGCGATGGCGCACCTGGAGGTTCTTCCGCATCTTGGGCCGGCGGAGGTCGAGGTAACGGTAGGTCAGGCGCAGGTCCTCGTTGACCTTGTCGCCGCCCGCATCGTCGAGCGGGAACGGCGGGGTGTCCGAGACGTTCAGCACCTCCAGGGTCTCGCCCGCGATCTCGACCTCGCCGGTCGGGAGCGACGGGTTGACCGTGCCCTCGGGACGCGTCTCGACCTTGCCGGAGACGGCAATCACCGACTCGGGTTTGAGATGCGCGGCCTGGTTGCCGAGCTCCGCGTTGTCCTGCGGGTCGAACTTCACCTGCGTGATGCCCTTCCGGTCGCGCAGGTCGATGAAGATGATGCCGCCATGGTCGCGAATGGAGTCCACCCAGCCAACAAGCGCGGCAGGCTTGCCGAGGTCGGCGGTGGTGAGCTGGGCACAGTGGTGGGTGCGTTTCATGGGTAAGGTCCGGAAGGAACGGGAGAGCTAAGGGGACCCGCCGCCCGGTCGGCAAATAGAATCTCCCCGGGATTGCGTCCTACGGGGGAAACCAAGGCCCAAACGCCAAATCACCAAACACCAAAAAGGTCCGCACTACCAGAGGGACACGGGCACACCGAAGCGCGCTTTGGTCTTTGGAGGAAAGCGCCGCCTTTCACTGCCAAGACCACCACGTTCTCGATCCAATATCAGGTGTCTTGGCCTTGGTGTGCTTCGCGCCCTTCGTGGCAAGACCACCCCAACGGCATCACCCTAAGATCCAGCCAAACCCGCCCCACCCCACTCCAAACCGGGCGACAGCCGGACTCATTTGGCGTTTGGCGGTTTGGCGTTTGGCGTTTCGAAAAGAAGATCTACAGATCCTCCGCCATCCGCAGCAGCTGCTGCGCGAGTTCCCGTGCCGCCTCGGGAGTCAGGTCGACGGGATCGTCAAAGGTCGCAACGGCCTTCAAGCGCAGCAGGCCCTCGGCCTCGTCCAGTTCCAGCGTCAGGTCGCCGCCAGCGTCAGTGTAGGTCGTCATAGGCGTTCGGTATCCTTGATGATCGGGGACTCGTAGGAAATGCTCAGGCTGATCGGGTTCTTCTCCCGGCTCTGCGGGACCCACTTGAGGTTGATGGTCGTGGCCATCACCTTCCATGTGACCTGGATGTACTCGGAGCTCCGGGTCGACTGCTCCACACCGTACTTGCCGCGCAGGAGCGACCGGAATTTCTCGAATTCCTTCGCCGGCACCTCGCCGCCCTCGGTGAGCGCCACGTGCACGAGCTGGCCTTCCTTGAAATAGAACCGGACGCGGAACGTGTGGCCGGCCACGACGACGCCGTCGGCCGTCAGCCCTTCGACGCCGCGCTCACCCGGCAGCTTCAGGGCGTCCGCCTCGTTGGTCGGCACCGCCTCCGGCACCACCTGCTGCACCTGTCCGGTCGACATGCCCGCCGTCGTTCCCGCCCACAGCATCTGCGCGCGCAGGGAACCTGCGGTCAGCAGCAGCGTCGCGAGCAGGAACTGGCACGCTCGGATCCTCATGGGGCTTGGTGGGAACCACGAAGAGCGCAAAGACCGCGAAGGCCAAGGCATTTTGAGCAACCAAGGCCGCTCCGCCGTCTTCGGGTGCTTCGCGATCTTCGCGGTGAACTTCCCGGCGCTCAGCCTTTGACGATGAGGCTCGCGCCGGTCATTTCGGCGGGCTTGGGCAGGCCCATCAGGTCGAGCAGCGTCGGCGCGATGTCGGCGAGGCGGCCGCCCTGGCGGAGCTTCGGCCGGGCCGCGGTCATGCCCGCGCCCACCACGAAGGCCTCGACCAGGTTGAGCGTGTGCGAGGTGTGCGGGGCGTTGTTCACCGGGTCCCACATCTGCTCGCAGTTGCCGTGATCGGCCGTCACCAGCGCCCGGCCGCCGACCGACTCGAGCGCGGCGAGCAACTCGCCCACCCCGCGGTCCGTGGCCTCGACGGCCTTGACCGCCGCCGGCAGCGAGCCGGTGTGGCCGACCATGTCGGGGTTCGCGTAGTTCACGACAATCAGGGCGTACTTCCCGGAGAGGATCGCCTCCTTCGCCAGCCGCGTCACCTCCGTCGCCGACATCTCGGGCTGCAGGTCGTACGTCGCCACCTTCGGGCTCGGCGGACAGGCCCGGTCCTCGCGCGGAAACGCCGCGCTCCGATAATTGTTGAAGAAGAAGGTCACGTGCGGGTTCTTCTCCGTCTCGGCACACCGGAACTGCGCCAGGCCCGCGTCGCTCACGACCTGCCCCAGGATGTTCTTCAGCGGCTCCGGCTTCGGCGAGATCACCTTCACCGGCAGGCCCGTCTCGTACTCGGTCATTGTCGCGTAGTAGAGATCGAGCTTCGGGCCGCGATCGAAGCCCTTGAACTCGTCGAGCACGAAGGCCTTCGTGATCTCGCGCGGGCGGTCGCCACGGTAGTTGTAGAAGAGCACGGCGTCGCCGTTCCCGATGGTCGCCAGCGGACGGCCGTCGGCGCCGACGATGGCGGTGGGCGTGACAAACTCGTCGCCATTCTGCGTGGCCGAAATCGGCGCCCCATAGTACCGCTGCACTGCCGCCGGCGCGGCGGTCGAGGTGGACGTGATGTTCCGCCCGGTGAGGACGTCGTAGGCCTTCTGCACGCGCTCCCAGCGATTGTCGCGGTCCATGGCCCAGAACCGTCCGCTGACCGACGCGATGCGCCCGACCCCGATCCTGGCGCACTCGGCCTCGACCTGTTGGACGTACCCGAGTCCGCTGGTCGGGGGCGTGTCGCGGCCGTCGGTGAAGGCGTGGATGTAAACCTCCGTGAGCCCGTCGGCCTTCGCCTGCCGGAGGATGCCGTAAAGATGCTCCAGCATCCCGTGCACCCCGGCGTCGGAGACGATGCCCATCAGGTGGAGCTTCGACCGCCGCGACTTCACACGGTCCACGACGGCCCGCCAGACCGCATTGGTGGCCAGGCGCTGCTCGGAAAACAGCTTGTTCAGGCGGACCAGCTCCTGGTCCACGATCCGGCCGGCGCCGATGTTCTCATGCCCCACCTCGCTGTTGCCCATGACCCCGTCGGGCAGGCCGACATCGAGGCCGCTGGCCTTGAGCAGCGTGCACGGGTACTTGGCGTGCAGGGCGTCGTCGCAGGCCTTCTTGGCCTGCACGACGGCATTGAACGAGTCCTGGGACGGATCCGGGTTCTTGCCCCAGCCATCACGGATGACGAGGAGGACGGGTTGGCGCGGCGTGCTCATGGATCAACGAACCAACCACGGAAGGGTCCCACGGCCAAAGCAAAAAGTCGGGGCCGGCCGGGCCATGACGCACGCGCGGGGCACCCGCGGACCGGCCGCGCCAGCCCGTTTTTCGCCCTCCTAGGGAATGACGAGGGGGTCAGCCCGCCGAAGCCTATGAGGAATACCCACCGAACAGACCGGTGCCACCCTGGTGATCCTACGACGGAGGATTGAGGGAAAATCCTCAATCGCCTCCTTCCATCTCAACCTAGGGAAAAAAGAACCGAACAAACGAGGAACCACCCATTCCCCTGTTTTCTATGAAACTTGGCACCAAGATCATGCTCGCGGCCGCCGGCGCCGTGGCTGTAACCGCGCTTAGCGCCTTCATTACCGTGCGCTACCTCGCGAACGAAAATCACGTCGCCGACATCCGCAATGGCATGTCCGCGATCCTGACCCAAGCCGAGGAGGTGCGCGCCCGCATGGACGCCATGCATCAGGCCAAGTCGTTCGACATGGCCGGGCTGACCGCCCGCGCCCGCCAGCAGGCGGGTAGCCGTCCGCTCAAGGACATCTACAAGGAAACCGATCTCTACGGCGTCGTTCCGATCGTCGCGACCTGGAACACCATCGCGAAGGCCGCCGCGCGCCAGGGCTACACGTTCGTCATCACGAGCCGCCCTGGTATCGTCGCCCGCAATCCGGAGCACGATCATGCCGCCGAGTACCCGGAGATGTTCCAGGCCTTCGCCGCCGGCGCCAAGGAATACTCCCACTACGACCGCGCGCGTGACGAGCTGATCGTCGCCCGCCCGGTCAGCCTGAGCGCCAGCTGCCTCGGCTGCCACGGCGACCCGGCGACGAGCCCGACCAAGGACGGCAAGGACGTCCTCGGCTTCGCCATGGAAAACCGCAAGGAAGGCGACCTCCAGGGCGCCTTCGTGCTCAAGTCCGAGCTCGGCGACGACCCGGTGGTCGGCCGCACCAGCAAGGCGATGGGCGTCGTGTCCTTCTTCATCCTCGGCATCACCGGAGGCGGCTTCTGGTTCTTCAACCGCCGCTACGTGAACCGTCCGCTCCAGAGCGCGATCGACCGCCTCTCCGCCGGCGCCGGCCAGTTCTCGGCCGCCGCCTCGGAAATCTCGTCGTCGAGCGCCCAGCTGGCGTCCGGCGCCAGCTCGCAGGCCGCGAGCCTCGAGGAAACCAGCGCGTCGCTGGAGGAGATCTCCTCCATGACCAAGCGCAACGCCGAGAGCGCCGGCCACGCCAAGGAGGCGTCGGCCCGGGCCCACAGCGCCGCCGACGCCGGCACGCGCGACATGAACCAGATGAAGGAGGCGATGGACGCCATCAAGCTGTCGTCCGACGAGATCGCGAAGATCGTGAAGACGATCGACGAGATCGCGTTCCAGACGAACATCCTCGCCCTCAACGCCGCCGTCGAGGCCGCCCGCGCCGGCGAAGCCGGGGCCGGATTCGCCGTGGTCGCCGAGGAAGTCCGCTCCCTCGCCCAGCGTTCCGCCCAGGCCGCCCGCGAGTCGGCCCAGAAGATCGAGGACTCCGTCGTGAAGAGCGAAGCCGGCGTGAGGATCTCCGGCCAGGTGGCCTCCTCGCTGAAGCTGATCGTGACCGAGGCCTCGAAGGTTGACACCCTCGTCGCCGAGATCGCCACGGCCTCCCGCGAGCAGAACCAGGGCCTCGGCCAGATCAACAGCGCCGTCGGCAAGATGGACGAGGTCACCCAGACCAACGCCGCCGCCGCGGAGGAAACCGCCTCGGCCGCCGAGGAGCTGTCCGCCCAGTCCCAGGAGCTGCTCACGCTCGTGAAGGAACTCGAGGGCCTAATCGGCACCAGCAAGGCCGGCTCGCCCGGCCTCAAGCTGCCGGCCGCGCCGTCCAGCCGCATGAACCTGCGCCAGCCGGCGCTGGCCAAGCCGCCGGCGGGCACCCGGTCCCCGATGGTGAAGCGCCCGGTGGTGGATTCGTTCCACAACTGAGCCGCGGGCCATCGGCCCGGAAAGACGCAAACCGAGGGTCGCCAGCCGGCGGCCCTCGGTTCGTTTTTTCCGGTCCCGCGCAACCGCGCCGCTGGAACCGGGCTCAGGGCACCTCGTAGACCTCGATGAGCGCCACGCCCGTCGTGCCGCCCACGCCGGAGACCTGCGCGCTGTAGACTCCGGGCGCGAGGGTGAGCAGGAGCGCAGCGTCCTTGCTGCCGGCATTCAGCGGGAACGCCCCGACCTGCGCCGCGGCGTCGGAGGCCGCGCTGCCGATCGTGCCCCAGTCGTCGTTGCTGGCAATCACCGTCTCGCCCTGGTAGAGCTTGAGCAACGGATCGGCGAGCGTGCCGGTGACCCCGTAGCCGCCGAGCGTCGGGCCGACGGCGCGGATGAGCACCCGCTTCGGCGCATTGCCCGAGACCACGAACCCGGCGATCATGATCTTCTCGCCGGTGCCCACCTCCCCGCGGGTGGAGATGTTGATCACCTTCTGCGCCTCGGCTCCGGGGACATCGCTGGCATCGTAGACCTCCACCAGCGCCACGCCGGTGGACGAGCCGTCCGCGCGCGTGACCTGTGCGCTGTACACACCCGGCGTGAGCGAGGTGATCAGCGCGGCGTCCTTGCTGCCCGACTGCTGGGCAAACCCGCCCACCCGCGCGGCCGTGCTCGCGATCAGCGACGCGTCGGCCGAGGTGCTCCAATTGTCGTTGCTGAGGATCACGTCTTGCCCGCGGTAGATCTTGAGCACGGGATCGTCCATGGCCCCGCTCAGGCCGTAGCCGGTCAGGGTCGGCCCGCTCGCGCGGACCAGCACGCTCTTGGACTGGCTGCCCGAGATGACGAAGCCCGCGATCATGGCCTTGTCGCCGTCGCCCACGAGGCCGCGCGTGGAGATGTTGACGAGCCGGTCGGTGTGCGTGGTTGTGGCCGAGACGCCGCCGAAGCTGCCGGGAGCCGAGCCGGTGGCCGTCATCTGCCCCGAGACGGCGCCGGAACCGGCGTTGATGGAGCCCTGCACCGTGGCACCGCCCAGACCGAGCGTGAAGGCGCCGTCGGCGCCGATGGTGCCCTGCGCGGCGGTGGTGTTGCCGGAGTCCGTCGACGCGCCCATGACTGCACCCGAGGAACCCACGACGAAGTAAAGGGTGCCATTGGCGGTGTTGATCACCGGCGCCTCATAGAGCCCGGCAAGCGCGGCGGTCGTGCCGCTGGCTGGCTCCGCCGCGCCGATCATGGCTTCGCCGGTGGACGAGATCGTGCCGCTGAGCGAACCGCCGCTGATCGAGCCGGAGAGCTGGAGACTGGTGGCATTGCCCCGAGCCGGGCCACCGCCGACCGACAGGCCCGTCACCCCACCGCCCGCGACCGCCGGTAGTGACGTGCTGAAGCTGCCGTCGGGTCCGACGGTGAACTTCACGACGAAGCTGCCGCGTCCATTGGGCAGGTAGCCGACCAGCGTCGCCTCGCCACTGCTACGGACGTAAAGGGCAAAGCGGCCGCCACTGCCCAGGGTGCCGAAGAAGACGCGATTGTCAGCGGAACTTGGCGGAGGCACTGCCGAGGTAACAGTGAGAACCGCAGTCGCGCTCGCGATGGAAGTAATGCCATCGGTAATCAGAACATCAAAGGTTGCCCCGCTGTCGCTTGAGGTCGTGTTTGGAACTGAAAGGCTGGATGCCGTCTGCCCGACCAGATTAGCACCATTTCGGCGCCACTGATAGGACAGCGGCGAACCACCTGTCGCCGTCACCGAGAACGTGGCGGTCTGACCGGCCGCGACGATGATGCTGGCCGGCTGTATTGAAATCGCGAGCGTGCTAGGGGGAGCCACATAGTCGGCGACCAATCTGTATTTCGAGAGCCTCGCGCCCGCCGATTGATCGACAAGGATCACCTCGCCGTCAGCTCGGACATCACCCAGGTACTTGAACGGCACCGGGAAGCCGAGCTTTACAATCTGGAAATTGGCTCCGGCCGGGGTGGAAGCTCCAGCCGCGCGTTCGCAGTCGTAAATGACCCCCGCGATCTCCAATAGAATCTCGAGCGGAATCGCCCCGGTCGAGGAGTAGGAGGGCGACGCGAAAGTGCTGAGCTTGGCCCCATCGGAGCGGAACCGAATCACCGAACTGAGCAGGAGATTAGGACCAACGCCCTCCGCCGAGAACGCAAGGCAGCTCCCGTCCGGCAAGGGATCCAGGCCGAAGGAATTCGAGCTCATCACGATTGGCAAAAACGTGCTGTCTTCTATCCCGTCATGCAGCAGTCGGCGCACTTCGACGGACGAAGAACCCGAGGCCACGCCGATTAGGACGGACCCATCCGCCAGCGGGGCAATCGTCAACAACCCCACATAACTTGCCGTCAGGAAGCTCATGTCGACCGTGCCGGTGGAATCCAGGCGCCGGACCACATTGCCATTAGAGACATAGAGATTGCCGTCCACGTCCGCTGCCGCCGTAAGGGCGCTTTCGGTCCACGGACGGAACCTGTCATCGCGCGTACCGTCGCCATTCAGTCGAATGGCTGACACCCCTTGGCCACTTACACTTCCCACGGATCCATTAACGTAGACTCTTCCGCCAGGTGCCGGAATCAGGCGCTGTGCCATGGAGACGCCGGACGGTCCAGAGAACGAACCGTCAGTCGTCCCGTCGCCGTTGAGCCGAACCAAGCCGTAGCCCGGCCCGGTGGCCAAGCCGTTCACGTACCCGATAGCTCCGCCCAAGAGGATCTTGCCGTCCGCCTGCCGGGCCATCGCATCCATGT
The DNA here is from genome assembly GCA_964471615.1 of uncultured Opitutaceae bacterium. Lineage (GTDB taxonomy): Bacteria > Verrucomicrobiota > Verrucomicrobiia > Opitutales > Opitutaceae > Opi-474. The sequence goes on from CAYYGV010000015.1 coordinate 18,415, forward strand.
ACGCGGTGCCATGCGAGACGGTCTGGAGCGTCGGGCCAAAGCCCGCGACGGATTGGTAGGCCTGCCCGCCAACCGGTGTCGATACGAGCTTCAGCTTGGCCGTTCGGCTAGTGACCGTGCCAGCGCGGTTCGTGACCACCACATCAAACGTAGCACTCGCGTCACCCGAGGACGCGCTTGAGAGCAGGTACGTAGGTCCGATCGCCCCTGGGACGTTCGCTCCGTCGCGACGCCATTGGTAGGTCGGAGTAGGCGAACCGGTTGCCGAGGCGGTGAACACGACCCGCTGACCGATCAGCGCGGCGACGTCGGCCGGTTGCACCGTGATCTTCGGCGCAAAATCGCCGGCCGGTGCCAAGGTGAGAAGTCCAGTCGCGCCACCTTGATACCCTGAGTCATTGACCCGGGCGATCACCGCGTAGGTGCCCGGTCCGGATGGCACCGTCGTCGAGCCGTCATAGGTTACCACCGTGGCCAGCCCCGAAGGGTTGGTGGTAACTGTCACACCATGCGGATTGCCGTCGGCAGCCTGGGAAAGATTGGAGAGCGTGACCGTCGCCAGCGATTTGGTGACCACGAACGTTTGGTCGACGCTAGGCGCGGCCTCATAGAAGAGATTGCCGGGTTGTGACGCCCGAACCACAACCGTGCCCGTTCCAGTGATTGTAAGGGTATTCCCGCCGATCGACGCCGGCCCGCTGATCACTGAATAGGTAGGCGTGAGTTGCGAGGTGGCACTCGCAGACAGCGCAAACGGGGCCTCATACCGAGTCCTGGTGCCGATGGACGAAAACGACAACGTCTGCGGCAGTTTGCCGGACGACAGGTTGATCGTTGCGGCCGTGCTGGTCGCGGAGCCATAAGCATTGCTCACGACGACGTCGAAGCTGGCGCCACTGTCGGACGCACTCAGTCCTGTAAGGCGAAGGGAATTGGAGGTGGCGCCAGGAATCGCAGTGCCATTGCGCCGCCACTGATAAGTCAGGAGGCCGCCGGTGGCACCCACACCCAGTGTTCTCGAACCGCTAACGACAAACGACGCGGGCGCCGGCTGGGAAGTGATGGTGGGACCCTGTCGATTGTTTACCCACGACCCCGCCAAACTAGCCCCCGCATCAACGATGTGGAACGCAATGTAGCCGTCAATGAGTGTGACCACGACCACTCGAGTGGAGCTGACGGTCAAGATCCGAAGCGGCTGGCCGGGAACCGTGAGGCTGGCGACTTGGGCGTAACCCGAAAGCTGCCAGAGCTGGACCTCCGTTCCGCTGGTGACTTGGCGGATCGTGTAGAGGCCGTCGGCCTGCCAGACGGCATCCGCCACTGGATTCGCAATCTGGCCCACTGTAGCTAGGTCGGCATCAACCACCTTGCCCGAACCCGAAACGAGTCGGGTGCCGGCTGAGTTGGCGCGCATCGGCGCAACCAACCCACCGACCGGGGTTGGAAAATCCGTGATCTGGTAATCAGACGGCACATTAACATAGCCGATACCGTCGACACTGTTCACCCCGGGCAGGTAGAGGCGCCGGTTGGCCGAGTTCCAGAGCAAGGCGCGCGACGGCGGAAACGGGTGGAAATACACCGTGGTGCGATCGGAACCGACAATGGTACGCGCCCAGGCCGAGCTGGCTCCGCTGTAAACGTCCACCAGCAGGTGATCATCGAGAGCCATCGTGGCACGCACCGCACCGGCGGCATTCACGAACGGGCGTTCCACCGGGTCGTCCGAAAATCGAATCCTCGTCACAGAAAAATCGGCGTAGCCCAGGAATAGCGCATCGCCCGTCGGTGCATACGCCACGGCCGACGGTCGGCCCCGGAGCTGGATCGTCGGCAGAAAAGCACGGGTTTGGGTTGACCAGCGCACCACACCCTGGGTGCTCCGGCTCACGAGATTGACCACGCCCTGGGCGTCGATCGAAACGTCGTCCACTGAGAACGGTTTCTCATCCGTGGCCTTGGCGGTCGCCACGGCGGTTGGGGCAAATGACGATCTCGGGACCTTGGTGACTGTCGGGTTATCCGACGCTGTTGGCGCGGCGCCGAAGGCATAAACCGCTTCATTCCAGACCTGCAGATTGAACGCCACACTGGGCAAGACATACTGCCCAACCTCAGACATGGCCGTGGGGTCATGCAGGGAGAGGATGTTGCCCCGGGCAACGACCGCGGCGCCATCTCCCAAGAACGCCAAGTCCTGGAATCGCACCCCGAGCGAGCGCCGATAACTGAGGTCGCCGGTCGAATACACCCCGCCGCCCGAGTCAAAGACCAACTGCTCGTCGTTCGAGAGGTACTGCCGGCTTCCGAGCGTAAACTGACTCGCATAGCCCCAGTAGCTGGAGGTGCTAAAGGTGCCGTCCCCCGCCACGGAGCACTGCATGAGATCACTACCGCTCCGGAAGAAGAGCTTGCCCAACGACTGGGCCACGGCCGGTCGCTGCGCCAGCGCGGCCTGGGATCCGCCCAGTTGAGGCGCCAGCGGGGACGACAGATCGATCTGATGGTAGGCTCTGACCCGATTGGTGGCCGAGTCGTAGAAATAGACGAGATTTCCAAAACTGATCAGCGAAGTGATCGATCCGCCGCTCGTCGCAACCGCCACCTCGGAGGTGAGATCAAGGTTTCTCCGTACGAGCGAAGCACCGTAGGCAATGAAAACGCCATTGGCGGTAGGTTGAAAAGCCGTTGGCTCCTGCGGACCATTCAGGACCACGGCGGGAAGCCAGGCCTCTTGAACCAGATCGTACCGCAGGACTCGGCCTGGCCCGGTAGCCAGAAAATAGACGATGTTTCCAACGCGCGCCGAATCGATCCACGTCGCCGTGCCCCAGGAGTAGTTCGCCCAGACATTAATATCGGGCTGGGAGCTGATGCCCGCCGAATTGGAGAGCTCGGCGGCGAAATTTCCCATTGCCAGCGGATAGGATAAGAGCGCGGTGGTCTGGCCCGGAATTACGACCCCTTCCTTGTACCACGCATAGGTGATCGGCAGCGTGGAATCACGAGCCGTGGAGCCCGCCTGCAATGTAGGCATTGACCCATTGCTAACGAGGCTAAGGCTCGACGGATCCGCCAAAGGAGGCGGCGACGCTGAAACTACCGTGACCTGAATTGGGGCGCTATCGGTGTAGCCATTCGAGTCGGCCATCCGGAAGCTGTAAACACCGGCATCCGAAAACTGTACCGGCCCGGTCTCAAAACCGGTATTGTTGGGGGCGTTGGTTTGAATGCCCGACGGAATCGGAACCCCGTCCACGTACCACTGTATGGTAATCGATCCGATCGAAGAGCTAAAGCTGACCCTCATGTTCAGGGGGCTACCCACCTGGACCACCACCGAACTTGGCTGGCTCAAGATGCTGGGAGCCGCTGAAAGGCCACCTGCGAATACCCCTGCAATCGCGGCAAGGAAGAGTCCACGTAGGGCGCTTGGCAGCGTTCTCATCGAGTAGATGACCGCAAGGTCTCGCAAAGCCACCACTGGCGCCAGAGACGACTGGAGCCGACAAGTCCACGGCTCCCAGCCGCAGTCAGATAATTCCTGACCTTTCTTGATAAAATGCTCTCGTCGCGCACTGCTCCCAATCATCGCATTATCCTGATCTCCCGACAATCCCCCGGTATACCGGAATTCCGGTAGGCCGCTAGGGCAGGCTCACCGCCGATCAGGACCGGAGCGAAAACTGTCGCCGAAGTTCAGCAGCTCCTCCCCCTCCTAAAACACCCGCGCAAACGCTAGCCGTCCACTCCGCCCTAGTGCTTCTCCCGCTCGCTCTCGAGTTCGGAGAACCTCACCTTGCCGTCGCGGAACACGACATAGAGCGTGTCGGGCGGGATGTCCGGGATGTCGAGGCTGACCTGCGCCGTGCCGCGGATGCCGGTCTTGCCGAGCGAGTCACCGTTGCGCGGCGCGTTCGCGCTTACCACCCGGGGCGTGTAGTTGGCCCCGCCCTCGGTGCGCAGGTGGGCCGACGGCATCGAAACCGCCGTCTCGGGATAGTAATTCTTGTAGATCCAGAACACGTCCCGGCCATCGGCGCTGGCGATCGTCCGCGTCGGCTGCCCGACCGCGAGGTACACGATGTCCGGCGTGTCGTCGACGTTCACCACGCCCGAGCGGACATCCCGCTGGTGCCATGGCTCAAGACTCGCGAACAGCGTGGGCTTCTCTGCGATCCGTCGCTCGACGGCGCTGCCGGTCGTCTCGCAGCCGGCCAGCAGCAGGCCGAGCACCGCGCCAGCAAGCAGCGCCGACCTTGGAAACGGTTGATGGCTCGGGCGACGGGAGGAATTCATGACGGTCGGGGATGAGTGGTTTCAGGTTCGCTTTTCAACCAGCGTGATCGTTTTCGGCTCCTTGGAGTTGGGCTCGATGACCTGCAGCTCGACCTGGTCACCGTTCCGGCGGTTCACGAACACCCGGCCAAGCTCCGAGCCCGGCAGGAACGTCGCGGCAATGTACTGCACCGGCTTCCCATCGATGCGCAGGATCCTCATCCCGGCCTTCACTCCCTTCGCCTCCGCATCCGACCCCGCCCGCACCCGCGAAATCTCGAGGGCGAAGATGCGGCGCGTCTCGTCGTTGCGCAGCATCTTCAGGCTGACGCCGAACGAAAGCTTCGGAATGTAATCCGCCTCCGAATTGATCTCGTTCGCCTTCTGTGCGCGCTCGAAGTCGTTCGCCAGGTCGGACGTGGCCGGACCTCCCCGGACGACAAGCGGACAAAGCAAGACCGCGCACAGGATGACAGTTTTCATCGGGATTTCCTTCGGTTGGGGCCGGTACCGGGTGAGCTGCGGAATAATTTCCACCGCCACCCTAGGCCGCCAAAGCGCCGTTTGTCGATCTCTAATCTAGAATATCTAGGGGAGAGGCGCCAGCCGGTCTTCGCGGCCTGCGTCCCCATGACGTGCGCAAACCCCGGCGGAGCACGGGACCGCCCCACTCCGACCCGTGCCGGTCAGGGCACCTCGTAGACTTCGGCGAGCGCCACGCCCGTCGTGCCGTTAACCCCTGAGACCTGCGCCGAGTAGACGCCGGGAGGCAGCGTCAGGAGCAGGACCGCGTCCTTGCTGCCTGACGTCAGCGCGAACGCCCCGACTTGGCTGGCCGTGTTCGCCACCGCCGCCGCACTGGAGGTCTGGCCCCAGTCGTCATTGGTCGCCACCAGCACGCTGACGCCGTTCACGCTGCGATACAGTTCGAGCTGCGGATCCGCCAGGGTGCCGGTCACGCCATAGTCGGCCAGCCGCGGACCGACGCCGCGGATCAGGACGGTGCGCGCGGTCGATCCGCCGACCACGAATCCCGCGATCAGCGTCGCACTGCCCGTGCCGGCCTCGGTGCGCGCCGAGACGTTGATCAGCCGCGGGGTCGTGGCGGTGACGCTCGCCCCGGGCGTTGCGTCGTAGATTTCCGCCAGCGCGATTCCCGTCGAACCACCGGCGCCCAGGATCTTCACCGAATAGGGCGCCTTGGCCACCGCCGGATTGTACAGTGCGGCGTCCTTGCTGGAGGCCGAGCCGAGCGGGAATGCCCCAACTGCCGCCCCCACCGCGGTCACCTGGGCGTCGCCCGCCCAATCGTCGTTCGTCGCCAACACCGCGCCGCCCTGGTCGATGAACTCCATGCGCGGGTCGGCAAGGAAGCCCGACACGCCGTAATCGCCGAGCCGCGGCCCCACGGCCCGGATCAGCGTCGCCTTCGTCCCGGTCGTGCCGTTGCCGCCAACCACGATGCCGACGATCAGTGTCGAGGCCCCGGTCCCGGCGTTGGTCCGCACCGACAGGTTCATCAGGCGTCCCACGTCGGCCGTCGAGATCACCGTGACAACCGCATTGGAGCTCGCGACGGCGCCGGTGCCGCCCGTGACGATCACCTGGTACGTGCCCGCGTCGCCGGGGCTCGCCGACGTGATGGTATAGGTGGCCGAGTTTGCACCGGGGATCGCCGCCCCGTTCTTCTGCCACTGGTAGCTGACGCCGCTGGTACGCACGCCCACCGCCAGGATGCCGCTGGTTCCAACCGCGAGCGTCAGGTCGGTCGGCTGGGTGTCGATGGTGGGGACGCCGCTGGCGCCGCCGCGCCGGATCGCACAATTGTTCGCGTCCGCAATGAACAGCTCCCCGCTCGGCGAGAGGGCGACATCGGTCGGACTGTAGAACAGTGCCGTGGGGCCGTCGGTCTGGCCGGTCACGCCGGCCTGCCCGCCAATCGTCGACGTCGCGCCCGAGGACGTGACCATGCGAATGGTGTGGTTGTTGGTGTCCGCCACGTACACGTTGCCGGACTGGTCCGAGGCAAGGCCGTAGGGGAAGTTGAACCTCGCAGCGGAACCGGAGCCGTCCGTCGTGCCCGAGATTCCCGCCGTCCCGGCCAGCGTCGTAACGACCCCGCCCGGGGTCATCTTGCGAATGGTGTGGTTGTTGGAGTCCGCGATGTACACGTTGCCCGCGGCGTCGATACCCAGGCCGGCCGGACCGAAGAAGTGCGCCGACGAGCCGGTGCCGTCCTCGTAGGCGTGGAACAGGCCCGACTTGCCGGCGATGGTCGTCACCACTCCCGCCGGGGTGATGCGCCGGATCAGGTCATTGCCGAAATCCGCCACGTACACGTTGCCACCGGCGTCGGCCACGATGCCGTACGGCATGTTGAACGTCGCGCCGGTGCCGGTGCCATCCGCCGCGCCCTTGACCCCGGCTTGGCCGGCGAGGGTGGAGACGGTTCCATCCGGCAGGACTTTGCGGACGGTGTGATTGCTCGTGTCCGCCACATAGACCACGCCGTTCGAATCCACCGTGATGCCGCGCGGGCCGTTGAAGCGGGCCGCGGAACCCACCCCATCGGCCAGGCCAAACGTCATCGGCACACCCGCCAGGGTGGTCACCGCGCCCGACGGCGTGATCTTGCGGATGGTCTGGTTAAAAGTGTCCGCGACGTAGACGGTGCCGTTGGGCGCGACCGTCACCGCGTTGGGAAAATAGAAGGCCGCCGCCGTCCCCTGCCCATCCAGGCTGCCGTAGTATCCGATCACCCCGGCGAATGTCGTGTAGGAGTACGAGGTCGCCCCACCCGCCGCGGCCGCCCTCTGGACCGATATTCCCGGCACCGCGAGGGCCGCCAGCGCCATCGTCAGGAGGCGCGGGCGCGACTGGAACAACGTTCGGAGGATGGGGAGGATGCGCATGGCCAGAGCATCAGGGTCTGGTGGGCCAGGCGACAGGCCACCGTCTACCGGAATTCCGGTATGGCACCGGTTTGTTTCCGCGTCAGCCGTGTTTTCCGTGGGCAAAAACGCGGCCCGGCCCGCGCGTTTGACTTCGCCCGGGTTCTCCGGGTCAATTCCGGCATGTCCAAACGCGCTGTCCTCCTCGTCAATCTCGGCTCGCCCGACTCGCCGTCCGTCTCGGACGTCCGCCGGTACCTGCGCGAATTCCTGGGGGACGAACGCGTCCTCGACCTCCCGGCCCCGTTCCGGTGGCTCCTCCTCGAGGGCATCATCCTCCGGACCCGGCCCAAGAACTCCGCCCACGCCTACGCGTCCATCTGGACCAAGGAGGGTTCGCCGCTCGTCGTGATGTCCCAGAGCGTGCAACAGAAGCTCGCCGCCGCCCTCGGCCCGGACACCCCGGTCTACCTCGCCATGCGCTACGGCTCTCCCTCCATTGCCAGCGTCATCGGCCGGATGCTGGCCGACGGCGTCACCGAGGTCCTGCTGTTCCCGCAGTATCCCCACTACGCGATGTCGTCGTGGGAGACCGTGGTCGTGAAGGTCATGGCCGAGGCGGCCCGCCAGGCGCCCGCGCTGAAGGTCACGACGGTCCAGCCCTTCTTCGCCGACGCCGACTACATCGAGATGCTGCACGCCGTCGCAGCCCCCTACCTCGCCGAGGCGCATGACCACCTGCTCTTCAGCTACCACGGCATCCCCGTCCGCCACCTGCGCAAGGCCGACTCGTCGAAGGCCCACTGCACGGTCGTCACCGACTGCTGCACGACCTGCTCGCCGGCCCACGCCACCTGCTACAAGTCGCAGTGCCTCGCGACCACCCGCGCCTTTGCCGCCCGCGCCGCGCTCGACCCGCGGAAGCACTCCGTGTCGTTCCAGTCGCGCCTGGTCGGCGAGCCCTGGCTCTCCCCGTTCACCGACCATGAGCTCGCGCGCCTGCCCCGCGAGGGCAAGAAGCGCATCCTCGTGATCTGCCCGGCGTTCATCACCGACTGCCTCGAGACAATCGAGGAGATCAGCGAGCGCGGGAAGGAGACCTTCGTCGCCGCCGGCGGCGAATCGTTCCGCCAGATTCCCTGCGCCAACGACCACCCGGCCTACATCGATTTTCTCGCCAAGCGGGTCGCCGCTTGGTTAAAAACGGGCCCAAATTGAGCGCATCCGCCTCCGAGCCAAGCCCATCCGCCGCCCCGGCCGACCTGCCGTCGGGGTCGTGCGCGGTGTTGGTGCTCGATGAGGCCGGCCGGGTCACCGCCGCAAACGGCTCCGCCGCCGCCCTCTGGGGCCGGCCGGCCGCCGAGCTGACCGGCACCGCGTTCGCCGGGCTCCTGAGTTTCGAGGTCACCTCCAACGAACCAGACTGGCTGGAGGCCCAGTGGGAAATCGTCGTGGCCACCGCGCTCGACCAGTCCGCCCGCCTCGCGATCCTGGCGCAGGGCGGCGCGACGCGCGACATGATCATCCGGCTGGAGAAGAACCTCGCCGGCCCGGGCTACATCGCCACCGCCCTCCCGCCGGCCGCGCCCGCAGCCATCGGCGCCACCGGCGACGACGCCAGTTTCCGGCTCCTCGCCGACAAGGGCGCCGCGGGTTTCTTCGACCTCAATCTCAAGGACGGCCACGCCCGGTATTCGCCGGCCTGGAAGAAGATCCTCGGCTACGCCGACGCCGAGCTGCCCGACACGCTCGACCAGTGGCGCCAGCTCATCCACCCCGACGATTCCGGCGCCGCCCCCGACCAGCTGGGCAAGAAGCTCGCGGTCTCCTCTCGTCCCTTCGTCGTCGAGTTCCGGATGAAGCACCGGCGCGGGCACTGGGTCTGGATCCAGTGCATCGGTCTCCAGGTCGCCGGCCCCGACGGCGAGCTCGAGCGCGTTGTCGGGCTCCATCTCGACGTCACCGAGCGCAAGGAACTCGAGGAGGAAAGCATCGCGAACGACGCCCGGATGCAGGAGCTGAGCAGTACCGGCCCGCTCGGTGCCTTCACCCTCGATTTCGCCGCCAAGTCCGCCTGGTACTCGCCCGCGTGGCAGAAGCTGCTCGGCTGGGACGACGACGACTGCGCGCGCGGCCTGGCCGCCTTCACCGCCGCCCTGCCCGCGGCGGAGGTCACCGCCGGCCCCGAGGTGTGGCTGCTCAAGCACGCCGTCGGCCAGAGCACTTTTGTCCTGCCCGTCCAGCTCCAGGACAAGGCCGGAAAGGTCCAGACGTTCCTCCTCGGCGCGAATCGCCTGCTCACCCGTAAGCGCGACCTCGCCAAGGTCACGGGGTTCATCTGCCCGGTGCCCGAGGGCCTGGCCACCCCGGCGGCGAACGCCCTCCCGTCCGGCCTCGCCGGCGAGGCCCTCTCCACCGTCGCCGAGGGCATCATCCTCGTCGATGACCGCGGCAAGATCGCGTACCTGAACGGCGTCGCCGCCCGCCTGCTCTGCCGCAGCGCCGAGTCCACCCGCGGCCAGCCCGTCGGCGAGGTCTTCCGCCTCGTGCACCGCGAAAGCGGCCGGCCGGCCGACGACCCGCTCGACACCGTCCTCGGCGCCGACAAGCCCCTCCCGCTCATCAGCGAGCACGCCCTCGTCGCCGCCGCCGAGGGACTCGCCCCGACCCCCGTGGTCTGGACCGCCCGCACCGCCGCCGATCCGTCCGGCAAGCCCTGCGGCGCGGTGTTCGTGTTCCGCGATCCCAACGAGATGAACCTCACGCCAGAGGAGCTCGTGAAGGCCAACCGTTTCGAGGCCCTCGGCCTCCTCGCCGGAGGCATCGCGCACGACTTCAACAATCTCCTCACCACCATCATGGGTGGCATCTCGCTCGCGAAGGACACCCGCGATTACTCGTCGCTCGACGACAGCGAGAAGGCCTGCCTCACCGCCAAGGGCCTGACCAAGCAGCTGCTCACGTTCGCCAAGGGCGGCGCCGGCACGCTCACCGTCCAGTCCGCTCGCGACATCCTCACCGACACCGTGAAGATCGCCGCCGCCGGCTCCGACGCGCAGGTCACGGTCGAGACCGCCCCCGACACCTTTCCAATCAGCGTCGACCGCGCCCAGATCCTCCAGGTCTTCCAGAATCTCGTGGTCAACGCCCTCCAGGCCATGCCGCCGGCCCCGCACAGCCCGAAAGTCCAGATGCGCGCCCGCAACGTCGCGCTCGCCGAGGGCCAGGTCGCCCCGCTCCCGGCGGGCAACTACGTCGAGTTCGAGGTCCGCGACAACGGCAGCGGCATCCCGGCCCACATCGTCGGCAAGATCTTCGACCCGTTCTTCACCACCAAGAAGCACGGCACCGGCCTCGGCCTCGCCACCGTCCTCGGCATCGTGCGGAAGCACGGGGGCCAGATCGGACTCGACACCCAGGAGGGCGTCGGCACCGCCTTCACGGTCTACCTGCCCACCGCCGACCGGCCCGTCGAGATCCAGGCCCGCCGCGCCGCCTCGCTCCGTTTCGGCACCGGCCGCATCTTGTTCATGGACGATGACCCGAAGATCTCGGCCATCACCGCCTCGATGCTCAAGAGCCTCGATTACAAGTTCGACCTCGCCCACAACGGCGAGGAGGCGATCACGTTCTACAAGCGCTACCTCAACATCGGCCGGCCCTACGACGCGGTCATCATGGACATCAGCGTCATCGGCGGCATGGGCGGCGAGGAGACGTTCAAGGTGCTGCGCGGGCTCGACCCCGACGTGCGCGCGATCGTCTCGAGCGGCTACGACAATGACGACATGGCCAAGAAGTTCCTCGACCAGGGCTTCTGCGGCTATCTCACCAAGCCCTACCGCGTCGCGGAACTCGGCAAGGTGCTCAAGACCGTGATCGGATGAGCGCGCGGCGCACATCCGACCACAGTCTGGGTCGAAGGTCCGCCGGTCGCAGGTCGAAAGCCCTGTCCTGTGCCGCGCGCCCGACCTGTTACCCGTGACCTGAGACCTGCGACTTTCGACCACCATGGACACGCTCCCCGGATTCATCCCCAAGCCGACGTTTCGATTCAAGCCGCGGACCTTCTCGGTCCTGCGCGGCTACGATCGCCACCGCGCCGTGGGCGATTCGCTCGCGGGAGTCACCGTCGGGCTGATCGCCCTGCCGCTCGCCCTCGCCCTCGGTGTCGCGAGCATCCCGACCGGCCTCGCCACGCCGAGCCCCGCGCCCGCGATCGGCATCTTCACCGCCATTATCGGCGGCTTCATCGTCTCCCTCCTCGGGGGCAGCCGCGTGCAGATCGCCGGCCCGACCGCGGCGTTTGTCACGGTCGTGCTGTTCGTGATCAGCAAGCACGGCTTCGACGGCCTGCTGCTCGCGACGCTCATGGCCGGCGTCATCCTCATCGTGATGGGCCTCACCGGCATGGGGAACCTCATCAAGTTCATCCCCTACCCGGTCACCAGCGGCTTCACGACCGGCATCGCGGTCGCGCTGATCGCCGGGCAGCTGGTGAGTTTCCTCGGCATCCGCGCCGACACGCCCGCCCCGACGGAGTTTTTCGAGCGGGTCGAATGGATCATCCGGCACCTCGCCCAGGTGAACCCCGCGACCGTGGTGCTCGCGCTCGGCTCGGCCGTCTTCATTTTCTTCTGGCCCCAGTTCAGCGAGCGTCTCGGCCTGCGCCGGCTGCCCGGACCATTCGCCGCGATGATCGTCTCGGCCGGCATCGTCGCCGTGCTGGGCTGGGAAAAAACCCAGGGCGTCGCGACCGTCGGCTCGCAGTTTGGCCCCTTCGCCATCCCGCGCCACCTGCCGCCGCTCACGTTTCCGACGCTCTCCCTTGACCGCGTCCACGACCTGCTGGGCGCCGCCACCACCATCGCCCTGCTCGGCGCGATCGAGTCGCTGCTCTCGGCCGTGGTCGCCGACGGGCTGGCGGACGACCGCCACGACTCCAACACCGAGCTGATCGCCCAGGGCGTCGCCAACCTCACCACCCCGCTGTTCGGCGGGTTGCCTGTCACGGGCGCCATCGCCCGCACCTCCGCGAACGTCAAGGAGGGCGGCCGCACCCCGGTCGCCGGCATGGTGCACGCCCTGACGCTGCTCCTCATCGTGCTGTTCTTCGCCCCATACGCGCAGTACGTCCCAATGGGCACGATCGCCGCGGTGCTAATCGTCGTCGCGCTCCGCATGGGCGAATGGCACGAGCTCACGCGCCTCCGCAAGATGCCCGGCAGCGACGCGCTGGTGCTGCTCACGACCTTCAGCCTGACCGTGATCTTCGACCTGGTGGTCGCCGTCGAGGTCGGCATGGTGCTCGCCGCGGTCCTCTTCATCCGCCGCATGGCCGACACCACCGAGATCTCGCAGGTCACGTCCGCCGACGAGCTCGAGACCCCGGAGCAGATCGCCCACGGCAAGGAGATCCCGGAAGGGGTGCTCGTCTACCGTATCTTCGGCCCCTTCTTCTTCGGCGCCGCCGAGAAGATGGAAGACGCGCTGCAGCGCGCCGGCAAGCTGCCCAAGATCCTCATCCTCCGCCTGCAGCTCGTGCCCGCCATGGACGCCACCGCGCTCAACGCGCTCGAGAGCATCGTGGAGCGCATGCAGAACGCCGGGGGCACCGTCATCCTCAGCGGCCCGCACCGGCAACCACTCGAGATGATGATCCGCGACGGTTTCATCGAGCGCCTCGGCCGCAAGAATGTCCGCGCCCACTTCGACGACGCCCTCACCCGCGCCCGGGAAGTGCTGGCGCAGGGGAAAACAAAGTAACAGGGGCCAGGACTCAAGTACCAGGAACCGTCCGCGGCTCCGCCGCCGCTATTTTCCTGTGACTTGAGACCTGCGACCTGTGACCTGCCTGTACTGCGCTATTCCCGCCATGTGAACGCATGACAGAGCGCCACGCCCGCGGCGTCGGCCTCGTCGGCGGCCAGAGGTCGGCCGTGTCCCAGCAGCGACATCACGGTCCGGGCCACCTGCTCCTTGCTCGCGTGCCCGGCGCCCACCACCGCCTGTTTCACGCGCAGCGGCGGATACTCGAACACCGGAAGCTCGTGCAGCGCCGCCGCCGCGATCGCGGCCCCGCGCGCCGCCCCCAGGATCTGGGCCGTGCGCACGTTCTGGACGTAGATGGTCTGCTCAAGCGCCACATGGCGGATCCCCGTGCCGGTCACGAACGTCGTCACCGCCCGGTGAATTTCCGCCAGCGCCCCGGACAGCGGCACGCGCGCCGGCACCTTTACCGTCAGGCAGCGCAGCAGCACCGGCTGTCGGCCGGGCGTAAACTCGATCAGCGCCAGACCCGTGCCGCGCAACGAGGGATCCACGCCCAGCACCCGGCCCGCGAACGGCGTCCGCTGCAGCGTCGGCAGCGCCGGTCCGCCCGACGGGACGGACCGGCCCTCAAGCTTCGCCTTCCACATCTGCCGAACCGACATGCGCGCCATGGGCACCGTTGAATGCGAGAATCCAGCGCGGAGAAAGCAGAATCCGCGCGACGGCCACGGTCCAACCTTCCGCCGCGGCCAGCCGCTAGAACAGCAGCTTCAGTCCCGCCAGCGCCGCCAGGCCGAGCGCGAGTTGCTCGAAGAGCTTCTGGTCGATGCGCGCGAGCAGCTTCCGCCCGAGCAGCGCTCCCACCAGCACCGCCGGGGCCAGCACCGCGTTGAGTCCGAGGCTCGACGCGCTGACGAGCCCGAGGTGCGCCATGAACGGCACCTTGAAGAGGTTCATCAGGAGATAGAACGTCGCGCCGGTCCCCATGTACTCCATCTTGGGCAGCCGCATCGCGAGCAGGTAGATGGCCATCAGCGGGCCGGCGGCGTTCGCCACCAGCGTCGTGAAGCCGGCCAACACGCCGATCGTCGGCGCGAACCAGGCGGGATGCTCCGCCTCCGCCGCAGCCGGACGGCTCCGGCGCCAGAGATGCATGCCCAGCATTACGAGGATGATCACCCCGATCAGCACGCTGGCCTGACGGTCGTTGATCCGGCCGAGCGCGAAATAGCCGGCCACGATGCCGGCCGCGGTCCATGGGAACAGCCGCCACAGGTGCGACCACACGGTGTGCTGCCGGTAGGACGCCACCGCCACGATGTCGGCCAGCACGAGCATCGGCAGCACTACGCCGCTCGCCTGCCGGGCCGGCAGAAGGTTCGCGAACACCACCACCGCGAGCATGCCGAGGCCATTGATGCCGGTCTTCGCCAACCCGATGGCCAGCGCGCCCACCACCGCCAGCGCCCACTGCCAGGGTTCGAGGTGGGTCACGTTGCCGTCCTTTCCGTGAACGTGCCATCGGCCACGTCAAAGACCTGCCAGGGGCCCAGCGCCGCGTCCGGCAGCGTCGTGCCCGTCGCCACCACCTGCGACTCGGGATCGACCGCCGCCCAGAAACGCGCCCGCCGCGCCGGGTCCAGCTCGCCCAGGACGTCATCGGCCAGCAGCACCGGCCGCACGCCGCTTCGCGCGTGAAACCACGCCGCCTGCGCCAGACGCAGCGCGAGCACCAGCGAGCGCTGCTGCCCCTCGGAGGCAAAGTCCTTCGCCGCCGTGTCGCGGACATGGAACTGGAAATCGTCGCGGTGCGGCCCGGTCAGCGTCGTGCGGAACTGGAGATCGCGGGCCCGTCCCGCCTCGTATTTCGCCAGCAGTGCCTCCACCGAGGGCTCCGCATAGTTGGGCTCATAGCTGAGCGCCGCCGGCTCCGCCGCTTCGCAAACCTGCGAGTAGGCCTGCGCCAGCCCGGCCCCGAGCTCCCGCAGTCCCGCCGTTCGCCGCGCGACCAGCTCGGCCGCGGCGGGCGCTAGCAACTGCTCGAACGCGCCCAGCTGCGCGCCATCCGCCCGGCCGGCCTTGAGCAGCGCGTTCCGCTCCGCGAGCGCGCGCCCGTATGTCTGTAGCGCGCGCAGGTAGCCGGCGTCCATCGCCGCGAGCGTCAGGTCCAGCCAGCGCCGCCGCCCGGCGGGCGAGCCCCGGACCAGCAGGAGGTCCTGCGAGGAAAACACCACGGTCGGGAATTTCCCGAGATGGTCCGCCAGCCGCGTCACGCGCGCCTGGTCGCACCACAGCTCCTTGCCGTCGCGGCGGAGCTTGATCGTGACCTGCGTGGCCCCCTGCTGCTCGTGGTCCAGCTCCGCGCCGATGGCGCCGACGACCTGGCCATGGCCGATCAGGACCTTGGGATCGGAGGCACGGAACGAGCGGAGCGCGGTGAGGAAACCCGCCGCCTCGAGGAGGTTGGTCTTCCCCTGGCCGTTGCGCCCCACGAGGAACTGCTGGCGGCCGGCGAATTCGAGCGCGGCGAAGCCGACGTTTCGAAAGTGCCGCAGCGTGATCTTCCTTAGGCGCATGAGTCGTCTCAGCAGGAAGACCGGCCGCGCCGGAGTCAATGCGGCCGGGGAAAGACCAAGACGAACTCCGAACATCGGACGTCGGACGCCGGACATCGAACACCCGGCGCGGACGTCGGACGCGGAAGAAGGGATCACCGGACGAACGCTCAACGTTCGACGTTCAACGCTCGACGCTCAAGTCGCCCGTCCACCCGCAGTGTCACGTTATGGGTGACACTCCCCGCTCAACCGCGAGCCCATCGACCCCACCCGACCTTGAGCGTTGAACGTCAAATGTTGAACGTTGAGCGTTCGCTCCCCTCCCCTTCGGCGTCCGGCGTTCGCCTGAATAAAGTCCCAGCCGCGTCCATCCACCGTCCTACCGCATTCCCTGCTTTCCCTCCGCCCTTTCCTCCGCTACCTCCTCAGCCGACATGACCTTCGAAGCCTCGCTCGCCGAATCTCTCCGCACCCTGCAGGGCCTGAATGCCATCCGTCCCGCGATCGACCAGGCGGGCCGCCTGATCATCGAGACGCTGAAGCACGACAAGAAACTGCTGATCTGCGGGAATGGCGGCAGCGCGGCGGAGGCGGCCCATTTTTCGACCGAGCTGGTCGGCCGCTACCAGAAGAACCGGGCGTCGCTGCCGGCCATCGCGCTTTCGTCCGACGGCTCGCTGGTCACCTGCCTGGGCAACGATTACGGCTACGACCAGGTGTTCGCGCGCCAGATCACCGGCCTCGCCCACCCGGGCGACCTGGTCGTGGTGCTGACCTCGAGCGGCAACTCGGCGAACATCATCGCCGCGCTGCACGAGGCCAAGAACGTCGGCCTGAGCAGCATCGCCTTCCTCGGCCGCGGCGGTGGCAAGGCCAAGGGCCTCGCGACCTGCGACCTGATCATGCCCGGCCACAGCGGCGCCGCCGCCCAGGAAGCACACCTGTTCCTGATCCACCACTTCTGCGAACTGGTCGACGAAGCGTTCGCGTAGCCCGCGGCGGAGCCGCGGGTGTAGCGAGTAGCGCGTAGCGGGTAGCGAGCATGCTGGTCGAGCACTGCCGTGCTGCTGTAGTTCGCACCAGAACCGCGCACCGTGCCTCGGACCAAATGCACGCTACGCGCTACCCGCTACTCGCTACCGCGTCGACCGCCCCCGGCGGTCGACGCTTTTCCTTGCCGCCCGCCCTGCCGTCCGGTTCGCTGCGCGCCTCATGAGCACTCCCGCCCCTGCTGAACACGCCATCATCAAGACCTCCTACGGAGAGATGACCCTCGCCTTCTGGCCCGACGTCGCGCCGAAGACGGTTGAGAACTTCAAGAAGCTCGCGAACGAGAAGTTCTACGACGGCACCGCGTTCCACCGCATCATCAAGGGCTTCATGATCCAGGGCGGCTGCCCCAACACCCGCAAGGGCGAGTCCGGCATGCCCGGCACCGGCGGCCCCGGCCACCGCGTGAAGGCCGAGTTCAATGCCAAGCCGCACGTCCGCGGCGTGATCTCGATGGCGCGCTCCTCCCATCCCGACTCCGCCGGCAGCCAGTTCTTCATCTGCCATGGTGACGCCCGTTTCCTCGACCGCCAGTACACCGCCTTCGGCGAGCTGGTGAAGGGCGACGACGTGCTCGAGCGCATCGCGAACGTCCCGACCTCCCACGGTGGCGGCGGGGAAAAGAGCACGCCCATCGACCGCATCGAGGTCGAGAGCATCCGCATCGTCGCCGCGTCCTGAGCGACATGCCGTCCCGGTGCGGCCCCGCGTGGACCGCACCGGATGAACCAGTCCGTGCCGCTACTTTGCCGCGGCTTGGGCCGCCTGACGCGCGGCGTCAATCTCGGCCCGCAACGCCTCAAGCCCCTCGCGCATCTTCGGCGGCGGGTTGTCCCGCAGCGCCTGGGCCACGTACCCGGTGGCCGAGCCGTAGAGTTTCTGCTTCAGGGCCTCGCGCGCCCTCAGGCGATTCTCGAGCACGTTGCGGATATCCTCGGCCGTGGCCTTCTCCTCCTTCGAAAGCGGTCCGAGGACCAGACTGGGATAGGCGGCCGTCGCCTCGTCCGCCCGGCCGTCGAGGTAGTACTGCCTGAAGCTCGCGAATTTCTCCGCCGCCTCAAGATGCAGCCAGAGGCGGGTCGCGAAGCCCTCGAGGTTTTTCGGGATGGCAACCTTGCTCTGCTGCAGCTGACGGAAGATCGCCCGGGCCGCGTCTGACTCATTGCGGCGCACATGGACCGCCATCCGCCCGAGGTCGAGGCCCGGCTGTCTCGGATAGAGTCTCTTGCCTTCTGCGAGGACTCCCTCGTCCTCCGGCGTAATCTCAGGCAGGGAGCCAATCAGCATGGCATACCACTCATACGGCGCATACTGGTATGGATTGCGCTGGAGCAATTCTCGCACCGCGTTTGCCGCCTGGCGGGCCTTCATGGGCTCGACGCCCTCGAAGGCCGAGTCGGCACCGGCAAGAGGTTGGACCAGTCCCAACACCCGTACCGAGTGCGGGAAAACCTTCGTCGAGCCCGCCGCGCAAGCCTGACGGCAATAATCCTCCGCCTCCCCCTGCTGCCGCTGCATCCGGGCCAGGGCCGCCTTCGCCTCCAGCACGTCTGGTGACCGCGGCGCCAGTCTCCACGCATGATCGAGATGATCGGAAACCAATTCGGGCGTCTCGGCCACGATGCGCATCTGGCTGAGCAGGACCTCGGATTCGACTTCGGTGGCCGGGCGAACCTCGATCGCAGTCGGCGGCAGCGCCAACGTCACGAACTCGCCTTCGAACTTGCCCTGCTTGAGGTACCGCTGGACCCGCACCCGGAGGTCCTCGAGTCCGGCTGGAAACGCCTTTGCCGCCGCCTCTTCCCATTCGCATCCGGACTCCCAGGCCTGCACGTATTTCGCCAAGGCAGGTCGATTGGCCCCGCCGTCTCCCCACAGGAGGTAATGGACCAGCAGCCAGGATTCCGCTGAGGGCTGGTCGCCTGACGGCAGGTCGGGACGCAGGAGTTCTGCGACCGGGGCAAGAAACTTCCCGTTGAGCACGTCAAGGTCCGGCCGGAAACGGCCGCCGAAGGCGAACCGTTCCCCTTTCGCAACCGCCTGCACACATAGTTCGCCCAGTCCCCGCGACAGCCACTCCGGCAGCGGACGCGGGAACGGCTGGGACGCCCATTGGCCGACGAAGATGAAAAAGGCCGGCTCAGCCAAAGAGCGTTGGCCCGAGTTGATGGCGGCCCACCAACTGCCTTCGCACACCATCGTCCGCGAACCGACGCGGTACGAGATCGTGTAGCGGTTGACCAAGGTGCGATCGGCCGGCGGCGTGAAATACTCCTGGAAATGAGCTTCGTCACGGTAGATCGCCACGGTGAGCGGCGCCAGTGCCCGATCATCCGAAGGACCCAGCCCGGCGATGAACTGACGGCAGGCTTCCGCCTTGAGCAGCCACTCCCGCGCCTGGGCAGGCTCACCCGCGGTGTAGACGGTGAGATGGGGCGACGACACCCGCATCCACTGAACTTCGGCCGCCTGCACCAGACCGGCCCAACCAAGCAGCACCCAGATACCGATGATCTTCTTCATAGGCTCGAATTGAGTCTGACAGTAGGCCTGAGTTCACCCGAGGCCGCCCGCGAGGTCGAGCGCATCCATCAGGGCGTCGTCACGTCAGGCGGGTTTCTTGGCGGCCGCGATTTGGGACGCCAGGATGTCGGCCTCGGCCTGCAGTTTCTTCGAGAGGTGCTCGCGCGGGATGTCGGAGAGCAGGACCTCGGCGGCGTTCCAGTCCTTCCGCGCCATCGCCTCGCGGACCATCGTGAGCGTGGTCCAGGCCGCCAGCCCGCGCCGCACCTGCGTGACGTGCTCCCGCTCCTCGCGCCGCAGCGGCGCGCCGTTCAGCTGGGGCAGCAATTTCTCCAGGTTCGGATAGTCATCGGCCGCGGTGAATTTCTCCATCCAGTACAGGCCGTTGGCCGCGCGCAGCCGCGCCTTCAGCTTTTCCGTGTAGCGCATCGCGCGGCCGGAGTTGTCGAGCGCGCCGCCCCAGACGCGGTCGAGGCGCTTCTGCGCGTCCACGAAGCGCCGCTTGTGAATTTCGTACGCGGCCTGGCCCGCTTCCAGCACGGCGTCGTCCGGGAAATACCGCCGGCCCTCCTGCAGGACCTGCTCGTCGTCGTCGTTGGCCGAGATCACCGAGCCCATCAGTCCCGCCATCGCCTCGTACCCCTCATGAAACCCGGGGCGCAGGCGCAGCATGGCCTTGATGCCGTCGACGCCCTTGCGGGCCGCCGCCGCGTCGGTGGCGTCGGCCGCCGCCTCGCAGCCGAACATGGCCTGCACGGCGGGATAGTTGGCCTCGAAGTGCGCCAGGTAGAACGTCGACCCCGCCCGCACCGCCTCCTGATAATAGCGGACTTTCTCCGACTCGTCGCCCCGCACCTTGGCAAACTCCGCCAAGGCCTCGAGGGTTGACGGGGACTTGGGCGCCAGCTGCTCCATCCGCTCGAAGTACGGCGCCGCGGTCGCCGTGTCCCGAAACGCCAGCGCCAGGTAGCCCAGCGCGGTCTGGATCTCATCGTCAGTGGCCGGCGCCACCTCCAGCCCCGCAGCAAGCGGGGCGAGCGGAACCGGGATCGCCTCCATCCGGTAGTTGCCGGTCTTCACATAGCGCGTGAAACGGGCCTCAAGGTCGGGCAGGCCCTGCGGATAGAGCAGCGGTTCGCAAGTGGCGACATCCTCGGTGTGCTGAAGCGCCTCGACGTAGCGGGCGAGCGCCGCGCGATTGGCGCCGTTCTCGCCGAACAGCAGGAAATGCACGAAGGCCCATGCCTCGGCGTTGAAAAAGCCGGTGTTGGCCACGTAATCCTGCGACCGCGTACTGGAACGCAGCAGGTGGATCAGGGGAATGCGGAGCCCTTGCTCGAGACTCCGGGCCGAGCTGTCCTGCACGCGGCCGATCAGCATCTGGCCGTTCGTGAAGACGTGGTCGGCATACATCATCCGCAGGCCGGAATTCAGCCAGACCGGTAGCGCGCAACGGCTGGAGCGGGTCAGCCAGGCGCTCGCCTGCAGGAAGATCGCCGTCCGCGCGTTCTCCTCCTCGCCTTCCGGGCTCACCGCGCCCAGGAACCGACCGTCGCGACTGGTGAAGACGCTCGTCGCCTCGTTCAGCGAACCCGCTTTCCCGAGGTCGCCGGCCACGGCCTTGAATGTGCGCGGATTCTCGAACACGACCAGCAGCAGCGGGTCGAGCATCCGCGAGTCGGTCGGGACGATCGTCTGGAGGTGCAGCCGGAACGCCTCGAGCGCGACGGCCCAGTCGCGGGCCTCGCTGACCGAGTCATCCGTGTAGAGCGTGAAGTGCTCCGCGCTGATCCGGGTCCAGGTGGACTTGGCGGCGAGAGAACTGGCCACCAAGCAGGTGAGGGAAAGCCACGCCAGGCCCGCCCGCAGTCGGCGCCCATTCAACGACCACAGTATGGGGTTCATGGGGCGCGAAGCTACCGCTCAGGGGTGAAATATCGATTCAAGATTTCGGCCTTGGGAGTCCGAGCATTTACCCAGCGCACTGCGCGCCAAAGCCTGACGCTTCGCGCGCTCGGCGGCCTTCGCGGTCAAATCTAGACAAGGCCCACGCCATGCCTGAGCGCCTTGGTGCGCTTCGTGTCCTTGGTGGCTCAGAAACGCCTCAGCCCCGCTTCTTCTCCGCCGCGACCCAGGCCTTGATGTCGTCCTCGAGGTAGCTGAGCGGCACGGCGCCGTGGCGCAGGACCTGGTCGTGGAAGCGGCGGACGTCGAGCTTCGCCCCGAGCTCCTTCGTGGCGTAGGCGCGGAGCTCCTTGAGCTTCAACTCACCGAGCTTGTACGCCAGCGCCTGGCCGGGCCACACGATGTAGCGGTCCACCTCGACCACGATGTCGTGCTCGGACTTGCCGGCGTTTTCCTTGAAGAACGCGATCGCCTGCTCGCGGGTCCAGCCCTTCGCGTGCATGCCCGTGTCCACCACCAGCCGCACGGCGCGCCACATCTCATAGGTGAGCTGGCCGAACTTCATGTACGGGTCGGTGTACAGGCCAAGCTCGTCGCCGAGGCTCTCCGAGTACAGGCCCCACCCTTCCACGAACGCCGTGTAGCCGGCGTTACGGCGGAACTCCGGCAGCTCGCCCATCTCCTGCGCCAGCGCGATCTGCAGGTGATGGCCCGGAACCGACTCGTGCAGCGTGAGCGACTCCATTTCCCATTTTGGCCGCGTGTCGAGGGCGTAGGTGTTGGCGTAGAAGTAGCCCGGACGGCCCGCGTCCGGCGCCCCGGGCATATAGTAGGCCGTCGTCTGGGATTTCTCCGCGTAGGCCGGCACCGGGAGCACGCCGTAGGTCGTGCGCGGCAGCCGGCCGAAGAGACGCATCAGGGCCGGGTCGATCCGCTTCGCGATGTCGCGGTAGCCGCGGAGCAGGTCGTCCGCGCTCGTGTAATAGAAGCGGGGATCGGTCCGCAGGAAGGTGAAGAACTCCGCCATCGAGCCCTTGAAGCCGGTCTGCGCCTTGACGCGCTCCATCTCGGCCCGGATCCGCTTCACCTCGGCCAGGCCCAGGTCGTGGATCTGCTGGACCGTCAGGTCCGTCGTGGTGTGCTCCTTCACGAGGTGCGCGTACCACGCCGCGCCATCCGGCAGCGCCGTCGCCGCGATCGTGGTGCGGGCCCCCGGCAGGTAGTGGTCGACGAGAAAGGCGTGCAGCCGCAGGAACGCGGGCCGGACTTTCTCCACGTACGCCTTGGCCGCCTCAGCCCGCAGCCGCAGGCTGTCCTCGCCCCCGACCGTCGGGGCCGGGTCGGCGAACGCCTCGAGCATCGGACTCTGGAACGGATCGTCGGGAATCTGGGCCAGCACCTGCGCCGGGACATCCCGCAGCGTGACCTGCGGCGCCGTGACCCCGCGCTTCAGGCCCTCGTTGAGCAGCGCGATCACCTGGTCCACCTGCGGCCCCAGTGCGCGCAGGCGGGCCACCTGGTTTTCCAGTTCCGCCGCCGTCGCCCGCGGCATCATCCGCAGGATCACCGCCGCCTCCTGCTGGATGCCGGTCAGCTGGTGCACGGCGATCAGCTCCGACGGAAACTTGGCCGCCTCCGCCGCCTCCTCACCCTGGCGCTTGAACAGGTCGTAGTTGGTCTGGTCCTCGACGCTGAGCTTTGACCGGTCGATCGTCGCCAGCACGGGCAGCGCGCGCGCCACCTGGCGCCGGCGCTCGGCCACCGCCGCCGCCGAGAGGTCCGTCCACTTCGTGTCGTACGCGGTCACGCCGTACTGCGTCGCTTCCTCAGGGGCGTCCGCGAGGTGGTAGTCCCAGTCCACCTTGAACAGCGCGTGCAGCCGCTCCGCCTCGGGCGCCTTGCCCTGGCTGTCGCGGATCGCCTGGTAGCGGCTCTCGAACTCGTCGGCACGGGCGGCCGGGCTCAACACGATGGCGGCCACGGCCGCCGTCACGATCAGGCGCAGGGGAAATCGCATGCCCCACGGTTTGGGTCCGGCCGCGGGTTGGCAAGTAAGCTTCGACGGACGGCGCCGCGCCCGGAATTGGCTGGAAAACCGCCCCGGCCGGGTCCCGACTCGCCGCGAATGAAGCTGCTGCATCTCCAGGTCGCCTGCGCGGAGAACCGCGTGATCGGTCGCGACGGACACCTGCCGTGGCGGATCCCGGAGGACTACGCGTATTTCCAGGCCCAGACCGCCGGCCAGATCGTGATCCTTGGCCGAGTGTGCTTCGAGACCTGGTCGCGCGCCAACCTCGACGGCCGGCGGCCGATCGTGCTGACCCGCAACCAGGCGCTGGCCCTCAACGGCGTCCGCGTGGCCGGCTCCCTGACGGAGGCGCTGGCGGTGGCGGAGACCCTGCCCGGCGAGATCCACATCTGCGGCGGCGAACGCATTTATGCCGAGACGCTCGCGCTCGGCCGCCCGATGCGCCTCCATCTCACGCTCGTGCATGCCAGCGTGGCCGGCGACACGCGGTTTCCCGACTGGCACCATCTGCCCTGGCGCGAGCTGAGCCGCCGCGAAAGCAGCGACGCGAACCACCGCTACACGTTCTACGTCCTGGAAACGCCCTGACCCCGTCAGGCGCCCAGCCGCCGCTGCCGCTCAGCGTGCGCCTTGGCGGTCGCGACGTACTTCTCGGCCCACGGTTTCAGGCCCGCGATCTCCTCGGGCCGCAGCGGGCGAACCACCTTCGCGGGCATGCCCAGCACCATGGACCCCGGCGGGCACTTGAAGCGCTGGGGCACGAGTGCGTTCGCCCCGACGATGCTCTGCGCGCCGATCTCCGCGCCGTCGAGGATCGTCGCCCCCATCCCGATCAGGCATTCGTCGCCGATGGTGCAGGCGTGGATGATCGCCGCGTGGCCGATCGTGCACCACTTGCCGATGTAGGCGCCGTAGTCGTCGGCGAGATGGATGATCGCGTTGTCCTGGATGTTCGTGCCCTCGCCCACCCGGATCTCGTGGATGTCGCCGCGCAGGACCGCACCATAGAACACGCTCGTCTGCGATCCCAGCACCACGTCGCCATGCACCGTGGCGTTGGCGGCGATGAACAGCGCCCCGGAAATGTCGGCCGACTTGGAGAGATGACGGGCCAGGCGCTCTTCAATGGTCATGCGCGGAATCTGGCTAGGTTCCCACGGGGGGAAAGTTCGAAATTCGAAGCGGAAAATTCGAAATTCGAGGGACACGCAGGGCACTCCAGATAGTCCCAAGTCGGAATCACTCGCCGAAGACTTGGCCGGTCTTCACCGAAGACCGAACTTCGCACCCCGCACCGCGTCTCTCGAATTTCGAATTCTCGTCTTTGGATTTCGCCACTAGCGCTCCTTCGCATACGGCTGCCCGATCGCCGCGGGGGCGACGGCGCGGCCGACAAAGCCGGCCAGCAGGAGGACGGTGAGCACGTACGGCAGCGCGAGCACGAACTGCACGGGGATCACCCCGACCAGCGGCAGGGGCACGCCCTGCAGCCGCGTGGCCAGCGCATCCGTCAGGGCGAACAGCAGGCAGGCGCCCAGCGTCCGCCACGGCCGCCAGTTGCCGAACACGAGCGCGGCCAGCGCTAGGTAGCCCTTGCCCGCGGTCATGTCCCGGACGAAGCCCGCGCTCGCCGCCGTGGAAAGATACGTTCCCGCCACGCCGCAGAGCACGCCGCACAGCAGCACCGCCTGGTAGCGCAGGCGCGTCACCGAGAGTCCCGCGGTGTCGACGGCCGAGGGATTCTCGCCCACGGCCCGCAGGCGCAGGCCGAACCGCGAGCGGTACAGCACCCAGGCCGAAGCCGGCACCAGCAGGAAGGCCAGATAGACGATCACGTTGTGCCCGCTGAGAAGCTCCGCGTAGAGCAGCCCCGGCGCCGGCACGTGCCGCGCCATCTCCGCTCCGGGCCAGACCATCTCGCGGAAGCGCTGGGCGACCCCGTTCAGCTGGGGCGTCTGGCCGCCCAGGTCGAACCACGCCAGGGCCAGCGAGGGACCCAGGCCCGCGACCATGATGTTCACCGCCATCCCCGCGACCACCTGGTTGCCCCGAAAGGTCACACCGGCCACCGCGATCACCAGCGCCAGCAGCACCGCGGTGCCGATGCCGGCGCCCAGACCCAGCCACGCCGAACCGCTGACGGCCGCGGCGGATGCGGCGGCGAAGGCGGCCCCCAGCATCATGCCCTCCAGCCCGAGCGCGATCACCCCCGCGCGCTCCGAGAACATCCCGGCCAGCGCCGCCAGCAGCAGCGGCGTCGCCACGCGGATCGTGGCGGCCAGCAGCAGGACGATGAGGGTGTAGGTTTCCACGGGACCTAGGATTGCGGGTTGCGGATCGCGGATTGCGGATTGGGTTGCTCCTGCCGGCGGCGGTACCAGGCGGCCAGCGGGGCGCGGAACATGTGCTCGAGCGCGCCGCAGAACAGGATGACGAGGCCCTGGATGACCACGACCATGTCCCGGTTCACCCGCGGCATGTCGAACGAGAGCTGCGACCCGCCCTGCACCAGCGCCCCGAAGAGGATGGCCGCCGCGACGATCCCGAGCGGGTGATTCCGGCCCATCAGGGCGACGGCGATGCCGACGAATCCCGCGCCGCCGGGAAAATCGAGAAGGATCCGGTGCTGCGCGCCCATCAGCTCGTTCAGGCCCAGCAGGCCGGCGAGCGCGCCCGAGAGCAGCATCGCGCCGAGAGTCACCCGATCCGGGCGGATGCCCGCATAGACCGCGGCCGCGGGGTTCGCCCCCGCCACGCGCCACGCGAAGCCCCAGCGGGTCCGCCAGACGAAGATCCACACGAACGCCGCCGCCCCCAGCGCGAGGACGAACGCGAGGCTCAGCGGCGCCCCGAAAAACGGCAGCGCGGGCATGAAGCTCGCCTCGGCAAACTCCCGCGTCTCCGGCGACTGCTGGCCCGGCCGAATCAGCACGTTCACCAGGAGGTAGGTCATCAGCGCCGAGGCGATGAAGTTGAACATGATCGTGGTGATCACGATGTGGCTCCCGCGCCGCGCCTGCAGCCAGGCCGGCACCAGCGCCCACGCCGCGCCGCCCGCCGCGCCCGCGAGCACCGCCAGCGGCAGCACGATCCAGAACGGCCAGTGCCCGACCGCGAGGCACACCAGGCCGGTGCCGAGACCGCCGATGTAGGCCTGCCCCTCCGCGCCGATGTTGAACAGGCCCGCGTGGTACGCCACCGCGACCGCCAGGCCCGTGAAGATGAAGTTCGTGGCGTAGTACAGCGTGTAGCCGATCGACTCCGGCGACCCGAACGCGCCGTCGGCGAGCAGCTTCAGCGCCGCCACCGGACTCTCGCCAATCAGCCGGATGATCCCGCCCGCCAGCAGCAGCGCCGCCAGCAGGTTGAGCGCCGGCAGCAGGCCGTAGTCGACCCACTTGGGCAATCGTCCCGGCGCCGTCATGCCGCCCCCTCCCCGCGTACACCGGCCATCATCAGGCCGAGCCGCTCCTCCGTCGCCTCCGCGCGCGGCACCTCGCCGATCATTTCGCCGCCGGCCATCACGAGGATCCGGTCCGCCAGGCCGAGGATCTCGTCGAGTTCCACCGACACGACCAGCACCGCGCAGCCGGCATCGCGCAGCGCGACCAGACGGCGGTGGATGAACTCGATCGCCCCGATGTCAACGCCGCGCGTCGGCTGGCCGACCAGCAGGACCCGCGGCTGCGCCTCGATTTCGCGGGCCAGCACGAGCTTCTGCTGGTTGCCACCCGAGAAGGATCCCAGCGGCAGCCGAGGCTGCGGCGGCCGGACGTCGTAGCCCGCCATCATGCGCTCGCAGCCGGCCGTGATGGCGCGCCGGTCCTGCAGCACGCCGCGGTTGCACGTCGGGCGGTCGTGGTACCCGAGGATCGCGTTGTCCTCGGCGGCGAAGGTCCCGACCATGCCATCGTGCAGCCGGTCCTCCGGCACGTGCGCCAGCCCCAGCACCCGCCGCGCGCGGGCGTCGAGGTGCTCGGCGACAAGGGCGCGCCCGGCAAAACGGATTTCCCCGCGGCTCGGCGCGAGCGTGCCCGCCACGGCCGCCAGGAGCTCCGACTGGCCGTTGCCGGCCACGCCGGCGATGCCGACGATCTCGCCCGCCCGCAGCTGGAAACTCACGCCCTTCAGCCGTGCCACCTGGCGCCGGTCGCGCACCTCGAGGTCGCGGACGTCGAGCAGCACTTCGCCGGGCTGCGCCGGGCCCTTCTCGACGCGCAGGAGCACGGCGCGGCCCACCATCTTCTCGGCCAGGTCGCGGGGCGAGGTGTCCTTCGTGGCCACTTCCGCGACGACGGCGCCCTGGCGCATGACCGTGACGCGGTCGGTGACGGCCATGATTTCGCGCAACTTGTGAGTGACGAGAACCACGGTCTTGCCCTGGTCCCGCAGGCGCCCGAGCAGCCGGAACAGCTGGTCGGCTTCCTGCGGCGTCAACACGGCGGTCGGCTCGTCGAGGATCAGGATCTCCGCGCCGCGGTGGAGCGCCTTCAGGATCTCGACGCGCTGCTGCAGGCCGACCGGCAGCGACGAGACCACCGCGTCGAGCGGCACCTCGAGACCGTACTCGCGGGCGAGGGCCTCAAGCCGCGCCCGGGCCCGGGCCAGGCCGGCGGCAAGCTGCCACCCTCCCTCGGCGCCGAGGACGATGTTTTCGAGCACTGTGAAATTCTCCACGAGCATGAAATGCTGGTGAACCATGTCGATGCCCGCGGCGATGGCGTCCTGGGGAGACGCGAGCTCGACGCGCCGACCCTGCACCCGGATCTCACCCGCGTCGGCCGGGTGGAAGCCGTACACGATGTTCATCAGCGTCGACTTGCCGGCGCCGTTTTCGCCGATCAGGCCGTGGATCGATCCCCGCGCAATCGACAGGGAGATGTCGCGATTGGCGTGGACCGTCCCGAAACGCTTGTCGATGCCCCGCAGCTCCAGCGCGGGGGTCGACGCGGGAGCAGAATTCATGGCGGCGGCGGTCGACGGACCAGTCGGTCAGGGCGACCGGTATTCCGTCACCTTGATGCGACCGGCGATAATGTCGGCCTTCGCGGCGTCGAGCCGGGCCTTGATCTCGGCGGTGAGGATCCCGCGGTTGTGCTCGTCGTAGGAATAGTCGACGCCGCTCTCCGCCAGGCCCAGGACCAGCTGGCCGGCCTTCCAGGTGCCGGCGCGCGCGTCGCTGAACGCCTTGTAGACCGCGACATCGACGCGCTTCACCGCCGACGTGAGCACGCTGCCCGGGTGGAGATAGTCCTGATTGCTGTCGCAGCCGATGCTCAGCCGTCCCTCGTCGGCCGCGGCCTGCATCACGCCGATGCCGGTCGCCCCGGCGGCGTGGAAGACCACGTCGGCGCCGCGGCCGAACTGGCTGCGCGCCAGCTCCGCGCCCTTGGTCGGGTCGCCCCAGGCGGCCGGAGTGGTGCCGGTCATGTTCTGGAACACCTCGATCTCCGGCCGCACATGCTGGGCGCCCTCGACGTAACCGAGCGCGAACTTGCGGATCAGCGGGATGTCCATGCCGCCGACGAACCCGATCTTGCCGGACTTCGAGGCGAGCGCGGCGGCCATGCCGCAGAGGTAGGACGATTCCTGCTCGCGAAAATTGATCGACTGGACGTTTGGCAGGTCGACGACGGCGTCGATGATGGTGAACTTGACGTTGGGAAACTGCCGCGCGACGCGCTCGACGGCCGACGCCTGGGTGAAACCGACGGCGACGATGATGTCGGAGCCGCGCTTGGCCAGCTGGGCCATGACCTGCTCGCGCTGGGCGGCGTTGGTGATCTCGAACTCGCGGAAGGCGATCCCGGTGTCGTGCTTGAAGCGCTCGGCGCCCTCGCTGGCGGACTGGTTGAACGACCGGTCGAACTTGCCGCCGAAGTCATAGACGATGGCGGGCGAGAAATCCTTGGCGGCGGCCGCCGACCACGCGGACAGCGCGACGGCAAGGAGACGGAGGAGCTTCATGGACGGGAACACTGGCCGTGACGCTGCGGAAAAGGCGCGGAAGCCGCAAGTCCTAGCTCCAAGGTCACAAGTCGCAGGTCGAAAGTCGAAGGTCGAAGGTCGGCAAGCAGCCAGCTCGCCGCCCTTCGACCTGAGACCTGTGACCTTCGACGCCGGCTGCCGCTGGCAGCCGGCTACTTCTTGTGCCAGCTGCCGTCCTCGCGCTGGAGCCAGACGCCGGGGGCCGAGCCGGCGGCGATCTGGCGGGCGCGGGCGCGGCCGACGGTCTCCGACGAGGAGCCGGTCTGCTTGGCGATCGCGGCGTAGACGGTCTCGCGGTCGGCATTCTCGGCCGAAACGACGGCGGCGGCGGAGCCGCTGCCATCCCGCACCTCGAGGTAGCCGCGGAGATTCTCGCCGATGGACCCGCTGGCCTTCAGATGGTCAATGTTGCCCAGGCGCTGATTCATGCGGGCCTTCACGGTGCCGAGGTCCTCGGCCCGCAGCGCAGGCAGCATGAGACCAAGGGAGCAGACGAACAGGAAGAGACGGAAAAGGGTGGATTTCATGGGATCAGTTCGCTGAAGCGCTGGGATTGATGGTCGTGGATTTCTTGTCGAGGTCGCCAAAGAAGTCGTCGAGCGCCTTGTCCACCTTCACGTTCAC
>CAYYGV010000016.1:0-45471 GCA_964471615.1 uncultured Opitutaceae bacterium
GGATGCCGACGCTGATCAGCTGGATGCCGCCGAGGAAGAGGATCAGGATGACCATTGTGGGATTGCCGAGCGGGAACGGGAAGCCGCAGAGCTTCATCACGAGGTAGGCCGCCGCGATCAGGAACGAGCAGACCGCGATGAGGAAGCCGAGCTGCGTGCTCAGCGTCAGCGCGTAGGTCGAGAAGCAGAAGATACCGTTGAACCCGATGCGCAGCGACCCGAAGAACCGGTTGTAGTTCGTCTCGCCCGCGTGCCGCGGGGGCCGGTCGAACGGGATCAGCACCTGGCGGAAGCCGACGATCGCCACCAGGCCGCGGAGGAATCCGTGGGATTCCTTCAGCCGCACGACCTCGTTCACGACGCGGCGGGACATCAAGCGAAAATCCCCAGTGTTCGGCGGGATCTGCACGTCGGCGATCTTGTTGATCACCTGGTAGCCCACGCGGGCCACGAGGCGCTTGAGCCACGGCTCGCCCGTGCGCTGGCGGCGCTGGGGGAGCACGACGTCGTAGCCCTCGCGCCACTTCGCGATCATCTGCGGGATCAGCTCCGGCGGGTCCTGGAGGTCGACGTCCATGACGATCACGGCGTCGCCGCGGGAATACTCCAGTCCGGCGAGGGTCGCCATCGGCTGGCCCACCCGGCGGGAGAACTTGAGCAGCTTGATGCGCGGGTCCTGGGCGCGGGCCTCCAGGATCAGCTCCTCGGTGCGGTCCGGCGACGGGTCCAGGGAGAAAATCAGCTCGTAGTCGCTGGTGGAGGCCTCCAGCAGCTGCCGCACCCGCCGGAAAAACTCGGGCAGGTTCTTTTCCTCGCGGAAGACCGGGACTACAACGGAGAGGAGCATCGCTGGAGAGGGCTCGGGTCGCCTACGATCAGGTGACGGGAAACGCGGGCGAGGACAAGTCCACAACGGTGGCCCAGCGAGATTTGCGGATTTTTGATGGAGGAATTTCCCAATTCGGTTGTCGCAAGCCATGACGGTTGTCACCAACCTCCACCTCCAGCCGTCTCTTATCACGCATGCCCGCCCATTCCACGAGACCGCCGATTTTCGTCTACCAGATGGGCAAGGTCGGCTCCTGCTCGGTCCAGCACACGGTGGCCGCGGGCACGAACCACCGCGTGGTGCACGGCCATTGCCTGCCGGAGATGGCGGAGTCGACGCGACGGGAGCTCGCCGAGGCGTTCCAGCACGGCCAGACGATTCACGTCATTTCGCCGGTGCGCGACCCGATCTCGCGCAATGTCTCGGCCTTCTTCCAGAACTTCGAGCGCGACGTCGGGACGGCGGTCGCGACGCGGGACTGGTCGGTCGACGAGCTGCTGGCGCTGTTCCTGCAGCGCTACCCGCACCGGTCGTGCCTGGAGTGGTTCGACGAGGAGTTCCGCCCGCATTTCGGCCTCGATGTCTTTGACCGGCCGTTTGCCGTGGCTCAGAAGTGGCAGGTCTATGAGCGCGGCCCGGTGCGGCTCCTAGTGTACCGGACGGATCTGGATCTCGGGGTGCAGCTGGAGGTGATTTCCTCGTTCCTCGGCCACCGGCTCGAACGCTGGGTGATGGCCAACTGCTCCGCCGACAAGTCCTACGGCCCGCTTTATCGCGAGTTCTGCCGTCAGGCGGTGCTGCCGGAAAGTTATCTCCAGGAGATGGGACACTCCCGGTATTTCCGCCATTTCTGGAGCGAGCCGGAGATCGCCGGGCATGTCCGGCGCTGGCGCAGCCAGCCGGGTCGCGACCTGGTCAAGCTGGCTTCGTGAAGACGGCCAGGCTGTTCAGGCCGAACTGGAATTTCTGGTAGTCCGAGCAGGTGAAGCCGTGCTCGAGCGCCAGCGCCTCGAGGTCGGCCCGGCTGTAGTAGTGCTTGTGGTCGGCGATCTCCGGCGCGGAGATCACCTTCAGGCGGAACGCCAGGAACTCGAGCAGCGGACGGGAGGCCGGGGTCGGCGTCGTCAGGATCACCTGGCCGCCGGCGCGGAGGACCCGCCGGAATTCGCCCAGGAGGACGGCGCGCTGGTCGAACGGGATGTGCTCGATGACCGCCAGCAGCACGATCTTGTCGAAGGTGCCGTCCGCGAAGGGCAGGCGGTCCTTGAAGTGGAAGCCGAGGATCTCGAGGTTGGGCGCGGGCTTGGCATCGACGGCGTCGTAGTCGATGCCGACGCCGCGGGACACGAGGCCCTGGACCGAGCGCAGGAAAAACGCCTGGTGCCCGCAGCCGAAGTCGAGGATCGCATCGCCCGGGCTCACGTGCCGACGGACCTGGCGCAGGCGCCACCGGCAGATCAGCAGGTCGAACTGGTTGAAGTCCTTGGTGCCCACGGCGGCGGTCGGTGGGCTAGGACGAGCCGGAGCGCTTGATGCGCTTGATGACCACCCGCTCGAGCTCGAGCAGGCGCTGGTTCACCGAGCTCAGCATCAGGCCCAGCGAGAGGCTCATGAACCCGAGCAGCAGCGCCGACGAGGCGGCGACGGCGCTCGCCACGCTCTCGATGTGGCGGTCGTGAGTGAACTCCACCGCCGGCCGGAGTCCCGCCACGGCGGCGACCAGCAGCAGGACGATGAACAGCGAGCCGAAGAGGGTCAGGGGCTTGTAGGCCCGCAGCAGCAGGAACAGCCGCAGCAGCACGCGCAGGCCGTCGGGCACCGTGTTGAGCTTCGAGAAACTCCCGCTCGGGCGCTCGCCGTAGCGGGCCTCGATCTCGCGGATGACCAGCCCGCGGTAGAGCGTCTGCACCGTGAGCTCGGTCTCGACGTCGAAGCCCCGCGACGTGATCGGGATGGTCAGCGCGCAGTCGCGGCTGAAGGCGCGGTAGCCGGAGAAGATGTCCGTGATGGACGAGCCGAAGATCCGGTTGATGATTCCGCAGACGAGCTGGTTGCCCGCGACGTGGAAGCGCCGGAACGAGTTGTCGGCGTACTGGGAGAGGCGTGCCGCGACCATCATGTCGGCGTCGCCGGCGATGATCGGCGCGACCAGCTGGCGGACCACGCCGGCGTCGTAGGTGCCGTCGCCGTCGACCATGACGATAATGTCGGCGTCGATCAGCTCGAAGATCGTGGTGACGACGTGGCCCTTGCCCTGCTTCTTCTCGCGGATCACCGTCGCGCCGGCCGCCCGGGCGAACTCGGCGGTGCGGTCGGTGCAGTTGTTGTCGAACACGTACACGGCGGCCTCCGGCAGCTGCTGCCGGAAATCGGCCACGACGCGCGCGATCGTGTGCTCCTCCTGGTAGCAGGGGATGGCGACGGCGATGCTGGGGGCGTTCTCGGGCATGGGCGGAAGCGTGGAAGGTCAGGGCGCGACCGGCCCCAGCAAAGGGGCCATCAGGGGCGGCTGTCCACTGCGATTTGCAGGCGCCCGGCCCGGCTCATTCGGCTCGGACCAGCACCAGCCGGTACCGTCGCGCGAGGGCCGCAAGGCGGGGCGCGCCGTCGAACACCCCGGCGATCAACAGGCAGGTCGCGAACGCCATCCCGGGGATGAGCTCGGGCAGCTGGTTGCAGTCGGCGAGGACCTCCGGGAAACGCCAGGCGAGCTCGTAGAGGACGATGATGTGCCAGAGGTAGATCTCGAGCGAGTAGCGGCCGAGCCAGGCGAAGGGCGGCAGCGACCACGTCCAGCCGAGCAGGATTCCGCCGGCCAGCACGGTGATGACCGCGAGGTTGTAGGCCAGGATCTCCGGGCGGGCGTAGGCATAGTCGATCTTGCTGAGCTCGAAATGGGCGCCCACGACCTTCGGGTCGGTCAGGGTATGCAGGTCCCACGCCAGCAGCCCGAGGGCCACGACCAGCGCCGTTCCGACCGCGAGGCGGGCGAAGCGGACGGACCAGCCCGCGGTCAGCTCGCGGAAGTGCAGGCCGAGGTAGAAATAGAAGAGCCAGAACAGCGGGTTGGGCCGGGCCCAGGTGTAGTAGTCGAGGACGTTCCGGTAGCACAGCACGCCGAGGACGACGTGCAGCAGCAGCGTCAGGACGCCGAGCGTGCGCGCGCAGCCGGCCACGCTGGTTCGTCCCGGCGCCTTCCGCTCGAGCGCCGCGTGCAGCCACCGCGGGGCGGCGCGCAGGAGCGGTTGAAGGAAGTACAGCGCCACGATCAGCGGGATGAAATAGAGGGTCGGCTCGATCCCGGTCAGGATCAGCTTCTTCGCCAGCCAGACGGCCTGCGCCTGGAACGAGGGCAGCTCACGCCACGTCACGTACGAGTTGAGCAGGTAGAACGCCGCCAGGCTTGCCACGAGGTAGGGGCCGCCGATGCGCGCGAGCCGACGTCCGTAGTAGGCCCACAGCGTGTCGCCGGGGCGTTCCCGGGCCATGCCGGCGAGCAGGCCGGACAGGAAGATGAACAGGGGCACGGCGAAACTGAAAACCTGGTTGAGGAACAGCCCGACGTGAAACGCCGGTGTCCAGGCGTGGTCGCTGGATGCGAAGCTGCCGCCGAAGTGGATGCAGGCCACGCCGAAGATCGCGCCGCCGCGGAGGAAATCGACGTACTGGTCGCGGGCCGGCGCCGGGGCGGGGACGGTGGAGGGACCGGGGCTCATGGCGTCGAGAATCCCTCCAGGCGCAGGCTGCGGTAGATGTAGAAGAAGCCCTGTCCGGCTGGCGGCAGCGGGCTCCGCGACTTGGGCAGCGGCCGGTGCTCGAAGCGGCCCTTCGTCTCATAGTGATTCTGGGCGCCGAGCTCCATCGAGGCGTGCTGCGACTCGAGGAAGGCCTTCACGTCGGGGTTCTGGTCGAGGTAGGCCTTCCAATCTGGCGCGGCGTTGTCGGGGATGTCGGCCAGCTCGATCACGTTCGCGCCCGGGGCGGCCACGAGGTCGAACGCGATGTCGTGCCAGTTGGACTGCCCGTCGAGGCGGAATTCCTGGACCGTCCGCCCGTTGTGGACCAGCGCCAGCTGCGCGTGGTCGCGGACGTGGAGGCGGACGCTGATGGACACGCGGATCCGCTTGAGCTGCGGGTTGGCCGGGACGGTGATCCGGACCGTCGGCTTCTTCGCCCAGCGGAAGAGCGGCAGGTCCCACTTGAAATACGGGCCCTCGAACTCCGCGAGGCCGTCCTGCGGCAGCGCGCGGGACTGGCTCGGCAGGATGAGCTCGGTCACGAACAGCGAGGAACGGCTGGTCGGCTGGTCGCTCGTGACGGCCCGCTGCTTCACGCGGACCGGGAGCGAGCCGCGGGCGAGTTCGCGGCCGGTGTCGGCCTGCACGAGCAGGAGCGTGATGGCGGTGAAGGGCTGGGTGAGGCTGAACCGGGCCTCGCCGGTGGCGTTGAAGGTGGCCAGCGGCAGGGTGCCGCCGCCGGGGAGCTCGGCGACCAGGCGGGCCACGGTGTGGTCCTCGGCGTTCAGGCCGGAGAGCCGGACGGTGGTGTTCGCGAAGCGGTCGGGCTCGTTGCGGCGGTAGTACAGCGAGACGAGCAGGTTTCGGTTCACGTCGTCGGCGGGCTTCGTTCCCGGCTGGGCGGGCAGGCCGTAGTAGTCGTTCGCGTCGACGTCGTCGCCGATGGTGCCGAGGTAGCGCACGCCGGCGGTGGGCTTGCCGGGAAACGCCACGAGGGTGTGGCAGGCGCCGTTGGTGATGTTGCTGAAGACCGCGTCGCGGGTGTACGACCAGTGCGAGAAGACGTTGTAGCTGTCGGGGTCGACCCGGCGGTGCGACGAGATGCGCTGGTGGCGCGCCAGGTTCATCAGCAGGTAGATGCGCTCGTTGCTGCCGTCCGACTGGAAATTGAGCCGGGACTGCGCCGCGAGCTCCTGCTCCAGCGCCGGCGGGAGGCCCGGCACGACCTGCTGCCCGGGCGCCGCGGTGATCAGCGGCATGAGCGGGCGATTGCTGTTGTAGCCGAGATAATTGGCCGCGAACCAGAGCGAGGTGAGCGCGACGAGGCCGGTGAGCAGCCCAGCGGCCGACCGGACGAAGCCCCGCGGACTCCAGCCGCGGTCGAGCGTCACGCCGAGGGCCGGCGCCAGCAGCAGGATCGCGGGCACGAAATAGCGCTGGTTGTACAGCGACCACTTGTTCAGCGCGAAATAGACGGCCAGCCAGCCCAGGCCGAGCACGGCGAGCCACGCCGCCGGGGTGAGCAGGCGCCGGTCCCGCCAGACGCAGACCAGCGCACCGAGCAGCAGCAGCGGGCCCGCGAAGCCGTACCAGACATGGTCCTCATTGAGGTCCGGCGGGAAAATGTAGAGCGGCGAGAAGGCGTAGGCCTCGTTCCAGTGCGGGAAAAACGTGCGCGCCGCCCAGGTGTTGAGCTCGGCGGTGACGCCGAAGTCGAAGGAGAATCGGTGGAGCGGTTCGATGAAGAGCTGCAGCAGGTACGCGGCGCCGGTCTGGACGGAGCACGCGAACGAGAACGGCTGGTTCCGCGTGAAGTCGTACTCGTGGGTCATCCACTGGCCCTTGGCCGCGAGGTTGTAGACGGCGAACGGCGCGGCGAGGACGACGGCTACAACGGCGGCGAGGGCGAGGTCCGGCCACGCGCGCGGGAGCAGCGTGCTCCGGTGGCGCCATCCGCCGAGGAGCGCCAGCAGGCCGGCGACCGGGAAGAAGAAGACCACCGTGAGCTTGGTGCCCAGGGTCAGGCCGAGCGCGGCGCCGGCGAGGACCGCGTCGCGCCGGCTCGCGGTGCGCGTCCACCGCAGCACGAACACCAGGGTCGCCAGCACCGCCGCGGCGGTCGGCAGGTCGTTGGTGGTGGCGGTGGCCTGGGCCAGCACCTGGGTCGAGGTCAGGGCCAGCCAGGTGGCCAGCAGCGCGGCGTTGAGCCGGCAGCCGCAGGCGCGCGTGAGCCGGAAGATCGCCACGCCGCTCACCAGCCACGTGAGCAGGTTGAGGAAGTTCACCGCCGGGGCCGGCGGGCTGTAGATCAGGACGGCCGCCTGGAGGAGATTGAAGTTGAACGGGAAATAGACCTGCCGCGCGTTCGTGGTGTCGAAGTGCGCGAGCGAGTCCTGGCCGAGATAGAACATCACCCGCGAGAGGTGATAGGTCAGCGAGTCGTAGTTGTTGGGGGCGTAGGACGCCGCGACCCAGGTGCTGGCGCCGAGCAGCGCGAGGAACGACAGGCCGAGCGCCGCCGCCAGCGGCTGATTCAGGGGATCGTCGGGCGGCATCGCCTCCGGCGCGTCGGCCGGCGGAGCGACCAGCCGGCGCACGGCGAGCGCCGTGACCACCGCTAGCCCGACCGAGCTGCGCAGGAACCAGTCGGCGTGGCCGAGCCGGCTCAGAAACGACAGCGCGAGGCCGGTCACGACCACGTTCGTCCACGCGAGGATGAAAGTCGCGAGGATCCGGTCGGCGGTCCCGCGGCACAACCGCCACGCCGCGACCCCGGACAGGGCCGTGAGCAGGAGGAAATGCGCGAGCAGCGGCGCCATGCTCAAGAGCCCGGCTTCCGCACGAGGAACATGCCCGTGCAGCCGAAGCACCCGACGAACTGGAGCTTGCCCGCGGCCTCGTACTCGAGGCCGGCCCGGCGCACGCCATATTCGCCGGAGTCGTTCTCCGGGTTCAGGAAGTCGTGCATCAGGATGGGCGTGCCGGGGCGCAGGTACTGGGTGAGGATCTCGAGGTCCAGCGCGACACCGTCGTAGCGGTGGTCGCCGTCGAGGAACACCATGGTTGGCGTGATCGACCACTGGCGCACGAATTCCGGGATGGTGCCGAGGAAGAGGTGGCAGTATTCGGCGAGGCCCTGGTCGAAGAGCGTCTGGCGCGTGCGGGCGATGCTGGTCGGGTCG
This sequence comes from uncultured Opitutaceae bacterium, assembly GCA_964471615.1. Classification (GTDB taxonomy): domain Bacteria; phylum Verrucomicrobiota; class Verrucomicrobiia; order Opitutales; family Opitutaceae; genus Opi-474. Next base: position 7,749 of record CAYYGV010000016.1, read on the forward strand.
ATGTCGACGCCGTAGAACTGCGGGGCCTGTGTGCGGGCCGGGTTGGCGAGGGCGCCGCGAAGTTCGACCGTGGCTGAGCGTCCGCCATAGGTGCCGATCTCGAGGATCACGTCGCCGGCATGGAAGCCCATCTCGTACAGCTTCTCCGTGTCGCCCTGCATCTGCCAGCCCGGGAGCTGGGAGGTCTCGGCGAACACCCGCGCGTGCTCGGCATTCACGAAGGGCGCGCCGCCGGCCCACGAGGGACGGTGGGGCAGGTGGACGTCGCCCGGGGCCAGCGGGTAATGGATGGTCGGCGGATTGTGCCCGGTGCCCGCTTCCCGGTGCCCGTCGAGGTAGCGGGCCCACCGCTCGCCCTGCGCGTCCAGGGAGAACCGCCGGACCGCGGTGTCGCGGCACCAGGCGGCGGAGTGGTGGAGGAAATGCGGGTCGGCGAGGAGGCTCCGGATGGCGTGGATGGCGGCGTTCACGTCGCCCACCGGCACGGTGCGGCCGGTGATCTCGTTGCGCACGATCTCGGTGATGCCGCCGGCCTGGAACACGACCGTGGGCCGGCCGCAGAGGTGCGCCTCCATCACGGTCTGGCCGAACGCCTCCTCCACTGCCGTGCCGAGGTAGAGATCGGCCGCCTGGTAACGGCAGGCGAGTTCGCCGGCGTTCGTGGAGTAACCGAGGCCGATCAGGCCGGGGATCTCCGGCGCGTTGTGGCCGAAGGCGACGAAGGTGGCCTCGTGCTGCAGCTCCGCGATGATCGCCTTGAGATGGTGGGTGCCCTTGCGCGCGTCGTCGAAATTGACGGCGGTGCAGAGGACGATCGGGCGGTCGAGCGGCAGTCCGAGGTGGCGCCGCGCCGCAGCCTTGTCGCCCGGGGTGAAGATGCGTTCGTCCGCCCCGAGGTAGAGCGTCTCGCACGGTATGCTACCCGGCAGCCCGGCCCGGCAATGGTCGCGCATCCAGCGGCTGTTGGCCGCCAGCTCAACGCCGTTCGAGGCCTGGAACACCTCGCGGCGGCGCCGCCACTGGCCCGCGATGAGCGACGGCTCAAGCGGCGGGTACTCGGTGGCCGTCGGGCACTGCTCGTCGCAGCCGGTGAGGAAGCGCTCGCAGCGGCCGTGGTAGGCGCAGCGGCCGGTGAAATAGTACTCGTCGTGGAGGTAGGCCACGACGCGGCAGCCGAGCGAGCGCAACGCGGCGAGCATCGACACTGGCCACTCCGCGCTGTGGATGTTTCCGACCACCACGACGTCGGGCTGAAACCGCGCGATCTCCAGCAGCAGCCCGGCGGTCACCTGGTCGTCCGGCATCCCGCGCGTGGCGTCGAGCCAGCGCACGGGGTGGAGTCCACGCCAAAGAGCGGGATCAAACGCGCGGGTCACGACGTGCGGCAGGTCGACGTCGCCCGGCTCCCAGGCGATGGCGGCGGCCTCCCAGCCAAGGTCGAGCATGGACTGGAGCTGGCGGGCCTGCGCGATGCCGGCCCCGTAACGGAAGCCGAGATCGTTCAGGAACAGCACGCGGCGCGCGGGACCGGCGGGGCGGGCGGGAAGGGAAGTGGGACTCGCGTCAGACATCAGGCGGAGCGGGTGAAGAGATAAACGCCGTTGAAGAGCGGGCCGGCGTGGGTCGGATAGCACGCGTCGATGTACGCCATCTGCTCGCGGAGGTGGGTTTGGATCAGCGCCACCAGCGCGGGGTCGAAGCTCATGCAGTAGCGCAGGTAGGCAGGGAAGAAATTCTCAAAAGTGCCGGAGGCCGGCGGCTGCTGGCCGGGCGCGAAGCTCTCGTAGGCGGCGTTGGGATGGAAGTCGAAGTGGAGGCCGTGGCGCGAGCCCATGACGGCCAGCTCGTACAGGCGGAACAGGTGCTTGTCCTCCGCGGCTGACTTGTCGACGTCGCGGCGGCTGTAGAACTGCATGGTCGCGCAGAAATTCCGGACCTGGTGTTCCCATTCCGGCGTCAGCGTGACGCCGGCGGCGCGGAGCGTGGTGGGAATCGCGTGGGCCACCGCGCCCATCAGGACGTAACCCTCGTCGCAGGGCTCGGCGCTCAGCGCGAGCACGCCGCCCGGCCGCAGCGCGCGGGCGCAGGTGCCGAGGAACGTGTCGACGTCGAGGATGTGGTGCAGGGTGGAGCGCAGCGCGATGAGCGAGAACATCCCGGCCGGCACGCGGCCGAGGTCGTCGCCGTTCAGCACCGCGTAGCGCACGGAGCCGGGCGGCTGCTCGCGGCCCTTGAGCCGGCGCTCCGTCAGGCGGAGAAACGCGAGCGACGGGTCGGTCACCAGCAGCGCCGGCAGCCGGCCCGAGAGCGCGAGTCCCGTGGTCAGGTAGCCCGTGCCGCAGCCGATCTCCAGCGCCGGGCCCGCGAGGTCGACGCCGCGCTGGCGCAGGAGCTCGCAGAGGCCGACGCCCTCCGGGGCGTGCTCGGCCTCGGAGCCGTACTGGGCGTCGTAGCCTTCCTCGGCGTGGGCGTACGGGCGGGCCGGGGAAATCTGGCGGAAGCCCTGGTTGTCCGGGAGCGAGTCCAGCCAGGCGTGATAGGCGGTGAGGTCGGCCATGGTCGGTCAGGCGGGTTGGCCGCGGTGGGCGGCGTTCACCGCGCGCAGTTCGGGAAGGAAGGGCAGCTCGGCGCCGCCGGTTTTCTGGTTCCCGTGCTGGCGGAAGATCGCGGTGATCTCCGGGATCGCCAGCACCTGGGCCCCGGCCTTCGCCATGCGCACCCAGAGGTCGTAATCCATGCTGTAGTAGAGGTCCTCGCGCAGGTTGCCGCCGCTGCGGTCGAAGATCCGCTTGGTGAAGAACACCTCGGGCTGGTGGAAGAAGTCCCCGCGCTGCCAGCCGCCTTCGAGGTCCAGCAGTCCCGCCAGCGGCAGCGGCACGACCTGCCCGAGCGGCAGGCGGCAGCGGTGGACATGGTGCGGGAGCGCAGTCAGGTCCTGCACCCGGGCGCAGCGGCCGGCGACGAGGTCGGCGTCGCGGTGCCGGCGGAACGCGTCGGCCACGGTGAAGAGCGCGCCGGGCGCCAGGCGGTCGTCGCTGTTGAGCCAGGTGAGGATCTCGCCGGTGGCCCGGCGGAAGCCCTTGTTCAGCGCCTCCGACTGGCCGCGGTCGCGCTCGCTCACCCACCACGCCAGCTGCGGCGCGTAGCGCTGGATGATTTCGACCGAGCCGTCGGTCGAGCCGCCGTCGACGACGAGGAACTCGAGATTGGGATAACCCTGGTCGAGCACCGAGCGCAGGGTCTGCTCGAGGTACGCGCCCTGGTTGTAGCTCACGGTCACGACCGTGATGCGCGGCCACGGCTGGCCTTCCGGGGTCGTCGCCGGGCGGTAGTCCGCGGGATCGGGCTGCGGCCAGCGCGTGCGCGGCGAGGTCGTCGGCAGAGGGAGGCGCGGCCCGAGCCACGCGCGCGGCGGATGCAGCAGCGCGGTCCAGCCGTCCGCCAGCGCGATCGGCCGGGCGTCGGTTGGGAGCCACTCCGCACGCGGGTCGAGGCCGGCGATCATGACCGCGTGGTGCGGCTGCAGCCGGCCGGCGAGGCAGTCGAGCAGGCCGGGAAAATCGGCGACGTCGCCGAGGATCGCGTCGTATTCGCCGAGGCCCGGGGTGTACGTCACGGACGAGGTGCGGACCTCGTGCTGGCCGAACTGCACGAAGTGCTCCCAGCCGCTGCGCAGGTGGCCCTGGGCCACGGCGCCGGCGATGTCGGGAAACGCCTCGAGGTAGGCCTGCTCGTTGAAGAGGCTGTCGCGGCGCGCCAGCGACTCCCAGATCGACTCCCCGTGGAAGCGGAGGGTCGCCATCGAGCGGCCGGCGAGCTCGGGCGGGGCGCCGAAGACGTCGGTGCTCACGGTCGAGGTCGCAAGCTGCAGCAGCGGGCGCAGCAGGCGCTCGTGGTAGCGCGGCACGACCGCGGCGCGGAGATGGGGGAAGAACGCTGGCAGCGCCGGCAGCGGTCCCGGCTGCGCGGGGACCTGGCCGACCGGGGACAGCCCAAGGCGGCCCTCGAGCTCGCGGATCCGCGCCTGCAGCTGGGTGATCGCCTGGAGGCGCAGCTCGCGGTCGACCTCGATCTTCTGCACGTACGCCTGCGTGCCGCGCAATGACGGTTCCAAGTCGCGCACCCGGGCCTCGGCCTCGTGCCGTTTCATCCCGTGCTCCTCGAGCTCGGCCTGCATCCGCTCGATCGCCGCGAGCCGCTCGCAGCGGTCCAGCTCGCAGGCCCGAAGCTGGTCAAACAGTCGGTCGCCCGCCGCAATCGCGCGCGCGTCGCCGGCCGCGGCGACCGGGATCAGGGCCGGCGGCTGCTTCCGCTCCTCCGCGGTGAGGTCGCCGGCGAGGCGCGCGAGGTAGGGGACGTAGACGAGATCGCGGAGCCCGGGCGTGACGTGGGCGTCGTACCGGTGCAGCCCGGTCTCGTACAAGTTGCCGCCGACATGCCGGAGGGCGTGGAAGTGGTAGAAGACCAGGCGCTGGCCATCGACGAGGATACCGTCGCGGTCCGCGGTGAATGCGCGACCCTTGACGTTCCACGGGGCGACATTGGCGCCCGGGTGCCGGATCTCGACGACCCCGGAAAAACGGGAGGCCCAGGCATCGAGGTATTTCTGGTCGGCGTAGCGGTCCCGGTCCGGGTGGTTGTAGCACCACTCGGCGCAGCGCCGGGCCCAGTCGAGCGCGCAGGCGGCGCCGGCATCGTCGTGGCGGAACGAGACCCAGCCCACGTTGTAGCGACCGTAGCGGGCGAGGAGTTCGAGCGACGGCGGGAAGCTGTGGGCGATGATGCCGACGGACGCGGCGCGCAGTTCGTCGAAGACGGGCTCCGGGCTGGCGAAGAAATAGAGGTCGGCGTCGAGGTACGTCAGGAACTCGCCGCGGGGCACGCCCGGAAGCAGGTGGTGGACGAGCCACGGCGTGCAGGTGAAGTAGAACTCCAGCTGGCTGCGGTTGCCGGCGGCGGCGGCGAGCTCCGGGTGGGCCGCGGTGAGCGCGGCGAGCTCGACGATCTGGACACGCGGCAGCTTTCGTTCCCGAAGGCCGCGGGCGGCCCCGGCGTCCATGCACAGCACGGTGAGCTCGAACTCGGGGACCTGACGCGACAGCGACTCGTGCAGGGCGAGCCCGCGCGACAGGTAGTTGGAATCAAAATAGGTGCAGAAATATCTCATCGCTTGCGACGCAGGCCCAGGCCACGGAAGACAATCTCCACGCCGTCCAGCAGCTGGCGGTCAATGGCATCGAACTCGGCGACCAGTTCCCAGCCGGAAGGAATCTGCTCCCGAAAGCGTGGCCAGCTGAAAAACCAGGCGGGGTAGGACGCGGCGTAGATCCGGGGTGACACCCGCTCGACGGTCAGGCGGTCGCGCGCGGCCGGGATGAACGGCGTGCGGTCGACGATGATCCAGTCGAAGTCCTGCGCCGCGACCTCGTGGAAGAACGCCCACGGCTCCGGCAGGCACTGCAGCACGCCCGAGAGCAGCAGCACACGCGGGTCACGCTCGCGGCGGCAGTCGGCGATGGTGGGATAGAAGCGCAGGGCGGGGGTGGAGAACTCGCGCTGCCCGCAGGCCACGTGCGCCGGCTGCTCGACGACGCTCCACTCGAGCTGCGGCAGCGTCGAGAGAAACGAGCGGCACTGGTAGTAGGTGCTGCCGAGCGCGCCCCCGAAATCGAGCACCGAGAGCCGGCCCGCGCGCTCGGCGGCGGCGCGGAGCAGCAGCGCCAGCAGCGGGTACGGCAGCTCCAGCCGGTCGAAGGTCACGGCATCGCGCTCGTAGGCGGCCTCGCCGCGAACGACCTTGAGCAGCGCGGCGCGGGTGCGCTCGAGGATGACCGAGCTCTCGTAGCCGGACGACACGGCCTTGGCCTCGGCAAAGCTCGCGTAGTCGCCCGTGTAGGCGACATCGGGCTCGTAGGGGACGGGATCCGGCGGGCTCATGACGATTTCCGGCCGGCGGGGCCGGGGTGACGCCGCGCCCACTGGGGATCGGACTCGAAGCCGCCGGCGGCGAGCTCGCGCCCGATGAGCTCATCCACGAGCCGGGCATGGTCCGCCTCGAACCAGTTGCGCCAGTCCCCGATCTTCCCCTTGCGGAAGAAGTCGCGGTTGTTGCCGGTGAACACCGCGCCGAAGCCGGTGTGGTAGACCTGGCGAACTTCCTCGAGCGTGCGACGCGGGGCGATCCCGGTGTGGGCGAGCGCGCGGCCGAGGGTGGCGTCGAAAGTGCGCATCAGCTCCTCGTAGGTGAGGAAGCAGACGGCGGGGTCGCGGCGGGCCGACTCGACGTGCGCGGCCCACGCGGGCGCCTCCACGCGGAGGAAGGCGGTGAACTCGTCGCGGTCGAACACCGGCTCGCTTCCGCCCCGGGAGATGAGGACCTGGTGGCCGTGGATGTGCTGGTTGTCGAGGACCTCGGCCTTGGCGTACGCCTGGCGGAAGAAATAGTAGCTCACCAGGCAGTCGCGGGCGTCGCGGGCGATGTACACGACCGGGGCGGGCGGGTGGCGTCGGCGGAAGGCGACGAGGTCGTCGTGCGACTTGATGCAGATCGGCTGGTCCGGGCGCTGGCGCGGCTCGCACCAGAAGTGGAAGCCGGCGTCGGGCGAGCCGTGGAGCTCGGTGTAGAGCTGGAACGGGGTGTAGGCCTCGCCGCGCACGCCTTCGGTGGCGAGGGTCAGGCAGTTGATCAGCCAGGTGTTGCCGGACCGGGGGTACGAGACGACGTAGAAGGAGTTGGGCGGAAGCGGCGGCATGGCTCAGGCGGAGACGACCTCGAGGGTGGCCGAGCCCGGCAGGCCCACCAGACCGAAGTGGAGCAGCTGGAACGGGGCGGTCTCGTCCCGCAGCCGCACCGAGATGCTGGTGACGCGGTGCATCTCGCACACGCGCAGCTGGGCGCGCATGTAGTCCTCGTAGGAGATGCCGGGCTGGTCCAGCAGCGCGGCGGAGACCATGTCGAGGGAAAGGTCGAGGGTGTAGTCGGCGCAGCCGACGTTGAGCACCGTGTCCTGCCGGTACCGCAGCCGCGTGCCGGCGCGCACGCGCGCGGGGTGCCGGATGCCGTCCTGCAGCGTCGTCTTCGAGTGCACGGCCTGCGAGGTGCGGTCGCGCAGGGTCACGCAGCCGTTGCAGAACTCCATGTCGCGGAGGATCTCGAACTCGTAGAACACGGCCATCGTCTCGCCCTGGCGGAAAAGCGTGGTGGACTCGCCGCGGGTGTTGCACACGGCCGCGAACGTGCAGCGGGCCCAGCCGTTGCCGATGGGTTTGAGGGCGGACAGGTCGAGGCCGGCGTCGGGGGCGGGCCAGGCGGCGATCCCGCTGGCGGCCGTGGCGGGAGCGGCGGGCGCCGACCCGCGGGCGCCGCCAGCCGCGAAGGCCGCCGCGCGCTCCTCCTGCTCGATCTGGAAATAGACCTTGGTGGCCTCGGCGGATGGGCCCTGGAACACCTTGGCGCCGCGCCGGAGCACGAGGGTCTGCCGGCAGAAATGCTGGACGGAGCCAAGATCGTGCGATGCGAGGACGATGCACACGCCACGGTCGAGCAGCTGCTGCATGCGCTCGAAGCACCGCTGCTGGAAGAACACGTCGCCGACGGACAGGGCCTCGTCGACGATCAGGACCTGCGGCTCCACAGCGGTCTGCACCGCGAACGCGAGGCGGACGAACATGCCGCTGGAGTAGGTCTTGACCGGCTGCTCGATGAAATCGCCGATGTCCGCGAATGCCGCAATCTCGTCGAAGCGCGTGTCGATCTCGTGGCGGGTCAGGCCAAGCACGGCGCCGCTGAGATAGACATTCTCGCGGCCGGTGAACTCGGGGTTGAAGCCGCTGCCGAGCTCCAGGAGCGCGGCCACGCGGCCGTCGACCTGCACCGAGCCCTCGGTGGGCTGGAGCGTGCCGGCGATGATCTGGAGGAGGGTGGACTTGCCGGAGCCGTTGCGCCCGATGATGCCGACGCTCTCGCCGCGCGGCAGCTCGAACGAGATGTCGCGGAGCGCCCAGAAGTCGCGGTACCCGGCCTGGGCGCGGGCCTGCAGCCAGCCCCGGACGGGCAGGCGCGACGGAAACAGGCGGCTGAGCTGGTCCTGCGCGGGCGAGAGCAGGCGCGAGGCCGGGCTCTCCCAGATGCGGTAGGCCTTGCTGATCTGGCGGACGGAGATGGCGGGTCCCGCGCTCATGCAGCTCAGAGGATCATCCCGGTGGCCACCGTGGTGTTGGTGGAGGCGTCGACGAGGAGAATGCCGCCGGTCTGGCGGTTCTTCTTGTAGTTGTCGAACGCGACGGGATCGGTGGTGCGGAGGGTCACGCGCGCCAGGTCGTTCATCGCGAGCGGCGCCTGGTCCTCGAACCGGTGGAGGGTGTTGATGTCGACCTTGTAGAGGACGCTGCGCAGCTCACAGGCGGTATCGAGGGTGGTGTGGCGGAGACGGTAGCCGTGGGACGGCTGGTACGGCTGCTCGGAAAGCCAGCAGAGCATCACTTCGAACTCGCGGGCGATCGTCGGGCGGTTGTGGGCGCGGGCCAGCATGGCGCCGCGGCCGAGCGGGAGCGGCGGGTCGAGTTCCAGCGCGACGGACATCGGCGGGTAGGCCTCGGTGATCGGGCCGGACGGGCCGTGGATGGCGCGGACCTTGGTCGCCTGGCCGGAGACCGCGTCCACGACCTCGTCGCCGGCGCGAAAGATGCCGCTGGCCACCTGGCCGGCGTAGAGACGGTGGGCGGTGGGCGGCGGAACCGTGGACAGTGGACGGTGGGCGGTGGACGGTGGGACGGTCCCTGGTCCGGCGAGGACGGTCTGGATGGGGAAGCGGGCGTCGACGTAGTTGGCGTCGTTGCGGACGTAGACGGACTCGAGGGTGTAGAGGAGGGGCGTGCCGTGGTACCACGGCATGCGGGTGGATTTCTCGACGACATTGTCGCCGTGGAGGGCGGAGATCGGGATGAACTGGATGTCGGCGGCGTCGAGGCGCTCGGCGTAGTCCATGAACTGCTGGCGGACGCGATCGAAGGCGGCCTCCTCGAAGTTCACGAGGTCCATCTTGTTCACGAGCACGATGAGGTGCTTGATGCGGAGGAGGGTGGTGATGAACGCGTGGCGGCAGGTCTGCGGCATCACGCCGTGGCGGACGTCGATGAGCAGCATGGCGAGCTGGGCGGAGGAGGCGCCGGTGACCATGTTGCGGGTGAACTCGAAGTGGCCGGGGCAGTCGGCCATGATGAACTTCCGCCGGGGGGTGGCGAAGTAGCGGTAGGCGACGTCGATTGTGATGCCCTGTTCGCGCTCGGCGCGGAGCCCGTCGGTGAGGAGGGCGAGATTGGCCGCCGGATCGCCGCGCTGGACGCTGGCCCGCTCAACCGCATCCCACTGGTCCTCAAAGATGGACTTGGTGTCGTACAGCAGCCGCCCAATGAGCGTGCTCTTCCCGTCATCGACATTGCCGCAGGTGATCAGACGTAGGAGATCCATGAGACGGTGGACAGTGAGCGGTGGACGGTGGACTGTGGACGGTGGACTGGAAGGGGCTGACGGTGGGACGGGATTTCGGGAGTAGTAGAAGGTGGGCGTTTGGCTTGGCGTGGTAAATGGAAAATATTTGCTGGGAACAGGTCCGGGAATCCGGGGTGTCTGGTGGGACGTGGAAAATGCGAACCCCCGGGTCGACAGTTTCGACCAGCTCAAGGTCTATCAAGCCGCGTGTCGGCTGGAGGCGGCCGTATTCGATCATTCGAAGGGCTGGCCGCGGGAGGAGATCTTCGCGCCCACCAGCCAGATTCGGCGCTCGTCGCGCTCGGTCGGGGCCAACCTGGCCGAGGCTTGGGCGAAACGGAGATACCCTGCGCACTTCCTCAGCAAGCTGACCGATGCCGACGCGGAACTGCAGGAGACCTTGCATTGGCTGATGCGGGCCCAGGCCTACGGGTACCTGTCCGGGGAGCAGTTCATCGCCTTGCAGGGAAACGCCAGAGAAGTGGGCAGCTCCCTGGGCGCGATGATGCAGTCGCGCCACCACTGGTCGTCACCGGCCTAGCACCCGCGGCTCACCGTCCACCGCTTCGCGCAGCGAAACCGTGAAACGCAGCGGCAATTTTTGAGCCCAGCTCAAAAATAGCCGCTGCGTTTCCGGTCTTCCATCGCCGTGTCCGAGCGGCGGTCGTCGTAGCGGGTGCCGCGCTCGGTTTGGCGCGCGGCGGCCACTTCGGCGATGATCTCGCGCAGGGTCGCCGCGCTCGACCGCACCGCGCCCGTGCAGGTCATGTCTCCTACCGTCCGGAATCGCACCCGCTCCCGTGCCGCCGTCTCGCCGGGCTGCGGCGCGAGGAACGGGGAGGCCGCCAGCAGCGTGCCGTGACGCAGGAAGACGTCGCGCTCATGGGCGAAATACAGCGAGGGCAGGGGCAACTGTTCCCGCTCGATGTACGCCCACACGTCGAGCTCCGTCCAGTTGCTGAGCGGGAAAACCCGGAAATGCTCCCCGTCGTTCTTCCGCCCGTTGTACAGGCTCCACAGTTCCGGCCGCTGGTGGCGCGGGTCCCAGCGGCCCGCGCGGTCGCGGTGCGAGAAGATCCGCTCCTTGGCGCGCGCCTTCTCCTCGTCGCGACGCGCCCCGCCCATCGCGGCGTCGAGCTTTAGCTCGGCGATGGCGTCGAGGAGGGTGACGGTCTGCAGGACGTTGCGGCTGGCGTTGGGGCCGGTCTCCTCCTTGACGCGCCCCTGGTCGATGGAGTCCTGAACGCGCCGCACGATGAGCTGGAAGCCGAAGTCGCGGGCGAAGCGGTCGCGGTACTCGAGGGTCTCGGGGAAATTGTGTCCCGTGTCGATGTGGAGCAGGGGAAACGGCGAGGCGGCGGGCGCAAAGGCCTTCCGGGCCACCGCGGCGAGCACGAGGGAGTCCTTGCCGCCGGAGAAGAGGATCGCGGCGCGGGGAAACTGGGCCGCGGCCTCCCGCAGGATGTGGATCGACTCGTGTTCGAGCGCGTCGAGGTGGTCGAGATGGAGATGCGTTGACTGCATGAGTCGGTGGCCTGCGAAAGGGAGTACTTGTTGGCGGTTGCGATCCGAATCCGCAAGCCGGTACCGAATTTCTGCGGATCGAAAGAAGCGCTGAATGCGCGCAGGTTTATTTCGCCAAGGAAAGCCGGGCATACGCACGAAGCCTGTACGATCGAAAGAGTGCCAGCAGCTGGAGGTCTTGCGGCCGTTGATGCAGGCAACTCTCGCCGACCTCTCAATCGGGCTGCGGCGAGACGCGAAAAAAGCGCGACAGGCTGCAACGTGGCGATTTTCGCGCGGAGAATTTTCCTCAAATGTCTGGAACGTTTCCTTGACCTAATTTGGATGAGGAGGCTCATTTTTACCCTGCACCCCTGATAGTCTAGGGGGTCCCGAGTATGTCTGCATCCCCCAACAGCTTACCCGCCAAGAAAGTTTGGCACTGCACATACTACAAGTGCGGCAGCCAGTGGGTTAGGGACTTGCTCACGGATCCGCTGATCGCCGAGCACTCGAAGTGCAATTTGACTGTATCAGGAGTCGATTTTGCGACCAGCGGTTGGCCGAGCCTCGCCGAATACGGCATAGCCAGCCCGGTGTACACGGTAGGTGATGCGGGCTGGACAACGCGGAAAGATCCGTCGCCCGAAGACCGGTGTCTGGTGATGATCCGCGATCCGCGGGACATGGTGGTATCGCTCGTGTTCTCGATGAACTTCAGCCACACGCCCGACGGGGTGAATCGGCTGTTGCGTCGTCCGATTCGCAATGCCTCCCGGGTGGATCGGCTTCAGCTGGGCATGCATTTGATTTCCCACTGGTCGGACTACCTGAAGAGCTGGTTCTACGACAAGACGGAGGGGGCCTACATTACGAAGTACGAAACGCTGCTGGCCGACGAGGTGGCCGAATTCGGCCGGATCATCGCGTACTTGGGTTGGCCCGTCCCGCCCAAGGTGGTCGCTGAAGTGGCGGGCATGCATTCGTTCCATGCTCGAACGGGACGAAAACCGGGCGAAGAAAACGAATTCAGCCATCGCCGGAAGGGCATTGCGGGCGATTGGAGAAATCACTTCGACCGGGAGCTCGGACGGATGTTCGAAGAGAGCTTTCCGGACCTCCTCAGAATCACCGGCTACGAACCCAACAGTGATTGGTGGCGGGAGTTGCCGGAGACGATTGCCGAGTCGGTCCAGGACATCACGGACGAGCGTTCACGCCTCCTGAAAGTGCTTGAGCAGCATGAGCGTGAACTTGCCGTGGTACGCGAGGCGGCGGAGCTGAGGCTGCAGAAATTGCAGAGCCTGACCAAGAGCTACGAGGACCTCTACAAAGAGAAGGAAGTGTTCGAAGTGGCGGCGAGGGATCGCCTCAAGGTCATTGTCGACATGGAAGCTCAGCTTGAGACGCTGAAAGCTGAAAAAGAGGCCCTGCGGGCAGCTGCGGCGCAGAAAGCCGAGTCTCACGGACATGCGAAGTCGCGCTCGGGCTCGTCGCGCTCTCGATGAACGCCGGGACTTTTCGCGACCGCTAGGTAGCTAGTTGCCTCCACGTCTTGGTTGGCATAGGAGTAGCCGGATGCATCCAGCTGTCGCAAAGCAGGCCGCTCTCTGTTCCGGTAAGCGAGTGCCCGCGATTTCCCATGGCCCGCGACTGCCGACCAGAGACCAATCTTGATGCAAACGAGCACCACTGAAGGCTTGGGAACGCCGAAGAGTTTTTCATACCGGCTATCGAGCCCGTCGATCACACAGTATGTGGTGGTGATTGCGATGTTCACGCTCGCCTTGGGGTGGACCTCGATCGGGAGCGAGTTTTACCGGCGAGTCTTGCCCTTCTATGATTCGCTTTCGTACCAGCACGAATATCACCGGATCCTGGACACCGCCTCGAAAGCCGGGGAGGGGACGGTGGTGGCGAGTGCTTGGCAGCAACCCAGCAACACCTCCCTCTTCCTTATCTTCGCGGCGGTTTTTCACCCGATCCTGGCTAACAACATCGAGTCGTTCTTTCTGTTCTTTGCCGTGATTCATTTGGCTGGGATCTGGGTGCTTGTTCGGTTGCTGAGCCAAGACGAAGGCCAAAGGTGGTTTGTCGGTCTCGCAGTATCCGGATGGCTGCTCGCGGTGCCTTTCTCGCTGGCCTGCAGTGGCGTGCTCGATCAGCGGATGGACCTGTCGGCAGCGTCGCTGTTTCTCGTCGTATGTGCGCTGGCTCTGGACTGGTCCCGGAAACTTTCCCCGGGCTCAGCTCTCCTTCTTGGAACCGCGGCCGCGGCCATTGCCCTGCATCGACCGGTGATGGTCGTCCCAGTCGGTGGCGCGATGATGGTCTTTGCGTTGATGGCTTATGTCCGGTCGGGCCGGGATAAGGCGCGAATGGTGCGCTCGTGTATCGTCGCATTGGTGCCGATCGGCGTCGTGGCACTTCCCTGGCTCATCTATCATCGCGAATATCTTCAGGCGTACTACCTCAAGGGCGGGTACAACGTCGGCAACACGACGCTAGGGGAGGCCGTGCGATTCAACGTCATGCAATTGGTGCGGTCGATTGGGTTGCCCTACGCGTTAGTCGTCTTGGTGCCCGTGGTCTGGTTTGCGATTCGCCGCGCCGTCGACTGGGTCGAGTTGGGTGCGATTTTGCTGGCGGGGGCGGTGCCCGTTCTCGTGTTGATTGCCTCGCGGTCCGCCGGAAACTACGGGGCTTGCCTGATCCCTCTTGGGATTCCGGCGCTGGCTTTCGCCTGTATCAGGCCGGGCAAGTCTTCGCGCGCCTTGGCGTGGGTTGGAGTCGCTGGCTTGGTGGGCCTCCTCGGCGCAACGGGCTGGTCGCTTTCGGAGCTTCGGTCGAAGGTCGAGGCGGTTTCGGCTGCACCACGGTTGGAGGCCTCCAGGATGGTTCTCCAGATCGACGAGATTCCCGCCGACGGGCCGCGGATGCTCAGCGGGTTCAACGCCTGGCCGCTCGACGTCGTTGGCCTTAGCGAGATTGCTCGCGAACAAGGGATCGGCATTTCGGCCGGAATCGCGGCCTATCATCCGTATCATTTCGGTATCGAGAACGCAAAGGGCGCCAGTGTGTCCGAGGCAGAGATGAGGCAGGGAATCGACCGGGTTCTCGAGAAGGTCGTGCTCACCAAGAGCCTGCTGATCCTGCCGTCCAGTGGGTCTGAAAAGCTGCTTCCCAGTTTCCCGTTTTCTCACCTGAAGATCAGGCTGATCCGGCAGGAAATCGAGGCGGACCCAAGGTTCGTGCTTGTGAAGCAGGTGGGTCCGATCTCTGGTTGCAGCTTTGACGTTTTCAGGGTCCGGACTCACTAGCATGGACGACTCAAACAAGGCGACGATCGCGGTTGGTTCCTCCATCCCTGCTCCGATCGAAATCAGCGTGGTTAGTCCGGTTTATCGTGCGGAAGAGCTGGTTTCCGTGCTCGTGGACCGAATCTGCGCGGCTCTGGCTCCCGTTGTCGCCACGTTCGAGATCATCCTGGTGGACGACGGCAGCCCTGACAACGGGTGGGAGGAGATCAAGAAGGCGTGCCAAAAGGATCGCCGAGTGGTCGGCATCCGGCTCAGCCGTAATTTTGGCCAGCACTACGCGATCTCGGCCGGGCTGGGACAAGCCCGTGGTCGGTGGATTGTGGTGATGGATTGCGATCTGCAGGACCAGCCGGAGGAAATCGCGACCCTGTACCAAAAGGCACTCGAGGGCTATGATATCGTGCTGGCGCGCCGCGCGAATCGGCAGGATGGCATCCTCAAGATCGCGAGTTCCCGGATGTTCTATGGCTTTCTGAACTACCTGACCGGAGTTCAGCAGGACGCGACCATCGCCAATTTCGGAATTTACGAACGCAAGGTCATAACGGCGATCAACCAGATGTCGGAGAGCATCCGGTATTTTCCGACGATGGTTCGATGGGTCGGGTTCAAACGGACGGCGATCGACGTCGCGCATGCAGCCAGGCCGGCTGGCGGGACCAGCTACAATTGGTCGCGTCTGCTTAACCTGGCGCTGGACATCGCCCTTTCGTATTCCGACAAGCCCCTGAAGCTGGTGGTCAGGGCTGGCACGTTGGTTTCCCTCGTCGGCTTTGTCTTCGCTGGCTACACGGTCGTCCAGGCGTTGAGGGGACGCATCGTCGTTCTGGGCTATGCGAGCCTGATTGTTTCGCTCTGGCTCTTGGCGGGATTGATCATCCTGATCTTGGGCGTGATTGGCCTCTACATCGGAAAGGTGTTTGAAGGGGTGAAGCGCCGGCCGCCGTTCATCATGAGCGAAATCATCAACCGTGAAAACTGACGGTAAGATCGCACTGTATCTGATGTCCGAGAAAGGCCTGGCGGTCTTGCGCGGCCTGCTGGGCGAATTCGGTCCGGGCCTGATTGAGGTGGTGGTGGTGGGCCGAGATCGGGCCGTGGAAAATGACTTCGCTGCCCCGATCATTGAAACTGCCCGCGGCGCAGGTGTGCCCGTGGTTGAACGAAGTGATCCGCATGCGCCCAAGGCGGCTTTTCTGTTTGCCGTGTCGTGGCGCTGGCTGATCACCGCGTCAGAGGGACAGCAGCTCGTGGTATTCCATGACTCACTGCTGCCCCGCTATCGCGGGTTTGCCCCGCTGGTGAGCGCCTTGATCAACGGTGAACGCCAAGTCGGCGTGACCGCGTTGCTGGCCTCCCCGGAATATGATCGTGGCCCGATTATCGGCCAGGAGGCGGTCGAGGTCCGATATCCCATCACGATCCAGGAGGCGATTGAGCGCCTTACCCCTTGCTACCAGAAACTCGCCAACCAAGCGGCTCGTGCGATTCTGTCGGGAAGCCTGAAACATCGGGCGCAGGACGAGGCGGCAGCGACCTACAGCCTATGGCGCGACGACAAGGACTACCTGGTTGACTGGAACTGGGAAGCGTCGCGCATCGAGCGGTTCGTGAACGCGGTCGGTTTCCCCTATCGTGGCGCGGCGGTTTGGATCAGGGGCAAGCTGCATCGGATCGTCGAGTGCAGGGCCGTTGAGGACGTTGTCATTGAGAACCGTTGTCCGGGAAAGGTCATTTTCGTGCGCGATGGGTTCCCAACCGTGGTCTGCGGCCGGGGTTTGCTTGAGATCCGGAAACTGATCGATGCCGACCAAGGAGCCACGTCGCTGCCGCTGGCCCAGTTTCGAACGCGATTCTCTTCCAGCCGGGGGGACTCGGAGTAGGGGCAGCGGAGGAAGTACGAATGGAATCAAGAATCACATTCAACCGCTCGTCCCTGGAGGGACGGGAGCTGGAGTACATTTTCCAGACGATCAACATCGGCCAGATCGCGGGCGATCAGACTTACTCCAAGAAGTGTCATGGCTTGCTGGAGCAAACACTGGGCGTGAAGCGCGCCTTGGTGACGACATCGTGCACGCACGCGCTTGAGATGGCTGCACTGCTGTTGGATGTGAAGCCGGGCGACGAGGTCATTGTGCCGGACTTCACCTTTGTTTCGACTCCGAACGCGTTCGTGATGCGCGGGGCCAAGCCCGTTTTCTGTGACGTGCGGCCCGATACCCTGAACCTGGATGAGACCCAACTCGAGCGGCTCATCACCCCTCGCACCAAGGCCATCGTGCCGGTTCATTATGCCGGCGTCGGATGTGAGATGGACGCGATTCTCGAGATTGCGCGGCGGCACGGTGTGTCGGTGGTTGAGGACAATGCCCACGGGCTGTTCGGCAAATACAAGGGCCGGTGGCTTGGAACGCTCGGGAGAATGGCGACCCAGAGTTTTCACGAGACCAAGAATATCACTTGCGGTGAGGGCGGGGCGCTCCTCTTGAATGATGAAAGCCTGATTGAGCGAGCCGAGATCATCCGGGAGAAGGGCACCAACCGAGCCCGGTTCTTTCGAGGGCAGATCGACAAGTACTCCTGGGTCGACGTGGGCAGCAGCTACGTGATCAGCGACGTGCTGGCGGCCTTTCTCTACGGTCAACTGGAGGTCTGGTCGACGATTCAGTCCAAGCGCCGGACGATATGGGAGCGCTATGAGCGCGCGCTGGCCGCATGGGCGGGTCGCAATGGGGTGCGCTGTCCAATTGTCCCCGCCCACTGCGAGCAGTCCTGGCACATGTACTATCTCCTCCTACCGTCCTTGGAGAAACGGCAGGCGCTCATCGCCCACCTCAAGCAGCAGGGCATCATGGCGGTGTTTCATTACCTGCCCCTTCACCTCTCGGAATACGGCAAGCAGTGGGGTGGCCGGCCTGGTGACTGTCCGGTCACCGAAAGCGTCAGCGATCGGCTGGTGCGGTTGCCATTCCACAACGCCTTGACCGCTGCCGATCAGGAAAAGGTGATCGCTGCGGTCACCGCATTCGCCTGCTAGGTCTCGAGTAGGCGACCCGCCCCTAAGGGCAGGGACCTCGGCCGGGCTGCTATTGGCTCACCTTCGAGTTCGCGCGCGCAATCTCGGCGGTGGTCAGCTGTCGCTCAACCAGGCGGCGGTAAGTGGACGATTCCGGGTGGCCGCCTGATTCGGCTAGGGACAGCCAGTAGTATCCAAGAACGAGGTTGTCTCGGTTTCTGGTATTGGCCGCGAGCTGCAATCCCAGCTGGAACTGGGCGTTCTTCTCGCCCGATTCCGCGGCGCGACGGAGCCACACCGCGGCTTGCTCGGGACTGCGCTCGGTGCCGATCCCGTACTTCAGGCGTTTCGCCATTTCGAGCTGCGCTGGCGCCAGCCCATGCTGTGCCGCCCGCTGGCACCATTCGAACGCCATCGTCTCATCCTTCGTTACGCCGTAGCCGCGGGCATAGGCCATCGAGAGATTGTGTTCTCCTTTCGCGTAGGCTTGGTCGGCGGCGCGTTGGTACCACCTGACCGCCTCGGCGGGATCCCGTTTCACCCCAAAGCCGTTGGCATACATCATGCCCATGCCATTCTGCCCCTGCGGATCGTTGGCTTCTGATGCTTTCTGAAACCAGCGAAGTGATTCGGCATAGTCCTTCGCCACGCCGTCGCCATTCACGTAGCGCAGTGCAAGGAGGCATTGGGCGCGAACATCGCCTGATTCCGCTCGGGCGGTAAGGTCCGCAATGGTCAATTCTGCCCGCCCAATCAGCGGCAGGATCGAAAAGGCTAAGAGAACGAGGGCACGGCGGAGGCGACTCATTGGGGAAGCGCAGGTATCTAGAGCCAATTCGATGCAAACACGAGCGCTGAGGCCTCGCGAGCATCCCGTTCGCTCAGGCGATGGCACGGGCCCGTGAGTTGCAGCGTCGTCCTGCCGGCCGGCAGCTTCGCCTCCAGCCGGAAATTACCCGGGCAGGTGGTGGTATGAACAGCGATCGGGTTACCATTCGAGGTGAGCGCGAATTCTCCAGTCCAAGGGGAAAAGACCTCCAGGTAGATGGTCTTTTCGCGCGGGAAATCCACGACCGCTGCGAAGTCGGCCTTGATCCAGCCGTCGATGAAAATGCCTGAGACCTGAGGTCCACTCGGGGCGGCCGATCCAGATTCCGTCGGCCGATGATCACTTTCCTTGGCGAGTCGGTGGGCAAGCTCGAGCTGCTTGGCTTTAGACTTGGGAGTACGGAGGCGGACCCACCAAGGGGCCTCATTCGCCATGTAGTCGACGTATCCGATCCACCAATCGAGATGGATGCTGTTCCAGTGTTTCCGCTGGGAGGCAAAGATGTCCTGGTAGACTCTGAGTCGCTGGCCGCGGGTTTTCGTCGTCGCGTAGTCCCGGGAACAGGCAAGTTTCTCTGGCAGGTACTGGATAAACCCACGTCCTCCGGCGATTCGCTGCCAGTATTCGTAATCCATCGCCAGATTGAAGCTCTCGTCGAACTTGCCGTAACGGTCCCAAGCTCGCCGCGTCCAAAATGCGGCTGGCTGACAGATGAAGCACTGTCCTTTCAGTCGCTCGAGGTCGTACGGATGAGTCGGATAGGGGCGCAGGATCTGACCTTGCTCGTCGATGTAGTCTGCATCCCCGTAGATCAGGTCCGCACTGGGATAGGTGCCAAATCCGGCGGCGACGCGGGAGAGCGCTCCGGGGAGCAGTACGTCGTCGCTGTTGAGGTAGGCGAGGATGGAGCCGCGGGCGCGCGAGAGCCCGGCGTTGATGGCCTGGGTTTGACCGCCGTCCGGCTGACTCTGCCAGAAAAACCGGTCGCCATAGGACTTGAGGATCTCCACCGACTCGTCCTTAGAACCGCCGTCGAGGACAAGGTACTCAACGTGGGGGTAGTCTTGGGTCAGGACGCTCTCGATGCAGGCGCGCAGGAACCGCCCCTGCTGATAGGAAGGGGTCACGACCGTAATCAGCTGAGGTTCGTGCACCGAAAGCTCCACGGGCGTCGGAGCCTGTACCGGATTCTGGGCCAGAAGTTCGACCAACTTGGTCGCAGATTTTTCGTAGCTGAACGCTTCGTAGCGGGCCTTGCCGCGAATCCGGTAGGCATCGCGCAGGTCCGCATTGGTCCAGAGAAGCTCGATAGACCTCGCAATGTCCTCTGGATTGCGTGGGTCGAAATACTCCGCGGCCTCACCGCCGACTTCGGGCAGGCTGCAGAGATTGGAACACGCGACGGGAACGCCTGACCCAAACGCCTCGAGGACCGGGATGCCAAACCCCTCGAAAAGGGAAGGGAAGACCAGCATCTCAGCGGCCGCCATCACCTGCTTGAGATCAGACTCTGAAACATATCCGAGCGACCGAACGGATTCGCCCAATCCGAGTGAAGCGATCTGACGGCTAAGCGCCCCATGCGGGTCTGAACCGGTCAAGACACACGGAACCATTATTCCCCGCAGGCTCAGCCGCTGCAGGGCGGCCAGGAGGTTGGGGTGGTTCTTGTGGGGCCAAGGATTCGCATTGTAGAGGGCGAATCGCTCCGGAAGGGACAGACGCTCCCGGATCTCGCGCACTTCGGCTGGGGAGGCCGGCTGATCCCAGGAATGCGGCGCCGCGGGGTGGATGGTGGCGATCTTGCCGGCGGCTCCGGGGTAATGACGGGCGATGTCAGCCTGGCAGAAATCGGAAAGCGTGAACACCAACGCGGCCTTGCGGACCGCCTCGCTAAAATGCTCGTCCCGGTCGCGACGCTCTACGTCGGTAAAATTGGTGCCCAAATGGACGTGCTGGATATCCGGAATGCAGGCGGCCACGCGGGTGCGCTCGGACGCAGGATAGAAATCACCGAAGTAGGGGTAAAAGTTGAGCACCCAGTCGGGTTGCAGGCGCTTGACCAAAGCCGCTTCCGAGGTCGCGACAATCTCCGGAGCAACTCCGTGCAGGTGATGGCGCTCCACGGTCTTGGGCCAACCAAGCCCAAGCTCGCGGATGTTATTCTGCGGATGGCCGCTGTGGA
The DNA here is from genome assembly GCA_964471615.1 of uncultured Opitutaceae bacterium. Lineage (GTDB taxonomy): Bacteria > Verrucomicrobiota > Verrucomicrobiia > Opitutales > Opitutaceae > Opi-474. The sequence goes on from CAYYGV010000016.1 coordinate 28,095, forward strand.
GCTCGACTCCCGGAACCGCCGCCAGGGCCTGCACGAGGTTTTCCAGATAGCCGACAATGCCACCGCTCTTGCCGGGGCTGAATGGCCGGACGCTGACGTAGAGCTTCATGGGCAAATCACGGTTTCACGGGAAGGCCGTCATCACGATTGCAGAGCGTTGTAAGGCCGCGGGATGCATTGCCCCACAGGGCGATGATTGATTGCCGCAGTTCGGGTGGAAACCGGCGCGCCACCTCTGGCTGCTGCGAACATTCGAGCAACTGCCGGCACACTTCGGCCAGCACGCCTGGGGTCAGGCTGGCGCCGGAGTGATGCTGCGCGACTCGTTGGATCTCCGCGACCCGCTTCCATCCGCCAGCCGATGTCTTGGTGGACTCATATTCGCGGCTGCAGGCGATGTCGCTGGGCACCCACTCGGGATCTCCCAACTTCGCAAGCCGGAGCCAGAGATCCGTGTCCATCGCGAAGTGAAGGTGCTCATCGACGGATCCGCCGGCCGCCTCCAGGGCGCCCCGATTGATAAACGTGGCGGGTTGCAGCACGAAGTTCAGGCCCCAGATCAGGGCCTCGAGCGAATAGTGGAAGTTCTCCGGGTAAAACGGGACCCGCGTGGCGCCTTCCCGGTTGGTGCGAAATCCCCGGCCCAGATAGAAAGGAGCATTTGGATTCCGGCGGTAAGCCGCGGTCATCGCCGCCAGCGCCCCCGGAAGAAGGAAGTCATCCGTGTTAAGCCAAGTCACGACCTGCCCCTTGGCGACCTTGAGGCCCTTATTGATCGCGTGACTCTGCCCGCGGTCCTTTTCACTCACGAAATAGGCCAATTTCGATCGGTATGGTCCAATCTTGGCCAAGGTCGCGGCGTTGGATCCACCATCGATCAGGATGATCTCGGACTTTGCTCCGGTCTGATGACAGATGCTATCAAGGCAGTCCGCCACAAATTCGGACTGATTGTAGCTCGGCACCACAATGCTGATCAGGCAATCGAGAGGCTTCGTCATGAGAGTCTAGTTGAACCACCTTGGACCAGCCCCTGAATGCGCTCGGCCAGGAGCATGGCGGAACGGCGATGGGCGCGGGTGATGGTCCGTTCTTCGGCCAGGGTGGCGCGGGTAGCGGTCAAGGCACGCTCGAGCGCGCTCCGCTGCTGCTCGGCCTGTTCGCGGACGGCAGCCAAGGTCGATTCCAGCTGAAGCACCCTGGCAGCCATGAGAGCTTCGAGTTCCTGCAACCTGACCGACAGGTTGGCCTCGTCAGCGGTCTTGGCCGCGAGGGCTGCGCCGAGCGATGCGATTTCCTCCCTCAGGCCGGCCTGAACTTGCCGATGGCTCTCGGCCTCATTGCCAGCCCGGGCGGCGAGATTGCGAAGGGCCCGGTCTCGGTCGGCCCCTTCATCGCGTAGAACCGCGATCAATCGCTTGGCGTCCAGCAACTCGGCTTCGGCGCGGCTAAGCTCTGCATTGCCGAGGGCGAGAGCCTGCTCGAGTGCCGCTCGCTGGCTCTCGGTCTCGCTCAGGCGCGCCAAGGACTCGGAAAGGGACGCTTCGAGCTCGGCGATGGTAGCGCCGCGATCGTGTACCGTGGACAGCGCATTCTCCAAGGAACTGGTTGTTTCGGAAAGACGGTTCGCCAGGCGCTCGGCCTCGCGCGCGCGGAGCTCGAGCTGGTGGTCGCGATCGCTTGCGACTTCCTCGAGCTGGCGCACCCGCGCCAGTAGCCTTTCCTTCTGATCCGCAAATTCCGCCTGCTCCTGCGCGAGTTGGTTGACCCGCTCGGCCAATGCCGACTGCAAGTCGGCGGTTTCGGCCTTGGCGGCCGACAATGACGACTGGAGGGAATCGCGCTGCTCCTCAGCCGAGAGCCTCGCCCGGTTCTCGGCCGCGCGGCTCTGCTCTTCTGCCGCCAATGCAGCCTGAAGGGCATCCCGCTGCCCCTCCACCGAGAGGCGCGAGTTCCTCTCGGCCTCGCAGGCCTGTTCAGCGTTGGATAGGGCCGTCTGGAGTGAAATGTACCGTTCTTCGGAGGCGCGGAGGGCCCCCTCGGCGGTGGCGAGCAAAGCCCGCAACTGGGCAACCGCCTCGTCGTGATTCCGACGAGCCACCAGATCGGCCTCGTGGGTGTCGGTCGCCTGCGAGAGCAGGCCGTGCAGCCGGGCAATCTCCTTGCGGCAGCCCTCCAGTTCCTGCGCATGCCGCCCAAGAACGGCCTCGAGATGGGCGCGCTGCGTCTGAGAGCGCGTTGCAGCCTCGGCCGACTTGGCCGCTTCTTCGGTCTTCTGGCGGAGCGCAGCCGCCCCGGCCTCGCGTTCAGCGCCTTGCTCTTGGCGCACTCGGGCCAGGTCGGCGGATACCGCGGCAACACGCGCGGTCAAATCGCGATTTTCAGCCGTCCGCTGTTCAAGTCCGGAAGAAACTTCACTCAGCCGCGCCACCAGGGCGGCTTTCTCGCTGTTTGCAGCTTCCAGGAGCTGGCTTGCCTTCGCTGTGGCCGCCGCGAGCGCAGTGGTGCGGGCCGTGAGCTCGGTCTGGGATTCAGTGAGCTGACGGTTCAAGTCCGCAAGTTTGGCCTGTTGGTCGGCGTACTGCTGGCGCAGGTGGTCGCGCTCGGAGGTGATGGCACGGAGTTGCTCCTCGTTTTTCCAGGCGGCCTGACGGTGGGAATCGCTGGCGGCTAGGTTCTCCTGCCGAAGCGACTCGACCATGGGCTCAAGATACGCGGCCCGGGAGGTCACGACGCCATGCTCGATCTTCAGGTTGCGGATCTCTTCCTCGAGGAGGCGGACCTTGAGCGTGAGTTCGGACGACTGGGTGCGCAGCGCCTCATTCTCCCGCCGGAGGGTGTCGGTCTGGGCGCCCGCGCCGTCTGCGGCGGCCTTGGCAGCAGCCAGGGCATCAGCAACCTGACGTTTCTGCTCCTCGAGAAGCTTCTTCTCGATCTGTTGTGCGCCGCCCGTGGCCTCCAACTGCTGCCGCAATGATGTGCATTCGTCGCGTGCCGTATTTACGGCCGCGGTCAGGACCTTGATCTGCTGGAGCCGGTTGCCCGAGTCGACCTCGGTGGCGCGCAGCTTTTCCGCGAGCTGGTCCAGCTTTTGTTGATAGGCCAGACTCTCGGCGGAGGCGGTCTCGGTGCGTCGCGCTGCATCCACCTGACGACGGTGGAGGTCGGCGATGGTGCGATCGCGGGCGGAGAGCTCCCGGGTCAGAACCAGCACCTGGGCCAAACGTGCCTGCCGATCCCTCTCGGTTTCGACGGCGCGTTCACGGCTGCGCTGATAAGTTACGAGTTGATCTTCCGGCAGGCGGCTAAGCTGTACGATCCGCTCGCCATCCACGTGACGATTGGCGGGTGCCAAAAGCCTTGGAAGGTGCGCGATCACATCGGGAGGGCGCACGAGTTTGACGCACGGAGCATCGACGAGATGACAATCCCAACCGCAGCCGAAGCACGGCAGCGGATGGACCACGGCGATCGACCGGGGGAGCGATGGGCTGAAGCGCGGCCAGGTTCCGCCGCCGTAGATCCCGAGCACGGGAACCTGCAAAGCCTCGGCGAGGTGAATCGTGCTGGTGTCGTTGCCAACGTAGGCGCGAGCCGATTTCAGGATGCCTGCGAGCAGGGCAAGCTCACCGTGGCTTCCGAGCCAAACGGCGGGCTGCTTCCGGGCCGTCGTCGAGTGGCTCAGCACGGCCTGGACGGTTGCCTCCTCCGAAGTATGGGCCGCCAGGAGCACCCGCACGCCCTCTTGATTTTCCAGCCAGTCGACAACTGCCGCGAAATTCTCCGGGCTCCACGACTTGAGCGCCACGTTCGCGCTGCCGGCGGGATTGCAGACGACGAAGCGACCGGCCTTGAGCCCAAGGCGCCCCAACACCGCCTTGGCCTCGGCTTCAGTCTTTTCGGGAACGCGGATCGACGGAGTGAGCGAAGCCACCTTTGTCTGGCAGAGGTGGCCGACCAAATGAGCGCCCTTGTCGAGTTCGTGGGCCGCGCGATCGACCGTTACGACCTCCGGGAAAAGGGTCGAGCAGTCCCCCAAGCCAGCCTGCGTGAAATGATCGACCGTGTTGGCGTCAAAAGCAGCCGGACCAACGGAAATTCGGCGGGCATCAGGCACGCTGGCGGCTGCAAGAGCGTGGAGCCAAGATTTCTCATAGCTCGGCGCCACCAAAACCTCCGGGGCGAAGGCCCGCACCGCATCGGCCAAGGCGGTCGAGTGGGGGTATTCACTCGCCTTTCCCCGATAGGGGTCTGCGTCGGTGGTCAGGTATTCGATTCCGCTCGGAAGCAACGGAATCACGTCCTGATGTCGCGCCTTGAGTATCAGCCCGAAACGGGTACGCGGCCATTGGCGCTTCAGTTCCGCCAAGACCGGGGCGAACAGGATCAGGTCGCCGTAGGAGTCCGACCGGACGAACAAGACGCTGGTCGGTGCCGGCTTCGCCCCGGACGAGGCCTTCTCAAACAAGGCGTCCGCGGACTTGCTCGTGGCCAACGGCTCCACGGCTTCAGGCGCGTCACCCGCGCGCGACCTCAGGTGGCCGCGGGCCTTTTTCAGGCGCTCGAGAAGCTGTTTGGAGGAGCGGGTCATTTGACGAGCTGAAGCGCGATTTCCAGCACCTTCTCCAAATGCGGGGGCTTGAGCGCAGAAATCCCTTTGGTCTGCAGGTGTTCGAAGGACGCTGAAAGCGGAACAAATGGTGTTAGTAGCGGCACGCCAAGTCGAAACGCCACGGCGCTTTCCTGCGCGAGGTAGCGGTCGCGGCCCGGCCGAACTTTGTTCAAGAGCAGATAGACCCGCGAATCCGGCGCGCGGTGGGCGTGAACCAACCGGACCATCGGGGTCGTGGCATGGATGCTGAAAAGGCTCTTCTCAGCGACGATCACGAGCCGGTCGGACCGGCTGATGAGGCTGCAAAGCTCGGCATGAGGTCCCTGATCTTGGGCGCTGATGTGTCCGGGCGTATCACACAGGACGACCTCAGGCGCCGGCTCTTCTTCAACCAATGGAATTTGCCCGACCTCGTGGGCCCAGAACTTGACCGAACCCTGGGGATCGCGGTCGTCGAACGCCACTCGATACCCCGCCTGCTTCAGGATGGCACCGATGGCGATGCAGAGGGTCGACTTACCGACTCCGCCCTTCTGGTTCAGGAATGTGACAGTTAACGGCCGGGGAGTGGGGTCGTTGGTCGGACTCACGCCCTAGGTCACCATCTGCAAGAGCTCATGGCAACACTTGGTCGCCCGATCCGCGAGGGAAGTCAGAATCTCCCGCGGTACGGCTCTGGCCATGGTCAGTCCGGCGGCAAAGTCGGTTGGTTGCGCCAGCGAAGGCTGGGCGGCGCAATCCAACTGTTCGCATAGCCCCTGAACCTTCATGCTTCGCGGATAGACCGCGACGCGGGACCCGCTCCACGCGGCCGCGAGCGCGCCGTGGTAGCGGGTTGACAGGCAGACCTCGACTCCGTGCCAGGGTCGCAACAGGTCCCCGGGTGTGCCGGCGCCGTAGTCGGGCATTTCGAGCTGAATCCTGGCCCGATGACTTGGCGGAAGTTGGTCGAAGACGAATCGCTCGGAGTAATTCATCACCCTTACATCTTGGACAATCCAGCGCAGTGGGGTTGACCGCGAGGCAGCGAACTCGGCCACCGCGCCAGGGTTGTATTGGTGGGTTTTCTCGACGTGGAAAATCAGCGCCTGGATCGAGGGTTGGGCAGTAGGCCAAGATTGCTGGGAAAGGAACACGTTCGCCAGATCGGCGGCCGTTGAGATGCCGGTGCTGCGTCCGGCCTCGTGGAGAAAAACGGTCGCCCGCTTGTCGCGGGCCCAAATGTACCGAATCTGGCTAAGAACCGCTCGCGCGCGATCGGCCCGCACCGCTCGGGCATCTTCCACCCCGATGCCCAGCATGTAGGCCGGCTTCGCGTACTTGGTGACCAGCCGCATCTCTTCCTCGAGGTGCGTCATCATCCACATCGAGCTGTCGAATTGGAAAGGCGTGCCGCCCAGGCCAAGCCATATCGTGCACTTGGAAATGAGCCGCTCTCGTTCCGGCGGCGAGTACGGCGCCCACTCGATCGTCGGGAAACGCGCCCGCATCGCCTCGAGGTTCGCCTCGGCGCAACAGGTTATCTCCACCTTGGTCGGCACCGTTGCGATGGCCGCAAGGAAACCGGCCAGCATCCAGTCGTCGCCGACGTTGCCGGCTCCATAGAAATGGTGGCCGATGTGAATCCGAAGGGGCGGTGCCATGGTCGCTGGGTTGATGCTCCCTTAGCCGTGAACCCGAATGGTCATTGGCAGGCGCGCCATGCCATAGAAGGGCCAGGTGTCTTCGGTGACGGCTGCGGCTGCCGTGACTGCGACCGGTCCAAGGCCCTCGATCCGATGCAGCGCGAAACCGGCGTTGGGCCCGTCGCTCGACCGTTGTGAGCAGCCAAGGGAAAACGTGTATTCGCCGGGGTGCACTGCCAGTTCGAGGCGCAATTCGACGATTCTCTCTTCGCCCGAATGGAAATCCGCCAACGGCACGCGAAGCTGGCGAGTGCCGGCGGCAAAGATCAGGTTGTTCATCCGGTCGTAGAGGTGGAGACCGCAGCTGGGGTCGGTGATGTCCGCCGTCGCGCGCAGCCGGAGGGCGAGTGTCATCTGGGCTCCCACGGTGAAGTTGCGGGTCGGACTCCCGCTCTCGTCCAGGATTGCCACTTGGTCGATCGTCAATCCGCCGGCGCCATGCTCTGACCGAGCCAGGCGGCGGACATCATTGGAACCGATCACCTCTCTCAGGCGGCTGCTTTCCTCGGTCTTGCTGGCGGCTTGGGCTTTGTTTGGCACCGCGGCAACCGCGTTCGTGGGGGAGAGGGCGTAATAGCGGCTGGCCGCTTCTTCCGGCGGGCCCTCGTACGCCTTGGTGCCGTTCACGAGCAGGATGGCCCGATCACAGAGATTACGGACCGCTGAGATATCATGGGAAACGAACAGCAGGCTCGTGCCGGAATCCAGGATCTGCCGGATTCGCGTGAAGCACTTCTGATTGAAGAAGACGTCACCGACGCTGAGCGCCTCGTCGACAATGAGGATCTCGGGATCGACGCTCGTGGCGACGGCGAAGGCCAGTCGCATCATCATGCCGGTCGAGTACGTCTTGACCGGATGATTGATAAACTCGCCGATGTCGGCGAAAGCCGCGATGCCATCGTAGCGGGCCTCGACCTCCGCGCGGCTAAGGCCGAGCACCGCTCCATTGACGAAGATGTTCTCCTTGCCGGTGAAGTCCGGGTTGAAGCCGCTGCCAAGCTCCAGCAATGCGGCGACCCGCCCACGCACCGTCACCGTGCCCCGAGACGGCTGCAAGGTTCCCGCAATAATCTGAAGCAAGGTCGACTTGCCTGAGCCGTTGCGGCCGATGATCCCGACGGCTTCACCACGGCGCACGGAGAAGCCCACGCCATCCAGCGCCTTGAAATCTCGGTACCCTTTCTGCGCAGATGACCGAAGCCCCTTCGACCACGTCGAGGGCAGGACTTCAGCAGCGAAAGAGTATGCCGGACTCAGCAGCCGTTTGGCTGGCGACTCCCAGATCCGGTAGGTCTTTCCCACATCCTCAACGGATATGACTGTTTCTTCGGACATCTGTGTTTGTTCGTTGATCAGGATACCTTCGTTTGGGCCATGCAACACTGCATTCAAACGTGTGTAGGAAATTGCCTTACACGTTTCATCACCTCCCGGGATGGCAGTGAGATCGCGAGTACACGGCGCGCTGTCCTTCGAATCGAGTGACATCGATCCGAACCTAGTCGAATCGTCGGCAGAATATAAACGGGAAGGCACTGATTACCTCTTTTGGGTTAAGGCGACACCTACGGCTCTGGCTCCGACAAAAGACGTCGGGAAAGGTCGATTCGGATCAAGAAAAGCTACCTAACACGTCAGCTTCATTCAGACTGTTGTTGCCTTAGGCCTATTAATCTCGTCTGGTTGAAGAGGATAGCCCTTGAATACTCACGTGAACTCGCGCCATAGGTCTATCTTTGTAATCAGATGAGGCGGGCTTTCATTACAGGCATCACCGGACAAGACGGCTCCTACTTGGCCGAGTTGCTGCTTGGGAACGACTATGAGGTCCACGGCCTTGTTCATCGCCCGGACACGTTGGCCAATAGCAATATTCGGCACCTGCTCGCTAACCCGGCGGTGGCCAACAAGCGCCTTTTTTTGCACAACGGCACCAACGAAGACGCCACCCATTTGCGGCGGATTATTGGGAAGGCGCGGCCCGATGAGTTTTATCATCTGGCGGGACAGTCGAGTCCGCGGCTGAGCCTCGAGTTGCCGGAGAGCACGCTGGAGAGCATCGGCATGGCGACGCTGCGACTGCTCGAGATTCTCCGCGACCTGCCCGAGCCGCCGAAATTCCTGTACGCGTCCAGCAGCGAGGTGTTCGGTTCGCCGCCGCATGCGCCCCAGGATGAGCACACGCCGGTGAATCCCACGACGCCGTACGGCGCGGCCAAGGCGCTCTCGCAGCAAATGGCGCGGATCTACCGCATCGCCTACCAGCTGCCGACGTGCGCGGCGGTTCTCTATAATCACGAGTCGCCCCGGCGCAGCGCGAGTTTCGTCACGATCAAGATCGCCCGCGCCGCCGCCCGCATCAAACGCGGCCTCGATCGCGAGGTTACGCTGGGCAGTCTCGACGGCCGGCGCGACTGGGGCTGGGCGCCCGACTACGTGCGGGGCATGTGGCTCATGCTCCAGCAGAAGACCGTCGACGATTTTGTCCTCGCGACCGGGAAGCTGCATACGGTCCGCGAACTCGCCACGCGGGCGTTTGAGCATGTCGGGCTGAACTGGCAGGACCACGTGAAGTACGACGCCGGCCTGCTCACCTCGGTGGAACCGGTCGCCCCGTGCGGCAATCCCGCGAAGGCCAAGGCCCTGCTGGGCTGGGAAAACACGGTGCCCTTCGCTGAAATGGTCGGCCGGCTGGTCGACGCCGAACTCGCGAAAATCTCATGAGGAAGAAAGCACTCATCACGGGTATCACGGGACAGGACGGCTCGTACCTGGCGGAGTTCCTGCTCGAAAAAGGCTACGAGGTCCACGGCCTCGTGCGTCGTGCCAGCACGATGAACCGCGGCCGCATCGATCACCTGCAGGCCTATGAGAAAGGCGCCGACCGCCGGCTCTACCTCCACTACGGCGACCTCGCGGACAGCGTGTCGCTCGTGAAGCTGCTGTACGCCCTGCAGCCGGACGAGATCTACAATCTCGCCGCCCAGAGCCACGTCCGCGTCAGCTTCGACATCCCGGAGTACACCGCGGACATCACCGGCGTCGGCGCCGCGCGCATCCTTGAGGCCATCATCGAGTCGGGCATCGGCAAGAAGGTGCGGTTCTACCAGGCCTCGTCGTCCGAGATGTTCGGCAAGGTGCAGGAAGTGCCGCAGACCGAGGTGACGCCGTTCTGGCCGCGCTCGCCGTATGGTTGCGCCAAGGTGTTCAGCCACTGGCTGACGGTGAACTACCGCGAGTCCTACAATCTCTTCGCGTGCAGCGGCATTCTCTTCAACCACGAGTCGCCGCGTCGCGGCGAGTCCTTCGTGACCCGCAAGATTTCGCTGGCGGCCGCCCGCATCAAGAAGGGCCTGCAGAAAGAACTTAGCCTCGGCAATCTCGACGCGAAACGCGACTGGGGCTACGCGAAGGAGTATGTCGAGGGCATGTGGATGATGCTCCAGCAGGAAAAGCCGGATGACTACGTGCTGGCGACGAACGAGACCCACACGATCCGCGAGTTCCTCGACGCCGCATTCGGACGCGTGAACCTCGACTGGCGCGACCACGTGAAGTTCGACGAGCGGTTCCTCCGTCCCGCTGAGGTCGATCTGCTCATCGGCGACTACTCCAAGGCGAAGCGCACGCTGGGCTGGGAACCGCGCACGCGGATGAAGGCCCTGGCCGAGCTCATGGTCGACGCCGACTTCGCGGCCCTGGGCTAGGCAGCCGAGTCAGTCCAAGCTCGCGCGGACCGCCGTCGTTGCGGAATCCGGGCGCCCGTTTCCCAGCGGCACTGGCTAGACTTTGGAACGGGCGAATTCGATCAACCGGGCGGCTGACGCAGCGGCGGTCTCGGCGCCGGTGTGCAGCAGGAGATCGACTTGGGTGGGCGCCTCGAACCCGTCGGACAGGCCCGTGAAATTGGCCACCTTGCCGGCGGCCGCCCGGGCGTAGAGGCCCTTGACGTCGCGCTGGCGGCACACGTCGTAGGGGGCGTCCATGTAGACGAGCGAGAAACCCTCGGCGCCTGCCACCTCGCGGATCAGCTGGCGGTGGCTCTCGAGCGGCGTGATGAACGACGCGACCGTGCAGATGCCGGCGTCGCGGGCCATACGGGCGATGCAGGCGGCGCGACGGAGATTCTCAGCACGATCCGCGGCGGTGAATCCCAGTCCCTGGCAGACGCCCGCCCGGAGCGCATCGCCGTCGAGCGGCAGCACAGGCAGCCCCTGGGAGCGCAACGCGACGACGAGCTGGCTGGCGAGCGTGGACTTGCCGGCGCCGGAGAGGCCCATGAGCCAGAAGATGTGGCCGGGTTTGGGAGCGGAGGATGACATGAGGCAGGAGAGGCAAAGGGGTGCACCCGATCCGCACGGTAGACTGCAGAGTAGGGCGGACCAGAAAGCCCCGGAACTAGATTACGTCTGCAAACGCGGGCTTCAGGCGCCGAAACACAAAGTAACCAAAAGAACAGGCGGCGAGCCCGGTGACATATAGGAAAGCGATGTGCTTCAAGTTGACGGCTTGGCCCCAGAGGACGGCATTGCGCGTCTCTTCGATGGCGATCAGCAGGGGATTGAAGCGCAGCGCCACCCAAATGGTCGCCGGGATCTTGTGCGACGAGTAAAAGATGGCGCTGGCATACATGAGCGACATGGAGAGGAACTGCATGACCTGGGTCAGGTCGCGCAGGAACACACCAAGCGCGGCAACGGACCATGCCAGACCAAGTGCGAGCATGGCGATCGGGAGGAGAATCACGGGCAACCAGAGCACGCCGGCCGAAAGTCCGGGCCCGAAGAGCATGACACCGAGCAGCGCCAGTCCTAGGCTGATCATCAGGTGGAAGGTCGCCGCGTTAACCGCCGAAGCCGGCAGAATCTCGAGAGGAAATACGACCTTCTTTACGAAGTTCGGATTGATGACCACCAGGTTGGGGGAGAGCGAAATCGTCTCGGCGAGGTATTGGAAAATGCTCAGACCCAGGAACACACCCAGGGCGTATTCGATGCGGGTTTCATTTGGCAGAATCCCAAAGCGCCCGCCGAAAATGTACCCAAACACAAACACGTAAAGGCTGAGCATCAGCAGCGGATTCAGGACCGACCAGATCAGACCGAGGTGACTGCCCTTGTGGCGGAGTTCGACCTCTCGCAGACTGAATTGCCAGAGCAGTTCCCGGTGTTGCCAGAGAACCCGAGCAAAGGAAAACGGCCCCAGCTTTGCAGCGGACGAGTTCATGCTTCCAAGACGGCGGGTGCTCCTACCTTAGTAAAGTGAATTTTGCCTCCAAGGGCCCGGCGCCAGAACGGAATGCACGTCCCGAACCGCCGCTTTGGGCTTGCGTCGCCGTGTGTTCAGGATGGCCTGAGGTTTTCACGCGGAACTGTCGGCGTCCCCGGACGTCAAAGCGGTTTCGCCCCGCGTTTTTCATCCAGGCCCTGTATTCCTATGCTCCGATCCATCTGTATCGCCTCGACCGGCCTGCTCCTGCTCAGCGCGCTGGTGATCCCGGCCCAAGCCTCGGCCGTCGACCCCTCCGCTCTGCCGCTCGCGGAAAACTATTTCCCTACGCTGAAGCCCATCATCGAGGCGGCGGTCAAGGAGTCGCCCCGCATGGTGATGCGCAACCTGGAGAACGCGATCGCCGAGCAGAACCGGATCGCCGCCCGCGCCGGGCAGCTGCCGTCGGTCGGCGGCTACATGCAGTATAACCCGTGGCAGCTCGACCATCGTGCCGATGCGCCCGGCTGGCGGGACACCCAGAAGCTCTACTACAACGCCAGCATCAACCAGCCGGTGTTTCACTGGGGCACGCTCGAGAACAACACCCGCATCGCCGAGCTGCAGAAGAAGATTACCGAGGGTCAGACCTCCGAGGCCTACCGCGGCCTCGTGCAGGAAATCCGGGCCCAGTTCATGCAGATGGTCCTGAAAAAGCTGCAGCTCGCGCGCAACGAGATGGCCATCCAGATCGCGCGCGACCAGCTCGCAATCGCCCAGACCAAGCTCGAGAAAAAGGTCATCGCCCCCGGCGACATGTTCATGCCGCGGCTCAACTTCGACCAGGCCCAGCTCTCGGCCGACCGCGCCCGTGAGGATCTCGACAACGCCAAGCGCGCCTTCGCGAAGCTGACCGGCACCGATCCGCTCCAGGACGGCCAGATTCCCGACATGCTGCCGACGGTGACGCCCGCACCGGAGCTGCTGGGCGGCATCCTCGCGGGGCACGTCGCCAACCAGGATCTCAATTCCTACTACCTCGAGACGCTCCGGCGCCAGATCGAGGTTGAGAAGCTCAACTACAAAAACGCCAACGTCCGCCTGCGCCCGAACTTCAATCTCCAGGCCGGCGTCAGCCAGGACGAGCAGAGCTACACCGCCAACATCGCCCAGAAATATCTCCTGCAGTCGCGCTACGTCGGCGTGCAGGTCAACTGGTCGATCTTCGACGGGTTCTCCGCCCGCGCGGCCAAGGCCAACGCCTCCACCCGTCGCCGGCAGGCCGAGATCAATTACGACGAGGCCCGGGCCACCCTGTCGGAGCAGACCCGCGCGCAGCTTAAGCAGCTCGAGTTCTCCTCCCGGAGCATGGAGCTCGCCAACCGCATCCTCGAGTCCAACCAGGGCAATGTCGCTGGCCGCAAGGACGACCTGTCGCGCGGCTTGGTGTCCGAGGCCGAGGTCAACGCCGCCAAACTTGGCCTCGTGGATGCCCAGATCAACGCGTCGACCTCCCGCTTCGACTACCTGATGAAGGCCGGTGACTTCCTCTCCATGATGCTGGAGGATCCCGCGCTGCAGAATCTGCCCAAGTCCAGCCTGTGAAAAAGCTCCTGATCGCAGCCGGCGCCGTCGTCGTAGTGGCCCTGGCGCTCTTCGTCCTCCTCAAGCCCACCGCCAAGGTCGCCGCCGTCACCAAGGGGCGCGCCACCAATGCGGTCTCCGGCAGCGTCACCGTCCAGGCCGAGTATCAGATGGAACTCAAGAGCGAGATCGGCGGCCGCCTGATCCGCAGCGAGCTCGACCCGGGCAAGAAGGTTGAGGCCGGTGCCGTCCTCGCTCAGATCGACCCGGGCGACCTCCAGCTCGAGATCGAGCGCATCGAGCAGGACTACGACGCCGCCAAGAAGCGCATCGCCGTGGGCTCGTCCATCAAGCTCGAGCTTGAGACCGCCACCGAGGCCCTGGCCAATTTCGAGCGGCTCACCGCCGCCGGCAGCTACCCGGCGACCGAGCTGGAAAAGCAGCGCCGGCTCGTGAAGCAGGTCGAGCAGCGCCTCGCCCTCGAGGACGTCGCGCGCAAGCAGGAGATCGCCAACTTCGAGAACACCCTCCGGGTCAAGCACCGCCAGCTCGACAAGATGACGATCACCGCCCCGTTCGACGGCATCGTCTCGCTGGTCTTCGCCCGCCCCGGTGACCTCATCAACCCGAACGCGCCGATCGCCACGCTCATCAGCACTAGCCGCGCCGTCGAGGCCAAGATCAGCCAGGAGAACTTCGCTGAGATTCGCCTGGGACAGAAGGCGACCGTGCGCTTCCTCGGCCGCGAGAACGACACCTACGACGCCACCGTCTCGAAGATCCTCCCGACTGCCGACGCCGAGACCCAGCGGTACCCGATCCTCCTCGAGGTCCAGTGCCCGCCGGAGGTGCTGGTCCCCGGCCTCACCGGCGAGGTGAACGTCATCGTTGGCTCCCGCGACGCCGACGCCCTCGTCCCGCGGCGCGCCCTGTTTGGCTCCAACGTCTATGCCGTGGTCGACGGCCGCGTCGAGCTGCGCAAGGTCGAGGTCGGCTACGTCAGCCTCAATATCGCGGAGATCACCAAGGGCCTGAAGGCCGGCGATCTCGTGATCGTCGAGGAACTCGACAAGTTCCGCGCCGGCGACCGGGTGCGGACGGAGCTGGTCGGCAAATAGGCCCCGCCGGAGGCGGGTGAGGTCGAAGGTCCCAGGTCGAATGTCAAAGATCGAACTCTAGCATCCCAGCCGCCTCGTCCTGTCGCCCACCATCTTTCGACCTTCGACCTTCGACTCGCTGTCCCATGTCGCCCAACCTGCTCATCGCCTTCCGCTTCCTCACTGCGAAGAAGCGCGCCATGCTGATGAGCCTGTCGTGCACCATTCTGGGGGTGGGGCTGTTCATCGTCACGCAGGCGACGACGAGCGGCTTCGAGGAGTTTTTCATCAAGACGATCCTCGGCACCGACGGGGCGATGCGGGTCGAGGACAAGATGCAGGACACGATCCGCAGCATGAACGCGGGCGGCGGGTCCGAGATGCTGATCAGCCACCGCGAGGGCGTGAAGTACATCGAGGGAGTCGAGGAGCCGAAGCTCGTGGTCAGTGCACTGCGGGATTTTGAGAATGTCTCCGGCACGTCCGCCGTGCTGCGCGGCAATGTCGTCGTGCGCAGTTCGTTCAAGAACGAGTCCGCCCAGGTCTTCGGCATCAACCTCGAGGAGCACCTCAAGGTGTCCGATCTCCAGCACCAGATTGTGCAGGGCGACCTGGCCGCGTTTCGCGAGGCGCCGACGGGCGCCCTCGTCGGCAAGGTCCTCGCCGAGCGCCTTGAGCTCGAGGTGGGCAACTCCTTCATCCTCGACTGCCAGGGCCAGCTGCGCCGCTACCGGGTCAGCGCAATCTACGAGACCGGTGTGCGCGACATCGACAAGACCCGCGTGTACGTCCACATCGGCGAGGCCCGCTCGCTGCTCAAGAAGCCGACCGGCGTCACGTTCATCCAGATCAATCTCTTCGACAAGGACCGCGCCCCGAAGGATGCGCTCCGCATGCAGGACGTGATCCGCCACAGCGCCCAGCCCTGGCAGGAGCGCGAGAAGGCCTGGCTCGAGGCGTTCCGCGCCCTCAGCGTGTCCTCCGCCATCACCGTCTCGGTCTTCACGCTCATCGCGGGCCTCGCGATGTTCAACACGCTCGCCATGATCGTGCTGGAGAAGACCAAGGACATCGCGATCCTGCGCTCGATGGGCTATGAGCGGCGCGACATCACCGAGATCTTCCTCTGGCAGGCCGCGATCGTGCTCGTGATCGGCGCCCTGGCCGGCGCGGCGGTGGGAGTCATTGGCACATTTGCCGTGTCGAGAATCCCGCTTCCGATCAACGGCATCTTCAAGACCGAGACCTTCCAGGTTTCCTGGAGCCTCTGGCACTATATCGAGGCCGTCCTGACCGCCGCCATCATGGTCATGGCCGCCTCCATCATCCCGGCCCGCCGCGCCGCCCGGCTCGAGCCCGGCGACATCGTGCGCGGTACCGCGCAATGAGGGAGCAAGGAGAAGGGAATATGGAGAAAGGAAAGACCATCGAGGGGTTCGAGGACCTGGTTGTTTGGCAGCAGGCGATCGAGTTGGCGGCGGACGTCTATCACCTGTTTGAACCGAGCCGGGATTTTACGCTCAAGAACCAGATTCAGCGGGCGGCAATCTCGATTTCCTCCAACATCGCCGAGGGCTATGAACGCGGTTCGAACCGTGAGTTTGTCCAGTTTCTCTACTACGCGAAGGCATCGTGCGGCGAGGTCCGGTCGCAGGTGCAGCTGGCCAAGCGCGTGAAGGTCATTTCCGATTCGCAGGCGGCGCAGATCTTTGCCGCGTCAAAGGAGCTTTCAGCGAGGCTGGGAGCGTACATCAACGTCCGGAACACCCGATTCAATTGAGCAAATCCGTCCCTTCTCCATCCTCCATTCTCCCCGCTCCCGGAGGCGACACCGTCCTCCGCTGCGAGGGCCTGCATCGCTACCTCGGGCAGGGTGAGGGGCGCGTTCACGTGCTGAAAGGGGTTACGTTTGAAGCGCGACGCGGGCAGGTGTATGCCATCGTCGGACCCTCGGGCTGCGGCAAGAGCACGCTACTCTACCTGCTGGGCCTGCTCGACCAGCCGGATGCCGGCCAGATTTCGATCAACGGGCAGCTCATGTCGAACAACGACGATGCGGCGCGGACCGCGGCGCGCGGCGCGAACATCGGCTTCGTGTTCCAGTTTCACTTCCTGATGCTGGAATTCTCGGCCCTCGAGAACGTCATGATGCCGATGCGCAAGCTTGGCCGCCAGACCCCGGAGGAGATGGCCGAGCGGGCGCACCAATTGCTCGCGTCGGTCGGGCTGGGGGACAAGACCCACCGGCTCGGCACCCAGCTTTCCGGCGGCGAGCAGCAGCGCGTCGCGATTGCCCGGGCCCTGGCCAACCAGCCCTCGATCATCCTTGCCGACGAGCCGACCGGCAATCTGGACGTGAAGAACTCCGGCATGGTCTTCGACCTGCTCACGCGGCTGGCCAAGGACCACGGTCAGGCAGTGGTGCTCGTCACCCACAATCCCGAGATCGCCAACCGCTGCGACGCGGTCCGGCCGATGCGGGACGGCGTGTTTATCTGATCTCCGCCACGACGGGTCGACGGAAGGCGGCGTCGCGGGGTGGATAGGCGAGGGTCGTGTAGCCGAGCAGGCGAGTAGCCCGGGAGTGCGGTCGGGGAACCGGCGTCGACGCCCCAGCGGAAGTGGCTGACCCTGAGCATCTCGACCGTCGCCGAGTCGAGTCCCGACCGGCCGACTCCGGCTAAGCCCTTTCGGTTCGTGTCATTCCGAGCGTCGAGCGGCCCGGTGGCGCGAATATGACAGACCCATTGCCGGGCGATGCCGGGTCGGTGGCCGCCGACCTTTTTTTGGAGTGACGGAAGGGGGGAAGATACCTTGGGAAGATTCCATTTGGCTGAGTAGCAATGACGCTGGACCGGTTTCCCGGAAAATTTGGTTTACATCGGTAAAACCGCATCCTTCTTTCGACCCTGAGTTTTCACCAACTTCACTGACGAACCGTGAGCCACGACCCAGCGCGAAAGCACTTTTTAGCCAAATTGATCGGGCTTGTTGCCGTTGCTGGCATCGCCCCGAGACTGCTCGCGAAAACTCCCGCGTCGGCGCCTGTGCCGGCCCCCGCCGCTACTCCGCTCACTTTTCGAACCGATTCCCGCGCGGTTGTCCGTCGCGGTGAGACGGTCTGACCAGCGGACCTCGGATCTTCCGGACCATGTCGAAACTATTTCCCAAATCGGCCAACAAGCTGC
>CAYYGV010000017.1:0-45160 GCA_964471615.1 uncultured Opitutaceae bacterium
CGGATCGAGCTCTTAGCCGGCGCGGGGTTGAGCGCGACGTAGCTGACCGTGATCCACTCGCTGTAGCGGGCGGGCAGCTGCGCGATCGAGACCGGCGTCGTGTTCTCGCCGTCCTCGGTCCAATGCCGTTCGCGCATCGTGATCTTGCCGAGGTTGAGGAAGCCGAGCACGAGCCCGACCGCGGCGAGGTAGCGCCATGGCATGCGGCCCCGGCTCCAGAAGAGGCCGATCATGACCGACGACAGCATCGCGGTGCTGGCCGAGAGCAGGAAGCCCGAGGCCATGATCAGGCTGTCGAGGATCAGGAGGATCCAGAAGAGCACCGCCAGCACCGGCGGCACCGCCCCGGCGCTTACGAACAGCGAGACCAGGAAGAAGCCGCAGACGCTCGCGGCCGACGCGATCGACTGCAGGACGGAGTAGCTGCCGGCCGGCAGCACGGCGTAGAGCGTGTCAAAGGCGGGCGTGCCCTGGGCCAGCGAGTAGGCGGACGCGATGAAGATGAGGCTGAAGCCGAGCCGCTTGACGCGTTCGCCCTGCTGGTGGCGGAAACCGTGCAGCGCATACGACACCGGCATCGCGGGCTGGAACAGGCCGAGGCTGAACCGCCAGCCGAGCGCCAGCGCCACGCTGAAGATCAGCACCTCCAGCCCGGCCTGGGTCACGAAGTTCTCCGGGTACGCCGTCAGGGTCTCGTGGTTCACGGCGATCGGCAGCCCGTAGACGAGGAGATGCTGGACCGCGATGAGCGGCACGATCGGGAGCCCGATGCCGTAGGTCCGCCAGATCCACAGGACGAGCAGGGTGCCGACCGAGATGAACCCGAACGCCATGGCCCCGCGGTTGCCCGTCATGAACAGCAGGCCCGTGGCGCCGACCAGCAGGAGCGAGATCGGCAGCATCGAGCGCTGGATGAACCACCGCACGCTCTGGGCGAAGTCGCCGATTAGCGCGTAGCGGTCGATCGTGGTTGGTTGCGGGGACGTCATGCGGGGCGGGCGTTCACGGCCCGGTCAAAGAGCTCGCACTGCTGCCGCGTGCGGGCCCGCGCGGTGTGCTCGGCGCTGAATTTCTCCCAGTTCCGGGAGGGATGCCGGGTCGGGTGGGGGTTCACGAGCAGCGCGATCAGGAAGTCGGCGGCCGCGGTGGTGGCCGCGGGCTCGGGCCAGCGGGCCACCGTGGCGAACGCCAGCGACGTCACCATCCGGTCCAGCGCCGAGCCCGCCGGGGTCAGGGCCAGCGTCGGCTTGTCGGCCAGGAAGCAGGTGGCGATCTTCGACGGACTGTACCCGGCATCGTCCGACCCCGGGATCACGATCGCGTCCGCCGCCAGCAGCGTTCGGATCGCCGTGAAATAGCCGATGCGGCCGGGCGCCTCGCGCACCAGGTCGCCGACGCCGGCCGCCTCCGCCAGCGGCGCGACGGACGGTCGGGCCTGGTCCGCTGGCGCGTAGCTCGTGCCGATGAAGTCAAACCGAAGGCGGGCCACGTCCTCCGGGTGCCGCGTGCGCAACTCGCGGACGGCGGCAAAGAGCAGCTCGAGCGAGGTGCGCATGATCGGACCGACCGCTCCCACGCTCACCACGTGCAGGCAGCCCGGCTCGCGGACGAACGCCGGCACCAGGTCCTGCCGCTGCCGCGCCAAGTCGAAGTCCTGCTGCGGTGCGCCGAACGGCACCACTGCCCAGGGGCGGGCGGAGAACCACGGATAGCGCGCGGCGAGCTGCTGGACGTAGGCCTCGCTGACGCTGACGAATCCCGCCGCCTCGGCCCACGCGCGTTCCTCGAGGTGTTCGGCCTGCCAGCGCGCGACGCGATATTTCCAGCCGCCGGGCGGGGGCGGGGCGCCCGGGCGCTCGTAGTAGTCGGTCCGCCACGGGTCCTGGACATCGATCACGTAGGGCACGCCGAATTCGGCGTGCCAGCGCGGGCCGAGCATGGTCAGCAGGAACTGGGTCGTGGAGAAATACACCAGGTCGAACGGGCTCTCGCGGAGTAGCCGGTCGCCGGCGGACCGCAGCGGGAACCAGGCGCGGTAGCCAAGGCTGCCGACCCCGAGCCGGCGCAGCCAGGGCGAGCGGCTGGCGTGCACGCGGTGCACCGCAAGATCGTCGGGGATCGTCGCGGCGAGCAGCGGATCCGCCGGGGCCGGCACGTCGTCGGCGTCCACCGCCAGCACCACCGGGTCCCAGCCGTAGTCGCGGTAGTAGGGCAGGCTCATCCGCACGCGCAGGTGGTCCGGCGCGTTGGTCGGCGGAAAATGCGGGCTGACGATCAGGACGCGGCGCATGGCTACACGGCGCGGGGCGGGGTGGCGGGACGGACCGAAGGCATCTCGACACGGAAAAAAAACTCCCGGTCCGAGCTGAGCATGTGCACCAGCTCGGGCGGCACCAGCGGTTTCAGCCACGGCGGGCTGGGCTGAAGCTGGGTCCGGTAGCACGAGATGGCCCGGGACTTCACCAACCCGAAGTCCTCCGTCGGCAGCGACCAGCAGCGACGTGCCTCGCCGAGCCGGCCGAGGATCAGCCAGGGGTTCCACCACGACCAGACCGGGTACTCCCACACCGCCGGGCGCGCCTCGGCCGCCGCGATTGCGCGCAGGGTCATGGCGTAGGTCGCATCGTGCTCGCTGCTGCCGTCGGGGCAGCACGGGAGGTAAACCTCCGTCGGGCCGATCGCGGCGAGCAGGTCACGGAGCTGGTTCACAAGCCGGTCGGCCCGCTCCGGCGTCAGGTGCCCGAGGGTACCGTCAACCTCGTCGAGGAAGTGCACCGCCACCGACTCGACGCCGAGGATGGCCAGGGCGGCGCGGGCCTCGTCGCGGCGGACGGTCCGCAGCACCGGTCCGGTGAGCGTCGGGTGGTTGGGATGCGAGGCGCTACCGTCCGTGACCACGATCACGTGCACCGGCAGGCCCACGGCGCGCCGGCGGGCGATCATGGCCCCGCAGGCCAGCGTCTCGTCATCCGGGTGCGGGGCGATGACGACCGCGCAGCCGTCGGGCGAGGGCATCGCATGGCTCAGCCACCGCAGGCCGAATCGGCAGCTGGACATCAGGGCGAGGCGGGTCACGGCCTTGGTCCGCCGGTGACCCAGCCGGAGCAGGCCCGCGAGGATCAGGGTGGTGAAGAGCAGTTTGCGTCCGGCCATGGTCAGGTGCCTCCGAGCGCGCGTTCGACCGCGGCGAGCAGCCGCGGGGCGTCGTGTTCCCACGCGAATGCCGTCTGGGCGGCGCCGCGGGCGTGGGCCTGGGTCGAGCGCAGCCGGGCCGGATCGCCCACGAGTTCGTCCAGCTGCGCCGTGACCTGCGTGGTCTCGTGGCCCGCGATCAGCAGGCCGACGTTTGGCGCGGCGCGCATCACCTCGGCCTGGCCCAGCGTGTCGGTCGCCACCACGGCCAGGCCGGCGTTCAGGTACTGGAAGATCTTGTTGCTGATCGTCAGGTCGCGGTTCCGGGGCCAGTGCGGCTCCAGCGCCAGTCCGATGTCGTGCTCCGCGAGGCGGTCGGGGAGTTCGTCTGGCGTGACCAGGGGCAGGAACCGGACGTCGCCCCGGCGTTCCGCCGGCACGCGGGCCAGCAGCTGGTCCCGGTAGCCGGGGCGCTCGTCGCCCAGGAGGCAGACGCGGCTGGGCTGCCGCATCCGCGACCAGGCCGCCAGGAAGAGTTCCAGGCCGCGGCCCGGCCCCACGGTCTGGGAGAACCAGATGAAGGACGGCGGCCCCACCGCTGGGGCCCGGTCCAGCCGGTGCCGGGGCTGCAGCGGGAAGGTGTTGCGCAGGGTGATCGGGCGCGGCCCGCCGAACGCCTCGGCCAGCGCCTGCGCCATGCTTTCCGACGTCGTCGAGACATAGGCCGCGTGCCGAAGGGCGAAGCGCTCGGCGCGCTCAAGCAGGCGCAGCGGGCGACTGGCTCGGTCGGCGAACAGAAGGTCTTGGGAATACCAGTCCTCGACGTCGACCGCGACGCGACGCCCGTCCTGGATCAGATACTGCGTGGCCCAGATCGGAATTTCCGTGTGGGCGATGCAGAGATCGGCCGGCTCGGCCCGCGCCAGCTGGAGCAGCGCCGATGCCGGTCCGAGCGCGGCGGCGGTCTCCAGGCCCACGGTCCGGCACAGCAGGCGGGCCGACCAGGTGGAGCCGCGCTGCATGAAGCCTCGCATGCGGGCCGCGGCGGTGTCGGCCGTGTGGTCGACTACCTTGCGACGGAAGGGCCGCCCGCGCATGAGCTCCTGGTCCATCCGCTCGAAGCGCTCGTGGCTCGAGACCGTCAGGACCGTCACGTCGTGGCCTGCCGCGCCGAGCGTGGTGGCCTCCTTCAGCACCCGGGGATTCCGGCAGAGGTGCGAGGCCGAGAGAATCGCGATGCGGCCGGTCTTCATCGGTGGAGCAGGTGGCGCAGGCGCCAGAGGAGGCGCCAGCCGAGCAGCGCCGCAACCGCCGTGCTGCGCGGTCCCATTGGCGGCGCGCCGACGGACTCGCCCAGGTTCGCGATCTCGGCCTCGGCCCGTCGGATCAGGTCGGCCGGCGCGGGATAGAAGTCGTGCACGAACCGGCGCCAGTAGCCGGCGCAGGCGTGACGGGTCCGGGGTGAGTCCTCGGCGGCGCGCAGCCGCGCCGTGATCAGTTCCAGCGACCGGTACTGCGAGCGCCGCGCCCGCTCGCTGCGCTGGCGGCTGAGGCTGCCCGCGAGCCCGGACCGGTAGTAGGTCTTCGCCGCGGGGTCGCCGCAGTAAGCCAGGCCGGCGCTCGCGAGCATGACGCGGCTGAAGTACTCGCCGTCGTCATTCAGCGTGAGGCTTTCGTCCCACGGGCCCGCGCGTTCGGCGACGGCCCGCGGCACGAGCCAGGCCGCCGGGTGCATCATGGCGCCGGTCTCGCCGCCCAGGACAAGGAAATCGACCGGGGAAAAATCGCGCTCGACGGCGTCGTCGACAAACCGCGCGTGCGCGGGGTCCTGCTCGAAGCGGCCCCAGCCGCACGTGGCGACCGAACCCGGCGGCCGCAGCGCCAGCAGGGCCAGCTGCGCGCGGACCTTGCCCGGCGAGAGCAGGTCGTCGGCGTCGAGGAACTGGAAGTAGTCGCCGCGCGCCTCGCGGATCGCGTGGTTCCGGGCGGCGCTCGCCCCCTGGTTCGTCTGGGCGATGACCCGGACCCCGCGGGGAACGAACTCGAGCGCGAGGGCCGTGCTGCCGTCGGTCGAGCCGTCGTCCACGACGATGATCTCGCACTGGTCCCAGTCCTGCGCGAGGGCCGACTCCAGGGTCGGCCGCAGCCAGCGGGCGGCGTTGTGGCAGGGAATGAGGATGGAAACCAGCGGGGGCACGGCTATTGGCTTAGTTGGGCACCGGAGTCTGCTCGAGGACGATCAGGTTCGGCAACCGCAGTCGCTCGCGGTAGCGTCCCCCGGCCAGCAGCCGGACGGCAAGCTCCCGCCACTCCGGCGCGACGTCGCCCGGCGTGCCGTCCCGGTCGCGGGGCCGGCCGGCCAGCACCAGATAGCGGACTTGGGGCCGGGGCACGGTCCAGTCGAGGCCGACCGCCCGGATCACCGGCGACGACACTCGGGCCGCCAACGTCAGGCCCGCGTCGTTGACGGCGAGGCACTGCGGCGCGCAGGTGTCGGCGACGACCGCGAGAGCCGGTGAAATGTCGCCACCGATTTCGCGGCTCAATCCACGCCCGGCCAGAATGAAGTTTGCGGCCAGCAGTCCGATGCCAACGGCCGCCAGGATCCTCGGCGATACCGCGTCGGCGGTCACCAGGGCCAGCGGGACCAGCAGCGGCACAAACATCCGCGCGTTGTAGAGGTCATCGAACTGCCCGACGCAGCGTAGCCCGATCAACCCGACGGCATAGGTCGCCACGACGGCGCCGCACGTCCGCACGAGGGCCGTTCGGCCCCGGCTGCAGCCTCGCAGTCCGGCAAGGATGATCGCGGCAGTCAGGACGAGCCCCCCGACGAGCCGCCCGGCGCTCTCGAATCCCAGGAAGCGGCAAAGTCCGAAGCCGCCCAGAAGGTTGGGCAGGGACCAGCCGAAATCGCTCCACACGGCGGGCCAGGTGGCCGCCGCCGGATGGCCGCGGGGAATGCCGGTAATATGTCCTGTGACCTCCCGGTTCCAGAGCAGCAGCCCGCCCATGAGCACGGCGGAGGCCACGAGGGCCGCCACCACGGGCGCCACCTTCACGCCGGGTTCCGAACGGCGCCGGTGCCAAACCCAGGCCAGCGCGATCAACGGTGTCAGCGCTCCCGCGTAGCGCAGGCCGAACGCGAGGATCATGCAGCCGGCAGCCGCGACCGCGGACCAGCGCGAGTCCCAGACGAGGGTGGCGGCGAGGAGCAGCAGGGCCACGGCGAACGGCACTTCGCTGAACGCCGCGGCGGCCGAGCTCACCATTCCCACGGTCGAGGAGACGGCGCCCAGGAACAGAAAGGGAGTGACCCGGCCTGCGCGTTCCCAGTCCAGGCCCTTCGCCGCGATCGCGGCCAGCACGGCGATGCTGGCGACCTCGAGGGCGAAAAGGGCGCGGTAGGTGGAAAGTCCGAGGTGGCTCACGAGCGAACCGAGCAGCGGCCAGCCAAACGGCCACGCCGATCCAAACGAGCCGGGCAGCGCCTGCCGGAAGGACTTCGCGTACTCGACGTAATAGAAGGAATCGAAGCCGAGCCGGACGCCGCCGCGGGTGGCGAACAGTGTCGCCCCGAGGAAAGCGATGACCCCGACGGCAGCGGCAATCGCTGGATGGGGCCGGCTGGAGTTCGCGGTCTCGCTCATGGCGCGATCGTCAGTCTCCAGCTGTCGCGGAAATAGGAGCGTTTCGACTCCGCCACGTAATGGTGCATCACCGCCGTCGGCCGGGCTCCCTCGGCCCGGTCCGGCTTGGTGACATAGTCGCCCGCCGGGGCCACCGCGCGGTTGGGCGCGCTGGCGACGAGCATCGCGACCAGGGCCTGCTCGAGGTAATAGCTCGTCGATTCCCGCGCGATCAGCTCGGCGCACCACGCCTCGATCCGATTCCACTCGAGGTCCTCGCTGCGCAGGCCGCAGAGGCCGACGTTCACGAGCAGGGGAATGGGTGCGCCGGCGAGGCCGGCCATCAGCTCGCGCGAGTAACCGTAGCTCTCCTCGCAGTCCACGGCGTGCAGGGGGCGGTCGGGCGCGCGCAGCCATTGCAGCAGGAAATCGGGCCGCCGGAAGAACAGCAGATCGGAGTCGATCACCAGCTTCCAGCCGCTCGAGCCGAGATGCGGGGCGATGAGCTTGCGGATGTTAGGGTAATGCTGCCACCGGTCGCGAAGGGCCGGGAAACGAGCGACGGGGA
Organism: uncultured Opitutaceae bacterium; assembly: GCA_964471615.1. GTDB lineage: Bacteria > Verrucomicrobiota > Verrucomicrobiia > Opitutales > Opitutaceae > Opi-474. Next base: position 7,330 of record CAYYGV010000017.1, read on the forward strand.
GCAGCGCCTCCAAGCGCGCCTCCTGCTCGGCGAGCGAATGAAACCGGATGTCCGGGCCCAGGCGGCCCAGCAGGGCGACCACGTCGTCACCGCACGTGCCGTCGTCGTAGAGTTCCGCGGCGAGGTTTACGTCGGCGTGGCGGGCGAACGAATGCAGGCAGAAGGCGGCCTGGTAGCCGAACCGGCGGCCGGTGAGGAGATGCAACGTGACGCGGGGCGCGCCCGCCCGCACCGGCAGCGGCGGAAGCGTGGCCGCCGCGACGACCATCTCCCGGCGCTGTCGCTCGGTCTCGCGCTCGGCCCAGGGCCCGCCGTTTCGCCACGAGTCACGGACCCGCGCCAACGGCTGGTGCCAAAGGGTCAGCGCGATCCGGCCGAGGCCGAGGCGGCGGGCGAGGAGGCGAGGGGTCATTGCGCGTGCCACAACCGGAGGAGTTCTACCGGGAGCGGATGAATTGGATCAATCTCGGTTGCGACGACATGTGCGGCCGGGATGAGCAGGTTGGCGAGCCCGGCCAGCAGCAGCGCGCGGGACGCGAGGTCGGGCCGTTGGCGGGCAAACTGGAAGCAGCCGAGCAGCACCACCGGCAGGAGCATCGCGATGGAGCGGCTGACGTCGGTGGCCGTGACCGAAGCAGCCACGAGCGTGAGTCCGAGTACCACGAACCAGCGCGGGCGCAGTTGCGCGGGAGCGAGCACCAGCACCGCCGCGAGCGGGAGCCAGGCCGCCCGCAGTCCCATCCACCAGCCGAACGGCAGATTGGCCGCCATGTGGGCCAGGTAGGCGGTCTGCCGGGCGACGAAGGCCGATTCCGCGGTGCCGCCGTGCACGGTGGCCAGCGTGATCGCGCCACGGATCACCAGGTAAGGCAGGATCCACCCGAGGTCCCGCAGCCGGGTCCCGTTGGCGCCCTCGTCGGCCTGCCGCGTCAGCCACGCCAGCGGGAGGGCGATCAGGAATCGCTCGTCGATCCAGGGTCCCAGCAGCAGCGCGAGCGGCACCGTCCAGCGGCCGCGGCCAAACGCCACCGCCAGCAGCGCGAGCCAGGCCCACGCGTCGTTGATGCCGAGCCACGTGACCGGCACCAGGACCGCCGACGTCGTCGCGACCAGAAGCGTGCCGCCGAGGACAAAGTCGCGGTCGTCCACGCGTCGCCGGAAGAGGACCGCGACGTAGGCCGTCAACGCGATCACCCCGATCCACGGAATGACGAGCGGCGCACATCCCGGCAGCATGAGCCCGTGGGCGACGGCGGGCGGCAGGAGCCGCCACCGCATCGCCAGCTCGACGTCGGGGCGCAGCGGGTGCGCGCATTGGTCGAGGTAGCTCAGGGCGCGCGACCATTGGTAGGAGCCGGGCACCGGCCCGCGCATCAGCCACAGGCGCGGGGCGAAGGCCGTCACGGTCAGGAGCAGCGTCAGCCCGACGATGAGCGTCAGCTGGCGGTGGGTGACGGACCGGACGGAACTCATTCGACGCGTCCCTCGAAATGACCACACGCGCCCTGCCAGCGGATCCACGCGGCGGGACCCTGCCAAGCCCGGTAGGTGAACCACGCGCGCCAGCGGCGGAGAACTGCGCCCGGCCGGCTGATTGGCGGCCACGAGGAGGCCTGGTGGCGAAGGAGCACCTGCATCCAGGACCGTTGGATGCCGCGATTCAGCCGCCCGAGGTAATCCACCTCGAGACGACCGGCGGGAATGAGGTGGGTGAGCGAGAGGTCCGGGCAATACGCCACCTGCCAGCCCGCACCGAGCAGGTGGAGGATGATGTCATTGTCGCCGCTCGAACTCAGGTCGCTGCCGCGCCGGTCCGTCAGCCGGTAGCCGGTGTCGGCCAGCCAGGGCGCGAGCGCCTCCCGCCGCACCGCGAGCCCCGCGCCGATCGGGGCGCATCGCGGATAGGCCAGCCTCAGGCCGGATCCGGGAGCAGGCGTGCCGTCGGCGACAAGCGGATTCGGGCCGAGGTCGCGGCAGGCGATCAGGTCGTCGAACTCGCGCTTCCACTCCGCCGGCGGGGTTTCAAATTCCGGCCGGCTGCGTCCGCCGAGGGCGCCCACGCGGGGCTGCGCGGCAAAGTGGGCGAGAACGCGCTCGAGGTAATCCGGCGCGAGCTCGTTGTCGTCGTCGACCATCACGATGATCGGCGCGGTCGTGGCGGCGACGCCCGCGCGGCGCGCCGCGGTCAGGCCCAGACGGCGCTCGACCACGACGCGCAGGCCTGCCGGTCCGACCGTCGACCAGTCAGCCGGATCCACCGGCGGCACCGACGCGTTGTCGACGAGCACGCATTCCCAGCGGGACGCCGGCAGCGTCTGGCGCGCCAGGGCGGCGAGCGTGCGGCGGAGCCGGCCCGGATGGGGACGGTGGGTCGGGATGATGACGGACAGGTCCACCTAGGAAACAGCCGGGGCGCCAGCGCGGAAACCCTGGACGCTCGCGGGCACGCCAAACGCGATCGCGCCGGGCGGCAGGTCCTTGGTCACCACGGCGCCCGCGCCCACGACGCAGCCGTCGCCGATCGTCACGCCTGCGAGGACGGTAACGCCCGCACCCAGCCAGACATCCCGGCCGATGCGGGTGGCCTTCAGGACGTCGGGCTGCGAGCGGATCAGGGTGCCGCTGGGCGGCACCGCGTGGTTCGACGAGAGGATGCGGCAGTGCATCGAGACGAGCGTCTCCTCGCCGATGCTCACGCCGCCATGGCCGTAGATCACCACGTACGGCCCGAGAAACACGCGGCGGCCGCACTCAATGTTGCCGCCCCAGGCGTCGAGGACCACGCCATCCTCCAGCTGCGCGCCTGCGCCGAGCGTGACGCGGCCGCGTTGGCCGCCGCGAATGCCGGGCCGGCAGCGGACGAGCCGCCCGAGGCGGGCGTCGGCCGGCACCACGGCGCCGCGCAGGCGGAGACGGGTGCGGCGCCAGGATTGGTGGAGGGACTTGAGCAGCGCGAGCATGGTTCTACCGGTCGGGGGACTGCTGATGACGGCGCCAGCGGTCCTGCCACCCCAGCAGCGTGGCGGCGGGCAGGATCGGACGCAACATCCGGACGAGGACGGAATGGGACGACGGGATGGTCCGCCCGAGGCGGCGTCCGAGCGCGATGGCTCGCTCGGCATTTGGCCGGTCGCCGTAGCGCAGGAGCTGCGCGGCGGCGTATTCGGCCTCGGCGGCGATGGCCGGATGGAGTCGCGCGTGCTGGTCGGCATACGACTCGAGGTAGTCCACGCGGCAGCCGTAACAGTACCGCTGGTTCGCGCTGGCGCCGCCGTCGTGGCGCAGGCTCCAGCCCAGCACGTCGGGCATTGAAACCAGGCGCGCGCCTGATGCGGCCATCCGGAAATGGAAGTCCCCGTCCTCAAAGCAGCGGTGCTGCTCGTCGAAGCCGCCGAGCTGGAGGAACAGCGCGCGGCGCAGGAACGAGGCCGAGGTGGGCAGCGGGAAACGGAGCAGCTGCTCGGCCGGGTCGCGCGCGAGGCCCGCGGCATCCGTGCGCCATGCGCGGATCAGGTGCCGGTCGCTCTCGCGGATGAAGTCGAGCGAGTGCAGGACCGCGTCGGCGGCGGGGCCGGCCGCCGGAAGCACGTGCGCGAGGTAGTCCGGCGCGATCTCATCGTCGACGTCGTGAAAGTGAATCCACTCGGCGGTGGCCGCCTGGGCCAGCGCGTTGCGCGCGCCGCCGGGGCCGCGGTTGGACGGGAGGCGCAGCACGCGGAAGCCGAGCGCGGCGGCCTGCTCCGCCGTGGCGTCGGTGCTCGCGTCATCCGCCAGCAGCACCTCGTCGAAGGCGGGCTGGAGCCGCTCAACCTGCGCCCGCAGCCGCGGCAGGAAGCGCACGGCGTTGTAGCAGGGAACCAGGAGGGCGGTGCGCATGGTTCAGGCGGCGAGCGTCGCGCGCACGGCGGCCTCGACCTCGGCGACGGGAATGTCGAGGCAGACGAGCTGATGCGGGCAGCCGTCGTTCAGCCCGCAGCCGACGCAGGCCGGCTCGCGGGTGAGATTGCGGTTGAACGGATAACCGGTTTCGCGAGGACGGCTCCGACCGCCGTAGATGATCACCGCCGGGGTGCGGACGGCGGCGGCGACGTGCTGTAGTCCGGACTCGAGGCCAAGGAACAGTCCCGCACCGGCAATCAACCGGGCGGCGTCAAGGAGGGCGGTCCGCCCGCGTCGGTCCTCGGTGCCCGGGACCGCGGGGTCCGCGGTCGTGCCGATCTGAACCAACCGAAATTCCGGTGCGAGCCGGGCCGCCAGTTCATTCCAGCGCGCATGCGGCCACTCCTTGGTGGTCGCCGCATAGCGGGCGCCACGGCACGAATTTTGGAAGACGATCAGCCGGCGGTCGCGCGGGCCATCCGGGACTGGCAGCACGGGCCGCCACTCCGGCGCTAGGGTCAGGCCGAGGTGATCGGCCATCTGCTGGGCAATGTGTCCGGGAGAGCCGGTCCGATAAGCGAGATGGACGATCTCGGTGCCGATCCAGCCGCGCTGCTGGGCGTGCCACCAGCGGTCGACCTCGACCCCGACCGAGAGCGCGTCGGTGTTGCCGGTCCAGATTTCTGGGTAGCGCGCGACCACGTCGATCGGCTGGTTTGCGATGCGCGCCGCGCGGGCGACCGCGGTCAGCATCAACTCGTCGCCGATGCCGCCGTTGGCGTAATAGACCTTTGCCGGCTTTCGCCCCCAGGCGGCCCAGAGTCGGGTCCGGATTCCGGCGAAGGTGGGCATGGTCAGCTCGTGGGCAGTCGCGTCGCGTAGATCAGGCCCAGCGCGCGGGGATCGGCCGAGAGCGGCTGCACACGCAGGGCGAAGCCCGCCGCCTGCAGCAGCGCCGTCAATTCGTCGGGACCCTGGCCGTGCCACTCGATCACGAACGCGGAAAACCGGGCGAGCCCGCCGGTCGCGGCCAGATCGCGCAGGATCGCGTACTCGCTCCCTTCGCAGTCGACCTTGGCCATTAGGCGCACCGCGGACGGCTGGGCCAGGATCTCGGCGAGGGCGGCGGAGGCGCGCTCGACGTCAATGGCCACGGTCTGCCCGGTCGCCGCAGCCGTTCCGCGCCAGTCGCCCACGCCGGCGATCGACATGCTCCCGCGGAGGTCGGGCTGGTACGGGACCTCCAGGCGGCCCGGCGTCTCGCCGAGGCCGACGCGCCGCAGCGCGATCTTGGCCGCGAGCGCGGGATTACGCGCGACGTTGCGGCCAAAGGCGTCGGCAGTCGGGCCAAATGGTTCGAACGACACCACGCGGTCGACGCCCGGCTGGCCGGCAAAGAACAGTGCCGCCATGCCGACGTTGGCCCCGATGTCGACCACCTGCCAGCGCCCCGGCAGGCGCAGGTCGTAGCAGCCGTCGAGGTAGATCTCGCGGATCATCTCCTCCTCCTCGGCCGTCTCGAGCGCGAGCGTGAGCTCGCCACGCTTCGCCTCCAGGCCGCCGTCGGTGCGGCGAAACGTCCAGCCGCGTGAGGCGAGGGCGAGCCACGTGGCGTACCCGCGGCTCACCGCGTCGTCGCCGAGGAACTCGAGGCCAAGGGAGCGGCTCGTGACGCGCCCCTGGGCGGCGACCACATCGGCCCAAGTCGGATCCGCGCGCCACGCAGCGGCGAGCGCTTCGCGTCGGCAGCCGCGGTAGCTCTGGCGGAATGGCGCGTCGTGGCGCGCGAGCCACCAGGCGAGGGCGGGGGCGTGGCCGTGGCCGCGGCGTGTGAACCAGCCGAATTTCCCGACGGTGCGGACCAGGCTGAAGGGACGGGTGGGCCGGGGATCGGGGGACATGGACGTCACGGCTGCGGCGTGAGGGAGAAGCGGGCCCGGTGGGCGATCGCACCGCGAATGGTGTCGAGGTGGATCTGCCGCGAGAGCTCCGACGGGCCGATCTCGAGCTCGAAGGCCTCCGGGATGTAGTCCTCGAGGCCGCTCTCGCCCTTGAGTCCGACGCCGAGGAAGTAGCGCCCGGGTGCGAGGCTGGTGACGCCGTAGTCGGCCGACAGGCGGTAGGTGCCGGGATCGACCGGGCCGAGGTTGCCTTCCCACGAGCTGAGCGTCGACATGAGCTCGACGCCCTGGAGATTGAACAGGCCGAGCCCGAGCTCGAGGCTGGGTAGCCGCTCGGCGACGCGGATCGTGAACGTGAGGCGCAGCGGCTGGCCGAACGGGAGGTTCCACGCGGCCTCCGGCGCGCCATCCTCGAGCGTGACGTTGAGCAGCCGCGCCTGGCCGCGCGGGTGCAGCGAGCGCGCGGTGCCCGTCAGGTCGAGCACCGGCGCTTGGCGCGCGACGGTGCCAAGATACTGGCGGATCTGCTCGAGCGGCTCGCCGACGCCGACCAGCCGGCCGGCCTGGAGATGAATCGCCCGGGTGCAGAGCTGCTGGATCGAGACGAGATTGTGGCTGACCAGCAGGACGGTCCGGCCGTCGGCCTCGGCCACCTGCTGCATCTTGCCTAGGCACTTCTTCTGGAAGGCAGCGTCGCCGACGGCGAGGACCTCGTCGACGATCAGGATCTCGGGCTCGAGGTGGGCCGCGACGGAGAACGCGAGGCGCACGTACATGCCGCTGGAGTAGTGCTTCACCGGCGTGTCGAGGAACCGCTCGACCTCGGCGAAGGCGACGATCTCGTCGAACTTCCGCCGGATCTCGGCGCGCGTCATGCCGAGGATTGCGCCGTTGAGGTAGATGTTTTCCCGGCCGGACAGCTCCGGATGGAAGCCGGTGCCGACCTCGAGCAGGCTGGCCACGCGACCGCGCAGGCCGATGCGGCCAGTGGTCGGCTCGGTGATGCGGGAGAGGATCTTGAGGAGCGTCGATTTGCCGGCGCCGTTGCGGCCGATGATGCCGACCACGTCGCCGCGCCGGACCTCGAAGCTGACGTCGCGCAGGGCCCAGAAATCCTCGACCGAGCCGTCAGCCGGGCGGCGACCGAGCCAGCCGCGGACCCGGTGCGCGAGCGTGTCCCGCAGCGTGTCATGCCGCGCCGCGTGCGAGAGCTGGTAGCGCTTGCCGAGGTTGGCGACGGTGATGACGGGTTCGGCCATGGCTCAGATGATGTCGGCGAAACCCTTTTCGGTGCGACGGAAGTACCAGACGCCGGAGACCAGGAGCGCTGCGGTGACCGCGATGCCGACCGCGAGACTGCCGAAGTCCAGGGGCTGCGCGCCCCGCAGCAGGCACCAGCGGAAGCCATCGATCACGGCGACCATGGGATTGAAGGAGAAGATCAGTCGCCAGCTCGGCACGACGCTGGTGCTGAAGCCGACGGGCGACAGGAACACGCCGAGCTGCAGGAGAAACGGCACGATGAACCGGAAATCGCGGTAGCGCACCGTTAGCGCCGTGAGCCAGAGGCCGGCGCCGAGCGCGGTCAGGATGCCGAGCACCAGGAAGAGCGGAAGCAGGAGCAGTCGCCAATCCGGCCAGAACGACCACCAGGCGCCGAGGACAGCGTAGAGCGCGGCCACGACCAGGAAGTCGACCAGCGCCACGGCCAGGGCCGAGAGCGGCACCACCAGGCGCGGGAAGTAAACCTTGGAGATCAGGTGGGTGTTGCTGACCAGGCTGCCGCTGGCGCTGGTGAGCGCGTTGGCGAACAGCTGCCAGGGCAGCAGGCCGGCCATCACCATCAGCGGGTAGGGCACGCTGCCCGACGGCATCTTGGCGAGGCGCTCGAAGACGAAGGTGAAGACGACGAGCGTGACCGCCGGCTGCAGGAGGGCCCACGCGGCGCCCAGCGCGGTCTGCTTGTAGCGGACTTTGATGTCGCGCCACGCCAGGAACCCGAGCAGCTCGCGATACCGCCAGAGGTCCCGCCAGTAATGCGCCTCGGCGCGGCCGGCCTCGAGGACCAGCTCCGGTGGGGCGGCGGTGGGAGTGTCAGCGGATGGGCTCACCAAGGAAGAAGCGAGGCAAGGCGCGTGCGGAATTGCGAATAGGAAAAGTGCTCCGCCCGGGCCAGGAGCGGTCCCGGCTCCCACGTCCGCCGCAGCGCCGCGACCGCGGCGGCGGCCAGCGCGGGCACGTCCCCGTACGGCACCAGCACGCCGGTCTCGGGCGTAATCACCTCTGGGGTCCCGCCGGCCCGGGCCCCCAGGCAGGGTCGCGCGTGGGCCATCGCCTCGACATACACCAGGCCGAATCCCTCGCGTTCGCTTGGCAGCGCGAAGAGCCGGCACCGGGCAAACTCGCCGGGCAGCTGCTCGTTCGACACGAACCCGGCAAACTCAACCGCCTCGAGGACCTTCAGCTTCCGGGCCAACTGGTAGAGTCGGTCGCGGTCGTCGCCCCGGCCCACGATGCGAAGGCGCGCCCGCGGCTCGGCCTCGCGGATCGTCGGCATCGCGGCGATCAGGTGGTCGATGCCCTTGTACGAATCGGCCTGTGCCAGTCGCGCGATGGTGAGGATGACGGGGTCGGCCGGCAGCGGGGTGGGCGCGGCCGCGGGTGCGAGTACCGGGTCGAGCGCATTGGGCAGCACGGCGAGCTTCTCGTCGGGCACCTTGACCCGGCGCAGCAGTTCGTCGCGGGTGAACTCGCTCACACAGAACACGCGGTCCGCGCCCGCGACCGCGCGGCGCTGCCAGAACGTCAGCGGCCGCCAGACCTCGATGCCGTGCGCGACGAGCACGTAGCGCACGCGGCGGTGCCACAGCCGGGTGAGCCACGCCACCGGCAGCTGCGCGATGTGGCCGCAGACCAGCAGGTCCGCCTCGCCGCCGAGCCGCAGGGTCTCGCGGATGAAGCGCACCTTGTCGCGGGCGCACACGCTCCAGGCGTGGATCGCCGGACCGGAATACGGCCGCAGTTCGGTCGTGTCCACCAGCCCGTCGTTCAGCGCCACGAAATCGACCCGTCCGCCCCGCTCGCCGGCGACGTCGCACAGCGCCTTGAGGTAGAGCCGCAGCATCCGCGGGATGCCGCTGTCGGTGGTGAACAGCTCGGGCGCGAGGAGGAGGATTCTCATGCGGCGCGGACGGGACGGTTCACGAAGGCGACGAGGATGGCGAGCGACCAGATGCGCGACCACTCGCGATCGTCGGTACCGCTGAGGAAGTTTCGCCAGACCGCCTGCGCGGGTCCGACCTGCAGCACTCCGCTCCGGCCCAGGCTGGCGTCGCTGAAGGTCTCGTCGAGGAACGGCCGCAGTTCCTTTCGCATCCAGCGGGGGAACGGAAGGCTGAAGCCGCGCTTCGGCCGGTTGACCAGATCGGCGGGCAGCAGGTCCGCGACGGCGTCGAAGAGCAGGCCCTTCGGCCGGGCCGGGTCGAACTTCAGGCCGGCCGGTTGGCGCCACCACCACTCCAGCAGCGGGCGGTCCACCAGCGGCACGCGGAGCTCGAGCGAGTGCCGCATGCTCATCACGTCGCTGTCGCGGAGGAGCACGTCCGCCATGTAGGTGCGCAGCTCCCAGGCGCTGATGAGGTCGAAGGCCGACGCGTCCGCGAGGTCCGCAGCGAGCTCGTCGAACTGCGGGTGGAACGGCCCCGTTTCGACGCGCGCGTCCGGATGCAGCAGACTTAGGCGCACGGGTTCCGGGAAGACCCGGCGCGACAGTGCGGCGAGTTCCGGCAGGCTGCGGGCGTGGGTGAGGAAATCGGCCAGCTTGCGCGTGCGAGCGGTGCCGGACCGCCAGCGGCGCAGCAGCGGCTCGCGCAGCGCGGCGGGCGTCGCCCGCCACAGCGGCAGCCACCAAGCGAGACGGGGCAGGGTGCGGAAGGAGGGGTAGCCGCCGAAGAGCTCGTCGCCGCCGAGGCCCGACAGCGCAACTGTCACGCCGCCGGCGCGGGCCGCGCGGCTGATGTAGTAGGTGTTCACGCCGTCGCCGGTCGGTTGGTCAAGCGCCGCGAGCAGCTGCGGCAGGTCCCGGGCGACTTCCGCACCGGTGAGGACGCTCGCATGGTGCTGCGTGCCGAAATGCCGGGCCGAGGCCGCGGCGGCTTCGGCCTCGGAGTACCCGGCCTCGTCGAATCCCAGCGAGAATGTGCGCAACGCTCCCGAGCCGGCCCCGGCCATCAGCGCCACCACGGCTGCCGAGTCCAGGCCGCCCGACAGGAAGGCGCCGACCGGCACGTCGGCGACGACATGGGCCCGGATCGTGTCGTCGAGACGCGCCTGGAGTTCGCGGACCAGTTCGACCCGGTTCGACGCCACCGTGGGCGCCGGGGCAATCGTGCGGAACCGCCAGTGGAGTCGGCGTTCGAGCTGGCCGCGCTGGAAGACCGCGCACTCGCCGGGTAGGAGACTGAAACAATCGCGGTAGATGGTCCGCGGCGCCGGGACGCTCAGCCAGCCGAGGTAGTCGCCGACGGCGGTCGGGTCGATTTGAGGCTCGGCCAGCCGGGCGGCGTGGAGGGCGTTGAGTTCCGACGCGAAGATGAGACGGTCGCCGTCGAGCCGGTAGTACAGCGGCTTGATGCCGAGCGGATCGCGCGCGACGAATAGCGACTGTTCCCGACGATCCCACGCGGCGAAGGCGAACATGCCGCGCAGGCGCCCGACGCAGTCCGCGCCCCACTGGGCGAAGGCGGCCAGCAGCACCTCGGTGTCGCACCTGGTGCGGAAAACATGGCCGGCCGCGGCGAGTTCGGTGCGGAGCGCGCGGAAGTTGTAGATGGCGCCGTTGAAGACGAGATCGAAGCGCCCGTCGGGCGTGGCCATCGGCTGGTGACCGTGCGCCGGGTCGAAGATCGCGAGTCGTCGCATCCCGAGAGTCGCGGGTCCGTCGCTCACGAACCCGTCGTCATCCGGCCCGCGATGCACCATCGCCGCGCACATGCGGCGCACGGCTTCGTCGCGTTGGGCGGGCGACTCGCGGCCGCCGACAATTCCGGCTATGCCACACATGGCGGTTTTCCGGGAAGGCTTCGCCCCGTCGCTTCCGGCGGGGAGCGACCGGACAGGCGGGCGGGGTGGCAGGGGGCCATCACGTCAACGATCAGGGCTAAATCCCTAATAATAAGAGGCCAACGTGAACTCGGGACGATGGCAATAGCGCGGTTGCGCCGCGCGCGCCGGGCCCCGGTCAGGCGCAGATCGCCGCGTGGACCTCGCGGGCCTTCTCGGCCGAGACGAGTTTCTCCACGAGGAGCAGCCCGAAATCCACCGCGGTGCCGGCGCCGCGCGACGTGAGAATCTTCCCGTCGGCGACCGTTCGCTCCGCGGCCAGGATCTGCGGCAGCTCCGCCGCCACGGAAAAGTGCGCGGTGTACCTGCGTCCCGCCAGCAGGCCAGCGTCGTGCAGCACTGTCGGCGCCGCGCAGATCGCGGCCAGCCACCGCTTGGCCTCGTGGTGCCGCCGGACGAGTTCGGCGACGCGGGGATCGGCCCGCAGGAGCTTCACGCCCGGTCCGCCGGGCAGGAAGAGGCAGTCGAACACCCGGCCCGGCGTCGCGAGGACCGCCGTCAGGTTCGTGTCGGCATGCATCGTGATCCCGCAGCGGCCGGTCACGTGGATGCCGTCAGCCAACGCCGCGACCGTGACCTCGACGCCGGCGCGGCGCAGGAGGTCGATGGGGGTCGTGGCCTCGATTTCCTCAAATCCTTCCGCGAGGATTGCTAGGACGGTGGGCATGGTCTGGAGTGATCGCATTCCAGCTAAGCGTGGCATGAAGACGAGTCACTCAGGAACTGCGCGGAGATGAGCGCGACGTCGGCACAACCCGGACGGCGCCTTGTGGTGTTTGGCGCCGGCTACGTCGGCGGCGAGTTCGCCCGGCAGGCGGTCGCGCGCGGCCTGAAGGTCACGGCGCTGACTCGCAACGAGGCCAAGGCCCGCGAGCTTCGGGCCGCGGGACTCGAGGTGATCGTGGCGGACCTGGCCGGGGATGAGTGGCACTCGGCGATCCCGGGCCAACCGGACTATGTGCTGAATGCAGTGAGCGGCGGCGGAGTCGACGGCTACCGGCGCAGTTACCTCGAAGGGATGCGGTCGATCGTCGCGTGGAGCCGGGCGCACGGTCCGGCCGGCGTGTTCGCCTACACGAGCAGCACGTCGGTTTATCCGCAGGACGGCGGGGTGCGGGTCGACGAGGAGGCCCCGACGACGCCGCGGGACGAGCGCGCGGGCGTGCTGGTGGAGACCGAGGCGGTAGTGCGGGCCGGCGCTCCGGCCGCGCGGAGTTTCGTGCTGCGCCTCGCGGGAATCTACGGGCCGGGCCGTCACTACCTGCTCGACCAGGTGCGGACAGGCGAGGTCGCGGGGGTGGAAGACCATCACCTGAACCTCGCACACCGGGACGACATCTGCGCGGCGCTGTGGGCCGTGATGGAATCGGCGGACACCGTGGCCGGCGCGACCTTCAATCTGGCGGACAACACCCCCGCGCGGAAAGGTGAGGTGGCACGCTGGCTGGCGGCACAACTCGGCCTTCCGCCGCCGCGCTTCACCGGCCTGCCGGCGGGAGGACGTCGGGCGGTGGTGCCGGACCGGATCATCGTGAACGACCGGCTGCGTCGCGCGTTCGGATGGGAGCCCCGTTTCCCGAGCTACCGGGAAGGGTACGCGCCGCTGCTGGGAGCGCCGCAGGCCTGAGGGAAGCGGCGCGGTTGAATGGGTGCAGTTGAAGGTTGAAAGACGGATGGCGTCAGTGATCGCCAGGATTTGTCCGGCTTTCAACTGAAGCCCTTCAACCTTCAACTCCGCCCCGCCCAGCATCGGCGCAAAATTGTTGTCGCGTTGCCGGGGCGATTGGCATCCTTGGCGGCAACCCTCAACCCACTTCAACCATGGCCGGCGTCGGAACCCTTCTCAAACAAGCCCAGAAAATGCAGCGTGGCATCGAGGCGCTCCAGGCGCAGCTCGAGGCCAAGGAAATCGAGGTCACCAGCGGCGGTGGCGCCGTGAAGATCAAGGTGAGCGCCGCGGGGAAGTTCCTCGCGCTGAGCCTTGACCCGGAGTTCCTGAAAGAGGACGCCAAGACCGTGTCCGACACCCTGCTGGCCGCCGTGCAGGACGCCGCGAAGCAGGCGAAGACCTATCACGACGCCGAGATGGAAAAGGTCACGTCGGCCTTCAAGCTGCCCGGCGGATTTTGAGCCATTGCGGATGGCGAATCGCGGATCGCGGAGTGAAAATCCGCCCGGCGACCTTCCAACGAGCGGATGTTGAACGCGCAGCCGATCCGGTTCCCCAATCCGCAATTCGCGATCCGCAATCCGCAATGCCATGACCCCCGCGTTTGAGAAGCTGCAGAAGCACCTGAAGCAGCTGCCCGGCTTGGGCTACCGCTCGTCGGAACGGATCGCGCTTCACCTGCTGGTCGAGAAGCCGGAGCGGTTGCCGGCGCTGGTGGAGGCCTTGCAGGAGGCGGCCCGGTCCGTCCGGCGCTGCACGCGCTGCGGGAACCTGGCCGAAGGCGAACTGTGCGCGATCTGCGGCGATGCGCGGCGCGACGGCGGGGTGGTGTGCGTGGTGGAGCACGTGCCGGATCTCGTGGCAGTGGAGCGCAGCGGTGCCTACCGCGGATGTTATCATGTGCTGCACGGCAAGCTCTCGCCGATCCACGGCGTGGGGCCGGCCGACCTGAATTTCTCGGCCCTGCTGGCGCGCGTCGCGTCCGGCGACGTGCACGAACTCATCCTGGCGCTGTCGAACGACGTCGAAGGCGAGGCGACCTGCCACTACCTCACCGAGCAACTCGCCGCGGCGGGCCGGCCGGTGAAAGTGACGCGGATCGGATTCGGCATCCCGAGCGGCGGAGGCGTGCTGTATGCGGACTCAATCACGCTCAAGAGTGCGCTTGACGGTCGCCGCGACTATTCGTGAGCGGGCCGGTGCAGGGAGCCCGGGGCCGGGAAGAAGGCTGACCGCGATTCGGGATTGCGGCGCCGAGGCCGATCCCTTTGCTAGGCCGAGTTGTTTTGCGGGCGTAGTATATCGGCTATTATGTGTGCTTCCCAAGCATGAGAGGCGGGTTCGACTCCCGCCGCCCGCACCAACGATGAAATCGTACTGGATCGAGGCCCGGCCGGGCCTACTTTCGCAGGCCATATCCTTCGATTTCACCGAGTGCCAATTCGTCATGGGTTTCCACTCCGTTGTGCGATGCGCGCCCGATAACTCGCACGGCAACGGCCGTAATGGGCTCCTTGAGTATGACTACATACGGCTGGTCGGGAGTGAACTTCGGCCTCTGGGCGGCTGTGGTCTCGGGATAGTCGTCGATTAAGGCAATAGTGTGCCAAGGCCCTTGCGGCTGGGACTGGACTTCGATTCTGGGCTTGCCGTGGCTCGTATCGAACCAGCCTGCGTAGACGTATCCTTGTCCACGAACAGATCTGCCGGTGCCGTTGTGGACCACGAAGCGTGAAAATAGTATCGGGGCCTCTAGCTGTACACCGAGCCAAAGTTCTTGTGTGCCGTCGGACTTGAGAATCCGTGCGGAACGCTCGGTGTTATCATCGTTGATCGCCTCTAGACTTTCAGCGGTTGGGGATCCGATACCCCGGCCATTAACGAGCTCATTGGTCGGTGCCAGATCCCTGCATGGAGTCCAAACTTGATAGCGCGAGCCTTCTCCTCCGGCTTCTGAAAACGGCACGAATCTAGCCCGTATTCGGTCTCCAGCGGTCACCCCAGGCCCGCTTCGCCCTGCAATCACGTCGGCCTCGACCACCAGATTGGACGCAAGCCTTGCGCCATCGTCGGGGCCAAAGTGTGCGACCGCATGATCAATTCTTGGGTCAGAGCTGGCGAAACTCACGGTCTTGATAGTCTGGCCCCACCGGCTGATTGAGCGCTCGTCGAGCGCGAGAATCCCCTCCCTCTCACCAGCCGTAATCACCGGTGTTTCTGGAGCGTGGATCACTTCCGTTGACTGCCTCTTCAGCCGTGGCGACGCGAAGGTGCCGAAGCGCCGAGCAGGTGTCGGCTATACCGCGAAGACGGCTCTTCGCTGGACCGCGCGACTAGGAAAATTGTCCTCAGCGCCGCTCATCGGACCGAAAATAATGTTTGCAGGTAGGGGAGAACCGCACACCCAAATTAGGCGTTGTAATCCAGCGTGGCTGGTCGGGTGCTTCTTTGCGAGTTGGTTAACGGGCCATAAAAAGTTTACTAACAGCTACTTAATGTACACATGAGGTGGATGAGCCACATCAGGGTGGCCTGAGGAGGGATTCGAATTCCCGGGTGCGATTGGCGTAGTTCTACTACACCGCAATCTCTTGCCAGAGCCCTAGGGAGTTTCCTTAATCCGCAAGCCCGACCGGTCTTGGTCGGGCATCTCATATAATAAAACCAACCCCCGTAGTAGAAAGTAATACCATGAAACAGCAGTCCAAGAAGGGTTTCACCCTCGTCGAAATCATGATCGTCGTCGTCATCATCGGCCTCCTTGCGGCCATGGCGATTCCGGCGTTCCAGAAGGTCCGTCAGTCCTCGCAGGACAAGGCGGTGCTCAACAACGCTCGTCAGCTCTCGGCCGCCGCCGACCAGTACTACCTCGAGAACGGTGTCTCGTCGGTGACGCTCGGTTCACTCGTCGGTTCCGCGAACTACGTGAAGGCCCTCAACCTGGTCGCCAATGAGACCTATCCGAGCGGCTACACCCAGGGTCAGACGATCACGATCACCGGCGTCGCCGGCGTTCGCACGATCACCTACGCCCCGTAATCGCACGATCGTAGTTTAGGTTTTCCAAGCCGCCCGCCACCCGCGGGCGGCTTTTTTTTCGTCAAAATATTCCACCCGCGGCGAGGCGTTGCGCTGCAAAAGAGGTTTGAGCCGCTCGCGACAGGCTCCAGCTTGGGAGCATGGTCCAAAGGCGGGCACTTCTGACGGGGCGCGGCACGCTCGGGCTGCTGCTCCTGCTGGCTGCGGTCCCGGTGATGGTCCGGGCGGTCGAGGTTGTGCTGCCCGACGAGGCGGCGCTCGCCCGGCGGATGCCGACCCGTCTGCCGCCGCCGCCGGCCTGGCCCGCGGCGGGCAGCACCGGACTCTGGCAGATCGACGAGGTGACGGCGCAGTTCCGGGCCGCGACCTCGCGGCCGCCGCAGATCAACCATGTGCGCTCGGCGTTCGTGCGGCCGAGCCTCGCGTGGCTGCGCGCCTACATCGACTGGTTTGGCAATCTCCGCGACCCGCTGCAGCTGCGCTTCAACGACGAGCAGTTTGACTGTGACAAGTACTCGCGGTGTTTCGCCGCCTTCGCCGACCTGCTGGCCATGCAGGCGGGCGAGACCCGCGGGCCCATCGCCGTGGGTTGGGCGATCGTCTACAATGCTTACACCTTCGCCGGGATCAGCTCCGGCATCTCGCACTCGGTCGTGATCGTCGGCACCACCGAGGGGGTCTATATCGTCGAGCCCCAGAATGGCGAGATGGTGCCGCTGGCAGAGTATCCCAACCGCGACACGCTGCTCGCGGTGTACCTGTAGCCATGAGATCACCGTGGCGCTTCGTGCTGTTGGCGCTGTTCCCGCTGCTCGCCGCCGGGGACCGGCCCAGCCTGCTGCTGCCGCAGCTGCCGCCGCCGCAGCTGGTCCAGGACAAGTTCGGCGCCGTGCGAAGGATCGGCCTGCTGTGGTTCATGCGCGGCCTGCAGGAGGGCGGCGTGCGCGGCTACGAGGATCTTGATCTGGTCGACGCTGAGTATGTCGTGATCGACAGCCGGTCGCTGCCGACCCTGGCGGCGTGGCTCGAGGCCGCCTGTCGCAGCGTCGGCGCGGATGTCCGCCAGGCGCGGCAGGGGCCCTACGATGGCATGATCTACTCCCGGCTGCTCGAGGTGGGAGCCAGCCTGTCGTCGCTGCGCGAGCGCGACACGCCGCTGGCCATGCCGATCGGCGTGATCATCTGCGAGCGGCGCCGGGCGTGGGGCGCAGTGCCGGGCGACGGGGCCCGCGACGCCTACATTCTCATCGCCACGGAGCGGGGACTCCTGATCTATGATCCACCCACGCGGCAGTTGTGCCCGCTGGCGGATTACCCCAATAATTCCACGGTGTTTAAGATCCAGTTCTAGCCCATGCGTGTGCCGTTCCTCCAGCGCCTTCCGGTCCGCCTTGCTGGGCTGATCCTGATCCTCGGCTTCGTGCTGGTGCCGCTGATCTCGGAATTCGAGCGCCGCGCGGCCGAACGGATCGTGCTCCAGCAGGCCGAGCTGCAGTCCGCCACGGCGACGATCGCGGTGGTCAAGGGGCTGCAGGACACGATGCGGGCGGTCGAGTCGGCCGTGAAGCTGGTCGCCCAAGATCTCGAGAACCGGACGCTCACGGCGACCGAGGCCGACCGTCTCATCCAGACTGTCATGGCCAACAGCCCGGCCCTGTCGGAGTTCGGTCTCACGTTCGAACGCGGTGCGCTGGACGCGCGGACCGAGCGGTTCGGGCATCACCTTTACCGGTCCGGCAGCCATCTCACGCTCCGCGACCTGGCCGCCCCCGACTACCAGTACTGGACGCGCGACTGGTACACGGACGCGCTTACCCGCGGCGGGGCGATGTGGACGGAGCCGGGGCAGGAGACGGGCGGATCGAACTCACGGCTCGTCCGCGTGACGGCGCCGTTCTACCAGACCCGCGACGGGCGCCGCGTGGTGGCAGGCGTCGTGACCGCGGGGCTGACCCTCGACTGGGTGCGCCAGCTGATGCTGGAAAACGAGTTCTTCGATTCCGGCTACGTGATCGTGTATTCGCGGAGCGGCCGGATCATCACGCATCCGGACCCGAAGGTGATTCTGGTCGAGACGATGGAATCTCTCGCGCAGAAGACGCAGGATGCCGAGCTCGGGCAGATTTTCCAGCGCACCTCGTCCAACCGGCAAGGCTCAGTGTCGTACCTGTCACACAGTCTGGGCCAGCGTGTGCATGAGAACTACAAGCCGGTGCAGCTGGGCGGGTGGGGTGTGATCGTCGGCTATGAGGAAAAGGAATTCCTGCGGCAGGTCACCGCCTTCCGCTGGATCACGCTCGTGTCGCTTGGCGCGACCCTGGTGGTTCTCGTCGTGATCGTCCTCTGGTCCGCCCGCGTCGCGCTGCGCCCGCTGGGTCGGTTGACGGAGGTCGCGGCAGAGATTTCGCGGGGCAACCTCGACTCGCCGCCGGTGGCGCCGGAACGCGACGACGAGGTGGGGCTCCTGGCGCGGACCTTTGCGGTCATGCAGGCGGCCCTGAAACGCAACCGCGAGCTGGAGCAGGAAGTCCAGCGCCATGCTGACGAGCTGGCGGTCACGAACTCCCGGCTTAAGAGCGAGGTGCTGGAGCGGCGCTGGAGCAATCAGGCGCTCGAGCACCAGCTGCGGTACGACCAGCTCATCATCAATGCGTTCACCGATCCCGTGATCGTGTGCACGAAGGCGCTGAACATCTCCCGGGTGAATTCGGCGGCCGTGCGCCTGAGCGGACGGACGGCGGCGGACCTGATCAACTCCCCGCTGGCGGCGCTGCTGCGCCTGGAGGAGGGCGGCGCGCCCGACCACCCGCTGGCCCCGCTGGCGACAGCCCTGAAGGAAGGCCGCGACGTGCGCGGCGCCCGCGCGGTGCTCCTCGGCCAATCCGGCGAGACCATCCACGTGCGAGTCACGCTGTTCCCGATCCGCGATCAAGACAAGGTGGTCGGCGGCGTTTCCATCGTCCATCTCGAGACCACGGCGCCCCGCTCCTCCTGAACCGCGCCTCCCATCCCCAACCTTCCTGCCGCATGAAAAAACACATCCTGATCGTCGACGACGAGGCGGACATCCGCGAACTGCTGGCCGAATACCTCAGCCAGTTCGGCTTCCGGATCACGGCGGTGGGCTCGCCCGACGAGGCCGAGCGCGTGGTGGAGAAAGACCTGCCGAACCTGATCATCTCTGACCTGCAGCTGGAGGATTCCGACGGCCTCTCGATGGTGAGGGCGATCAAGGACAAGCGCCCGGACATGCCGGTGCTGCTCCTGACGGGCATTCATTTCGATCCCGAGGTCGTGCGCACCAAGCTCAGCAAGACCGTGACGTCCTACCTGCAGAAAACCGTCGCGCTCGAGCGGATCGTCGCCGAAGTGCGCCACCTGCTGAACGAGGGACCGGCCGCGCCGGAGGAGAAGAAGCAGTAGTTGGTCGTGAGTAGTTGGTAGTTAGTAGGTGGTAGATTGTAGGCGGCGGGCGGTGCTCGCACTCTCGCGGTGCGCGTGTGGACGGTGAGTGCGCCGCTCTAGTTTTTGCGCGCGGCGGATAGGGCCTGCAGACGCTCTCGCACGAGTCGCGACGTCGCACTGGATCATCCGCGTTGTTCAGGATGACAGCGGGTGGTGCTCCAGCCATGCGGCATGTCCGCACGTGTCACGCCGGTCAGTGCACGATTTCTACCAGCTTCGAACTACCAGCTACCAACTACTCGCAATCCGTCACTGCGCGATCGCCGGCACGAACGGCGACGCCGAGTGCGGTCGCACTGTCGTGGGGAGCTCGAACCAGAACTTCGCGCCCTTGCCCAGCGTGCTGTCGACGCCGACCTTGCCGCCGAGTTTCTCGACGATGCGGCGGACGATGGAAAGGCCGAGGCCGTGGCCGACGGCGCGCACGGTGGTGATGCGGGTGAAGGGCACGAACATGGCGCGCTGGGCGTCCTCGTTGATGCCGGGGCCGTAGTCCTGGACCCAGAAACGGGCGGAGAGCCCGTCGCCCGAGCGCTCGGCGCCGAGGGTGATCCGCGGCTTGGTGCCGGCGTACTTGACGGCGTTGCTGATGAAATTGACCCAGACCTCGATGATCCACGGCGCGTGGCCGTAGGCCTCGGGCCAGGAGTTCGGACGCTCGATGGTGGCGCCCTGGCGCTGGATGAGTTGCTCCAGCCGGGAGATGGACTCCTGCACCGCGCCGGCCATGTCCACCACCTGGGACTCGACCTGCTGGCGGCGGACGCCGGCGAGGACGAGGAGTTCCTCGATGATGCTGCCGAGGCGATTGGCGGCGTGCAGCGCCTCGCTCTGGTCGTGGCGGGCGCCCTTCAGGTCGTTCTTGTCGAGCGAGCGCGCCAGCAACTCGAGGCGCATCGTCAGCGTGCAGAGCGGGTTCTTCAGGTCGTGGGCCACCGTGTGGGCGAAGGCGTCGAGCTCGTCGAGCAGCTGCTTCTTTTCCAGCCGTGCATTGATCGAGTGGATCACTTCCTCCTCGGTGAATGGCTTGGTGATGAAGTCGTCAGCCCCGAGCTCCATGCCCTGGCGGGACGCCGGCCGGTCCACCTTGGCGGAAATCACGATCACCGGCACGGTCCGCAGCGCGGGATCGGCGCGGAGGTGGCCGATGAGCTGGAAGCCGTCCATGGCGGGCATCGAGACGTCGGTGAGGATGACGGCCGGGCTGTTGGCCTTGGCGGCCGCGAAGCCCTCGTTGCCATTGGTCGCGACGAACGGGACGAAGCCGTTCAGCTCGAGGATGTCGGCCAGGGTCTGACGGACCGCCTCGTCGTCCTCGACAATCAACACCTTGGTGCCGCCGTGGTGACTCATGGGTGGGGATGGGCCGCGCCGTGGCGCGGGAAGGTCAACGTGAATCGGATGCCCTTTTCCTCCGGGGCGTCAATGGCAACGGTGCCGCCCAGGAGATCGGTCATGCGCTTGACGATGCTCAGGCCAAGGCCGGTGCCCTTGATGTTGCCGACGTTCGAGCCCCGCTCGAACGGCTCGAAGATCCGGCCGCGGTCCGCCACTGGAATGCCGATGCCGCGGTCCTGGACCGACACCTGGAAGCGGCGCTCGTCCCCGAGCAGCATGACCGTCACCAGCGCACCCGCCGGCGAGTACCGGACCGCGTTGCTCAGGAGGTTGGAGAGGATGTGGCGGAGCAGGGCGGCGTCGCTCGTGACCGGCGCGTCAAGCCCGCGGCTGAACACCTCGAACGGATGCGCCTCGTGGTCGCCGACGCGGATCTCGTCGACGAGGCTCCGCACGAAGGGCTCCAGGACCACCGGGGCCGGCTGCGCCTCGAGGCGGTGCGCCTCCATGCGATTGAGCGTGAGGAGGTCGTCGAGCATCTCGGTCATGCGCCGCAGGGACACGGTAATGCGGTCGAACAGCTCCTGGCGCTTGGCGGGCGTCAGGCGGTCCATGTGATTGGCCAGCAGCTCGGCCGAACCGATGGCGGCGGCCATCGGCGTGCGGAATTCGTGGGAGGTGACGGAGACGAAGCGCGACTTCATGTCCGACACCTGCCGCTCGCGCTCCAGCATGGCGGCCGTCTCGGCCTCGAGCCGGCGACGCTCGGTCACGTCGCGGGCAAACACCACGAACTCGTCCGCGCCGCTCGGCGCCGCCCGCAGCTCGACGGTCACGCCGGGATTGCCCGGCGCGACCTCGCACTCGGTGGTCACGGTGTGCCCGGCCTGGAGGGCCTGGAGACCGAGCGGGCGGCTGAGGTCCACCAGACGCTTGGGCGGTTGGTTCGGGGTCGAGGGCCCGAGCGCGGCGATGACTTGGTCGCTGACCTCGTTGGCCTGCTGGTAGTGCAGGACGCTGCCGTCGGGCCGCAGGCGCATGACCACGTCGGGGATCGACTGGAGCAGGGCCTGGTACTGGCTGTTCCGGCTGGCCAGCTCGGCGGTGCGCACGGCGACCTTGGTCTCGAGCTCGGCGTTGAAGCGGAGCAGCGTCTCGCGGGCCTCGACCTGGGCGGACACGTCCTGGAGCAGGCAGATGTAGCCGAGCGTGCGATCCTCGGGACCCTTCTCGCGCTTGGCGGCGACAAGACCCCAGAACGAGCTGCCGTTGCGGCGCCCGAAACGGACCTCGCGCGGGGTGGTGGGCGGCGGCTCCTGGCGGGCCGCCGGGGTCGGGACGGCGAGGAACGTGGACCAGTGGAGGCCGACCAGCGCCTCGGCGGAGGCGCCGAGCATCTCGCCCAGATAGCGGTTGGCCCGGGCCACGCGGCCGTCCGGGGTCGTCTCAAACATGCCGGTGGTGGCGTGGTCGAAGATGGCGCGGAAGCGCTCCTCGCTGTGGCGGAGCGCGTGGTGGACCCGGTTGGCCTCGGTGATGTCCTCCTTGAGGGCGACGTAGTGCGTCGCCCGGCCGGTGTTGTCGAAGATCGGGGCGATGACCGCGAGCTCGACGAACACCTCGCCGGATTTCTTCCGGTTGTGGAGCTCGCCGCGCCAGACCTGGCCAGCCTTCAGCGCCTGCCACATCTCGCGGTAGACGTCGGGCGGGGTGATGCCGGCCTTGAGGATGCGGGGGTTCTGGCCGCGCACCTCGTCGGTCGTGTAGCCGGAGTGCCGCGTGAACGCCGGGTTCACGTACTCGATCCGGCCGGCGAGATCGGTGATGACGATCGACAGCGGCGCCTGCTCGATGGCGCGGGACATCTTGCGCAGGTTGGCCTCGGTCTGGACGCGCGCGGTGATGTCGCGGCTGACGCCGAGCAGCCGGGTGAGCCGGCCCTGGGAGTCGGACATGATGGTCGAAGAGACCTCCGCGCGCATCTGGGTGCCGTCCTTGCGGAGAAAGGACACCTCGAGGACCTCGTGGCGCGCCGTCTCGTCGCCGGCCGAGAGGGCCGCCAGTCGGCGATTGATGGCGGTGGTCAGCTGCTCCTGAGATTCCGGGGGCTGGAAGTCGGCCATGGGCCGCCCGACCATCTCCGCCGGCTCGAACCCGCGCTGCACGCGCGAGGCGGGGCTGACGTAGAGGAAGCGCCCGGTCTCCAGGTCGCCGAGCCAGATGAGATCCGCCGTGCTGTCGGCGATGAGGCGGAAACGCTCCTCGCTCTCGCGCAGCGAGGCCTCCATGCGGCGGCGCTCGGTGATGTCCTCCTTGAGGGCGACGTAGTGCGTCGCCCGGCCGGACGCGTCGTTGATCGGCGCCACCACGACAAACTCGGTGTGCAGCGAGCCGTCCTTCTTCTGGTTCACCAGCTCGCCGCGCCAGACCCGCCCCGCGCTGATGGTCTGCCACAGCTGCGTGTAGAGTTCCGGCGGGTTGATGCCGGACTTGAAGATCCGGGGATTGCGCCCGCGGACCTCGTCGGGGCTGTAGCCGGTCACCTCGGTGAGCCGCGGGTTGACGTACTCGATGTCGCCCGCCGGGTTGGTGACGACGATCGAGACCGGGCTCTGCTCGACGATGGCCGAGAGCTTGCGCAGCTCCGTCTCGACCTGGCGGCGCTGCCGCTCCAAGGCGAGGACGCCGAGGGCAAAGGACACGTCGTTGACCGCCTCCGTCAGCAGGCCGATTTCGCGCGGGCCGAAAAAATTCCGCTCGCCCGAGTAGACGGTGAGGATGCCGGCGCGCTCCGCTCCGCACCACACGGGCAGGCAGATCGAGGACTGGATGCTGCTGCGGGCCGCCCGGGCCCGCCAGGGTTGGGTCTCGGGCGTGGCAAAGAAATCGTTGACCGTGACCGTGCGGCCCTCGCGGAAGGCGACGCCGGAAGGCCCGCGCCCCTCCGGCACGGCGGGATCGGTGGAGAGCCGGATGCCCTCGAGATAGCCGTAGTCGTCGCCCGCGGAGGCCAGCGGCACGATCTGCCGGGTGGTGGGATCCTCGCGGCCGAACCACGCGATCTTGAACCGGCTGTGGTCCACCAGCGCCCGGCAGACCTGCTGGAAGAGCTCGTGCTCGCTGCGCGCGTGGATGATCGCCTGGCCGATGCGCGTCAGGGCGAGGTACATGCCGTTCAGGCGCTCGATCTCCGCCTCGTGCCGCTTGCGCTGCGAAATGTCGCGGACGACCGAGAGCAGGTGCGGCTGGTCGTTGACCGTCACCGAGCGGGAACTCACCTCGACCGGGAAATGGGTGCCGTCCTTGCGCCGGCTGACGGTCTCGAACGTGTGCCCGGCCGCCTCGTGGACGGTGGCGAAATCGGGGGCGACGGCCTGGTGCTCGGGACTCCGGAGACCGTTGATCGACATCTGTCGGAGCTCGTCGATCGTATAGCCGTACACCTCGGCGGCGCGGTTGTTGGCCTCGACGATGCGGAGGTCGGCGTCGACGAGCAGCACGATGTCGTTCGCCTGCTTGAGGACCATGCCCAGCCGCTCCACCGCCGAGCGGCGTTCCTGCTCGGCCTGGACCTGGCGGCGCGCGAGCGCGCGCTGGCGGTCGCGCCAGAGGTAGCCGAGGCCGAAGCCGGCCAGGACGACGACGAGGCCGAAGCCCAGGAAGAACTCCCGCTGCTCGCCGATGATCGAGGCGAAGGCCTCCCGCCGATCCATCTTGGCGAGCAGCACCCACTCCGTGCCGGGAATCGGCCGCGCCACCGCCAGCACCGGCACGCGGCGGTAGTCGAGTCCCTCGATGAGGTCGAACGGCTGGTCCCGCACCGCGCGCTCGGCGACCGCGTCGCCCGCGCCCGGGGCCTCGCCCGCGTCGAAGCGCCGGTGGCTGAGATACGCGACCTTCCCGTCCTTGGCGGCCAGCAGCAGCACCTCCGCGGTGTCCGACGGGGCGGGCCACCGCGCGACCTGCGGGAAAATGGACGCCCGGAGGTCAAGACTGAGCCGGATGGCGCCGCAGAACTGGTCCTGGTCGGACCGGACCGGCGTGAACAGGTCGAGCTCCAGTTCCTCGGTGCGCTGCCGCAGCTCGCGGCTTACGCGTGCCTCGTGGCTCTTGGCCACCATGCGCTGCACCTCCGCGGCCAGCGGTCGCACCGGCGCCTCCGGGATCACCAGGCTCGGAGCGAAGTTTACGTCGTAGAACACCAGCCGGTGGAAGCGGTGGTTGCCGACGATGTCCGCGAAATAGGCGCGGAAATAGCCGAGGCGCGCGGGGTCTTCGGGATGGGCCAGGGCCTCCGCCAGATGCGGGGTGCGCGTGAAGGCGCGGAGGTCGGACAACCGCTCGAGCTGCCACGTCTTGAACTGCGTCGCGCGGAGCTCGGCTGTGCTCGCCAGCTCCTCCGCGACCGCGGTCCGGCGCTGCCGGGTGTGAAGGGAGAGGTAGAAATAGGAGATCGCGAGGAGCGCCGCCGCCGCGAGGACGATCCCGAGGTCCGCGGCCCGCCGCAGGGGACGGTCGCGCTCGAGTTCCGCGGGCTCGGCCTGCATCGGCAGGTCGAGCAGCGCGCGGTGCAGCCACGATCGCAGGCCGTAGCCGAGCGCCGCGGCCAGGCTGAGGAAGGTGAGGGCCAGCGCGGTGAGCGGCGCGACGTTGAAGCGCGGGTCGGCGAGCAGCCACGGCACGCCGGCCGCGCGGCCGACGACGCTGATTGCGCCTGTCATGACCAAGAGACCCGCGAGGGTGCGACCAGTGGTCTCCAGCGGCGCGCGTCGGGCCGGGGCTAGGGTGAGACCCGCGAGGAGAAAGCCCGTGAGGGTGATCACCACGCCGGTCAGCGGTGCGAGCGGACTCACGACGGCCGAAGCCGGCGCCGAGGCGTCCAGCCAGGCCCGCGTGCCATGCCAGACGGTCGGATCGAGCCGGCAATTGCGGGCGGCGAGGGCGGCCGCGATCAGGGCGGCGGTGAGCATGACGGCCCGGCAGGCGCGCGCGACCATCAGGTCTTGTCCGCGACGCACCCAGACCAGCGCGGCGGCGGCGAGGGTCACGAGCAGGGCAAACGTGCTCGGCGCCATGGCGATCGAGTCGCCCGAGGCCCCCGAGCCGGTGAGGCTCGATCCCGGGACCACGAGAGCGCCGAGCGCCACCGCGATGGCCAGCCCGCAGGCGGTAGTGACGGCGATGCGGACCCCAGAACAGTGGTCGGCGGAAACGACGACCGGCGTGACTGCGGAAGCGGGGTTCACGGCGACGGCCGGAAGTCTGTGGGCCGCGCCGCGGCCGGGCCACCCCTAAATTCCTGCGGCCGCCGCGGTCGGCGGCCGGACGCAACCGGCGGGTGGGCGACCGGCGCCATGGCAGAATCCGCCGCTTAGAGACTGCCGACCGGCTCGGGCGCCGCCGGGTCGACCTCCAGCCAGCCTCGCTGCATGGCGATGACGATGAGGTCCTCGTTGGTCTTGGCGCCGAGGTTTTCGCGCAGGCGGGTGAGCAGCTTGTAGATCATCGACGGGCTCAGCTCGAGCGTGGTCGCGATCTCCTTCACCACGGCACCCTGGGCGAGCAGGCGGAGAATGGTCTGGT
The DNA here is from genome assembly GCA_964471615.1 of uncultured Opitutaceae bacterium. Classification (GTDB taxonomy): domain Bacteria; phylum Verrucomicrobiota; class Verrucomicrobiia; order Opitutales; family Opitutaceae; genus Opi-474. The sequence continues at coordinate 33,325 of CAYYGV010000017.1, forward strand.
CCTGCGCGGCGAGCGACGACTGGTTGAGGCCGTTCTTGACGACCTCGCGCAGCATGGCGCTCGCTCGGGCGCCGAGATACGTCGAGCCCTGGCGGACGCGCTTGAGGGCCTCGAGCAGCTCCGGCAGCGGCGCCGTCTTCTCAAGGAAGCCGTGGGCACCGAGGCGCATCGCCTCCTGCACGACGTGCATGGTGCTGAATGCGCTGAACACGAGGACCCGCGTGTCGGGGTGATTCCGGCGGATGGCCGACAGGGCGGCGAGGCCGCCGCTCTTGTCGGGCAGGCCCATGTCGAGGATGACCAGGTTGGGGCGCTGCTCGTCGCAGGCCTGGATGGCCGAGGGGCCGTCGTGATGGGTGCCCACCACGATGAAGCCCGGCTGCTGGCTGACGAACTCCGAGAGGAGTTGGGCGATGGACGGATGGTCGTCCACGATGAGAACCTTGTAGGGGTCGGACGCGTTCACGGGAGTGATTGCTGGGGTTGAAGGAAGAGTTTTCACGAGTTTAGCGGCGAATTGGAGACGTGACTATCGGAATGATTACCATGCTGGGGGGTGAAGTCCCTAGGCTCGACGGCAATCTGCGGGTGAGATCACTTTCGAGGAAATGCTCAGCACGCGCCGGCCGGCACCGGGACGGACGTTTGGCCGCAGCAGGTTGGGGGATTTTCTAGGGCGCTGTTCCTCCGCGCCAGTGGACGAATTTCGTGGGTGTTCGGCCCTAGGGTTGGTTCCGAACCGCGGGTCACTTTTTCCCCGGGAAATAGGGCGGACTCCGCCGCTGCGGGTTCCGTGCGCGGCTGAGGACGGATCCAATTTCTCGCCGGAAGGAAGCGCCGGGCTAGCGGAAATCGTGACTCTCCTGTGCCGGCAAACCCGCGGCGGGCATCGCTACGATCTCGTCGGCCATGACGTGGATGACGCCCGACTCGTGTTGCACGCGGCCGGTGATCACGAGCGCGGTCTCGAGGTTGATGACGAGGCGGCGTTCCTCGAAGAGCGCGGGCCGGACGATCGCGTTGGCGTGGCCGGTCTCGTCCTCGAGCGTGATGAAGCAGAATCCCTTCGCCGTGCCCGGGCGCTGGCGGGTGATGGCGCTGCCGGCGACCCGCACGGTGGCGCCATGGCGGCAGCGGGCGAGCTCGGCGGCGGGCGTGGTGCCCGGCAGGTGCGGGCGCATGAGAGCCATGGGATGACGGCCGACGGTGAGGCCGAGCGTGGCATAGTCGGCCTGCAGCCGCTCGAGATGCGTCATGCGCTCCAGCGGGGTGAGCTCGGCGTCGGGCCCGGGATCCGGGGCGAGTCGGAAGAGCTCGTCGCCGAGTCCCTCGGTTTCGACGCGCCATAGCGCATCGCGGCGGTGCTCGGCGAGGCCCTGGAACGCGCCGGCGAGCGCGAGCTGGCGGCGCTCGCCTGGCGAGCACGGGACCCGGCGCAGGACGTCCTCAACCGAGGCGAACGCCTGGCGCCCGCGCTCGGCGAGCAGGCGGCTGACGGTCGTGGCGGCGAGGCCCTTCACGGCCTTGAGCCCGAGGCGGAGGGTCTGGTCGTCGACGACGGTGCAGCCGGCGTCGGAGGAGACCACGGAGACCGGCAGGACGCGCAGGCCGTGGCGGCGCGCGTCCTGAACAAGGCTCGCCACCGAGTAGAATCCCATGGGCTGGTTGTTGATGAGCCCGGCGTAGAAGGCCGTGGCGCGGTGGGTGCGCAGCCAGGCGCTGGCGTAGGCGATGAGGGCGAACGAAATCGCGTGGCTCTCGGGAAAACCGTAGAGCGCGAACGACGCGAGGGACTTTCGGATGCCGGCGGCGGCCGCCTCGTTCACGCCGTTCCGCCGCAGGCCGGCGGCCAGCTTCTCCTCCATGCACTGCAGGCGGTCGCGGGAGCGCGTGAAGCCGATGGCGCGGCGCAGCTCGTCGGCCTCGGCCGCAGTGAAGCCCCCGAGCTCCATCGCGATCCGGAGGATCTGCTCCTGGAAGATCACGATCCCCAGCGTGCGCTCGAGGATGGGCCGCAGACGCTCGTCGAGGTACGTGACCGGCGCCTTGCCCTGGCGGCGCTCGAGGTACGGGTTGGTCGCCTCGCCCTGGATGGGGCCGGGGCGGATGATGGCGACCTGGATGGCGAGGTCGTAGAACGTCGCCGGCTTCATGCGCGGCAGCGTCGCCATCTGGGCGCGGCTCTCGATCTGGAAGAGCCCGACGGTGTCGGCCGACTGGATCGCCGCGAACGTGGCGGGATCGTCCTTCGGGATCGCCGCGAGGTCCACCGGCTGGCCGCGCGCGGCGCAGATCTCGAGCGTGTCCTGCAGCGCGGCCATCATGCCGAGGCCGAGCAGGTCGACCTTCACGATCCCCAGCTCCTCGCAGTCGGTCTTGTCCCACTGGATCACGCTGCGCCCGGGCATCTGCGCGTTCTCGAGCGGCACGAACTGCGCGAGGTTGCCGTGGCTCAGCACCATGCCGCCGCTGTGCTGGCCGAGGTGGCGGGGCAGCCCGCGGACGAGGCGGCAGGTCTCGAGCAGGCGCTCGAAACGCGGGTGGTCGCCGCCGACGCCGGCGGCCTGGAGCTGGGCGCGCAGCTCGATCGTCTCCGGCAGGTCGCCGTGGTGGAACAGCGCGCTGAAGCGGTCGAGCACGTCGTCGGCGAACCCGAAGACCTTGCCGACCTCGCGCATGGTGCTGCGCCCGCGGTAGGTGATGACGTTGGCGGTCATCGCGGCGCCGGTGCGGCCGTAGCGGCGGTAGACCTCCTGGATGACTTGCTCGCGCCGTTCTCCGCTGGGCAGGTCGAGGTCGATGTCGGGCCAGTCGGTGCGGCCCTCGCTGAGGAAGCGCTCGAAGAGCAGCTTCGACGCGATGGGGTCGACCGCGGTGATGCCGAGGGCGTAGCAGACCGCGCTGTTCGCCGCGCTGCCGCGGCCCTGCACCAGGATCCCGCGCTCCCGGGCGAAGGCGCAGAGGTCCCACACCATGAGGAAATATCCGGCGAACCCGAGCTGCGCGATCAGGGCGAGTTCGCGGTCCAGCTGGCGCCGCACCGGGCCCGCGGCCGAGCCGTAGCGCTGGTGCGCGCCGAAGTAGGTGACCTTGCGCAGGAAGGCGTCCTGGGGTTCGCCGCCCGGCGTCGGGTAGTCGGGAAAACGGTAACCGAGGTCGGCGAGGGTGAACTCGAGCCGGGCCGCGACCCGCGCGCTCTCCGCCACCGCCTCGGGCAGGTCGGGAAACAGCGCGGTCATCGCGGCCGCGTCCTTCACGTGCGCCTCACGGTTGGCCGCCAGCCGCCGGCCCGCCTGGTCGAGCGTGGTGTGGTGCCGCAGGCAGGTGAAGACGTCGAGGACCGCCGCCGCCGCGGGCGTGGCGTGGCGCACGCCGTTGGTCGCGAGCAGCGGCACCCCGCGGGCCCGCGCCCAGTCGACGACAAACTCGTTCTCGTCCTCCTCGCCCGGCCGCAGGTGGCGCTGCAGCTCCGCGCGGAGTCCGTCGGCCCCGAAAATCTCGCGCAGCCGGTCCCCGGCTTCCGCCGCCGCCCCCGCGCCCCGCTCGCGCCACGCGCGGCGGAGCGGTCCCTCCTCGTCGCCGGTGAGCGCGAGGAGCCCGGCGGGGTCCGCGGCGAGCTCCGCCCACGTGACGCGACCCTCGCCCTTGGGCGCGCGCAGGTTGGCGGTGGTCAGCAGGGCGCAGAGCCGGCGGTAGCCGCCGGCCGTGGCGACCAGCACCGGCAGCACGGTCTCGTCCTCCATCACGAGCTCGCAGCCCACGAGCGCGCGCACGCCCGCGGCCCGCGCCGCCACGTGCAGGCGCACCGCGCCGTACACGCCCTGGCGGTCGCAGAGCGCGAGCGCGGGCAGGCCGCACCGGGCGGCGGCTTCGAGCAGGTGCTCGGGCGACGAGGCGCCGCGCAGGAAGGAGAAGGCGCTCCGGGCGTGCAGCTCGACGTACGTCATGGTCAGTCCAGTTCCCCGTCGAGCCACCAGCCGGCGTGGTTGCGGCTCAGCTGGTACAGTCCGCCGTCGGCGAGTTCCACATGCCACTGTTCCACCGCCCACGCGGCGGGCTGCCACCAGTCCCCGCTCAGGTGCCACGGCCCGCGCCGGTCGCGCAGCGGGCCGCGCACGGGACCGCCGAGCGCGACGGGTCCGACCGTGTCGCACTCGACGCGCACGGCCCAGGCCGGACGGAAGCGGCGCAGCACGCCCCCGCGGGGCGCGTGGCACGGCGGCGGCGCGGGCGCCGCGACGGTCACGGCGGGACGTTCCAGCTGGAAGGCGTCCGGGGCGTGGCGGTCGACCGGCGCCGGCGTGCCGACGCGGTCGTCGCCCACCAGCGCGGCGAGCCGGGCGAGATTTTCCCAGAAGGCGGGCGGGTCGCTGAGGCCGGTGTCGAACAGGCCGTCCTGGCGCACGGCCGCGCGCGCGGGGGTCGCGGCGAGCCGCACGCCGGCGACGCGGGCGGCGAGGCGCACGGTGTCGAGGTGGGACTGCAGCACGCGCAGCCACGCGGCGACGTCGGTGCCCGGCTCGGGCAGGCGGAACTCGCGCCGGTACTCGGTCTCGTCCTCGAGCTCGAGCGTGAGGGCCAGCGCGGCGGCGGCGAGGCCGGCGGCCCGCAGCTCCAGGGCGACGCGCTCCGCGTAGCGCTGCAGCTTGAAGAGCAGGGGCTCGGCCGACTCGACGGGCGGCTCGTAGACCCAGGCGGCCGCGAAGGACTGGGCCGGCACGGTGAGGCGCAGCACCGGGGGCGAGTCGCCGCGCGCGCGCTCCCAGAGGGCCACGCCGCCGGGCCCGAGCCGGCGGCCGACCTCGCCCTTGGGCAGGGCGGTGAGCTCGCCGAGCGTGCGGACGCCCCAGTGGGCGAGGACCTCGGCCTGCGCGGGGGTCGGATCCGCGAGGGCCAGCGGCAGCGGCCGGAGGAAGGCGTCGCGGTCGTCCACGACGCGCACCGGGTCCGCGTGGCGGGCGGCGAGCCGGGCCAGCAGCGGCGTGGCGGCGAGGCCGCCGCCGGGCGGGAGGCCCAGCGCGCGGAGCTCGAGGATGGCGCGGTGGAGCGCGGCCGTGGTGCGGGCCGCATCCGCACCCTGCAGGTCGACGGTGCAGTCGCCCGGGGCGGTGGACTCGACGCGGGGCGAGAGCGTGAACCCCGCTGCGACGAGCAGGCGCTGCGCCTCCTGCTCGGCGGCGGGATCGCGCTCGCGCATCACGAGGCCGGGACAGCGGGCGGCCGCGAGCGGCACGGCCAGTCCCGGGGTGGCGCGGGCGGCGGCGGGAGAGGCCTCGAGCACCACGGCGCGGCGGCCGTCGCCCGCGACGAGGGCGACGGGCCGGCCGGCGAGGCCGGGCTCGGCGCGCAGGACGGCGAGCAGGGCGAAGCGGGGCACGTGGAGCGCGGCGAAGGACATGGCGGGGCGACGGCGGACCGGCGCGGGGGCCGGTTCAGCCCGCAAGCCGGGACTCGGATCGCGCGGCACCGCGCGCGAGTTCGACCCCGAGGTGCGCCCGGCGGTCGGGGCGGGGGAGACGGAGCGCGGCGAGCGCGGCGGGCGCGGACAGGACGAGACGCGCGGGCACGGCGGGGACGACCGGGGCCGGACTCAGCACGAGCACCGCGGCGGGCTGCGGCTCGGCGGCGAGACGGAGACGGTGCCAGAAGGCGGACGGCTGCTGGCGCAGCGCGCGCGGGGGGACGCCGCGGAGGTCGAGGACGACGACGGCGTAATTGCCGTCGCGGACGAGGACATCGACGCAGCGCAGCGCTTCGGCGAGGGAGCGGGCGCGGACCCAGACGAGATGGCGGAGATGGTCCGCGGGATGATCGGCGGGGGAGAAACCGTCGGCGGCGTCGACGAGGGCGACACGCTGCCGGCCGGCGCGCGTGTGCGCGAGGAGGGCTTCGAGCACGAGGCCGGCGCCGCAGCTGGGCGCGGCCGCGACGAGCTCGGTGAAGCGTCCGGGGGCGAGGCCGCCGCCGAGGGCCGCGTCAACCGCCGGGACGCCGGTGGGCACGCCGGCCCGCCCGGCGGGGGCGGGCGGGGGCGTCCATGCGGCCACGAGGGACCGCAGCGCGGCGATGGTGGCGGGTGGCGGCACGGGCGTTCATGCCTTCAGGCGGACATCCGCCGCACCACCCCGACCACCACGCCCTGCGACTCGATCCGCGCGGGCGTGAGGTCGGGGTAGCGTGGGTTCGCGGCGCGCAGCAGGGTGCGGCCGCGCTCGCGGACGAGTGTCTTCAAGGTGGTGGTGGTCTCGTCGACCAGCGCCGCGATGATCTCGCCGGGGCGCGGGTCGCGGCGCACGAGGGCGACGAGGTCGCCGTCGAGGATGTTGGCGCCGACCATGGAGTCGCCCGTGACGCGGAGGAACCAGAACTGGCCGGCGCGCGCGCGGCGGACGCCGAAGACGGCGGGGTCGATGGCGATCGTCTCCTCGGGCTGCTGCTCCTGCTGGGCGGGCAGGCCGGCGGGGATGGCGCCGTAGACGGGGGCGGTGAACAGGTGGGCCTGGACCTGCGTGGCCTTGAGACCCCACTTGCCGTCGGCGAGCTTGTCGACATGCGCCTTGCGGGCGAGCGCCTGCAGGTGCTTCAGCGCGGTGGGCTGGCTGCACTGGAACGTGCGCGCGATCTCGCGGGTGGAGGGCGGCACGCCGTGGTTGCGCTGGTACTCGTGGACGAAATCAAGGACCTCTTCCTGGCGTTCGGTGAGCATAGGCTATCAGGTGATAGCCTGTCAGATGATACCCTGAAGGGAGTAATTCAAGCCCATTTCCGCGCGCCGCGCGGAAATGGGCTTGGAAGTCGAAAGTCGCAGGTCGCAGGTGACAGGACGGGTGGGGAGGCAAACCGAACATCGAACATCGGACATCGAACGCCGAACATCGAAGGGCGGGCGCCGAAGGGGATGGCGGGTGACCGACCTGTTACTCCCGACCTGTCCCCTGTAACCTGACGTCTAAGCGCGCTGTGCGCGCTCAGACGTCCGCATGCACCTGCTCGGTGCTGAGATTGCGCCAGCGGGCGAGGACTCGGCGGTAGATGTCGTCCGGGGACAGGCCGTAGGCGGCGCGGAGGATCTCAACGCTGCTGCCGTGCTCGACGAACTTGTCGGGCCAGCCGATGCGCTCGACGGCCACGGGGCAGTCGGCCTCGTGCAGGGCCTCGAGGACGGCGCTGCCGAAGCCGCCGGTGACGACGTGGTCCTCCAGGGTCACGAGCAGCGGGATGCAGGCGGCGTGGCTGAGGAGCAGGGTGCGGTCGAGCGGCTTGACGAAGCGGGCGTTCACGACCCCGACGGAGAGGTTCTCCTCGGCCTTGAGGCGGTCGGCGAGCTGGAGGGCGAGCGGCACCATCGGGCCGAGGGCCCAGAGCATGAGGTTGGAGCCCTCGCGGAGCACCTCGGCGTGGCCGACGGGGAGGGTGGCGGGCTGGTCCTTGAGGCGGGCGCCGGTGCCGGGGCCGCGCGGGTAGCGCACGAAGGACGGGCCGGCGAGCTGGAGGCCGGTGTGCAGCATGTCGACGAGTTCGTCCTCGTCCTTGGGCTGCATGACGGTCGCGTTGGGCACGCAGCGGAGATACGCGAGGTCGAAGAGCCCGTGGTGGGTCGGGCCGTCGTTGGCGGACAGGCCGGCGCGGTCGAGGCAGAACGTGACGGGCAGGTTCTGGAGCGCGACATCGTGGATGATCTGGTCGTAGGCGCGCTGGAGAAAGGTCGAGTAGATCGCGCAGACGGGCTTGAGGCCCTTCGTGGCGAGGCCGGCGGCGAAGAGGACGGCGTGCTCCTCGGCGATGCCGACGTCGAAGAACTGGCCGGGCAGCGCGGTGGCGAGGTGGGAGAGGCCGGTGCCGCTGGGCATGGCGCCGGTGATGCCGACGATGCGCTGGTCGGCGCGGGCGAAGCGGACGAGCGCCTGGCCGAAGACATCCTGGTAATTGGGCGGCGTGCCGGGGGCGGGCTTCTTGTTCTCGCCGGTGGCCGGGTCGAAGGGGCTGGCGCCGTGGAATTTCTCGGGGGAGTTGAGGGCGACCTCGAGGCCCTTGCCCTTCTTGGTCAGGACGTGGATGAGGACGGGGACGTCGCAGTGCTTGGCGAACTCGAGGTTCTTGACCAGGGCGTCGAGGTTGTGGCCGTCGACCGGGCCGAGGTAGCGCAGGCCGAATTTCTCGAACAGGGAGGACTCGACGAAGAAGTCCTTCGTCTCGCGCTTCCACTTGTGGTAGACGCGGTTCATCTCCGCGCCGGTGGGAAAGCTGGTGAAGAACGCCTCCACGTTGTGGTGGAGCTTGTTGTAGGTCGGGTTGGTGCTGATCCGGTTGAGGTAGCGCGCGATGGCCCCGACATTCTTGGCGATGGACCACTCGTTGTCGTTGAGGATGACGATGAGGCGCTTGGTGGAGCTGACGACGTTGTTGAGGGCCTCGAGCGTGATGCCGCAGGTGAAGGCGGCGTCGCCGCAGATGGCGACGACATGCTCGTGGGAGCCGCGGAGGTCGCGGCCGGTGGCCATGCCGAGCGCGGCGGAGAGGGCGGTGCCGGCGTGGCCGGCGCCGAAGGCGTCGTGCGGGCTCTCGGCGCGGTAGAGGAAGCCGCTGGCGCCGCCGGTCTGGCGGAGCTTGCGGAAGAACTCGCCGCCGCGCCCGGTGAGGAGCTTGTGGACGTAGCCCTGGTGGGCGACGTCGAAGACGAACTGGTCCTCGGGCGTGGTGAAGACGCGGTGGAGCGCGATGGTGAGCTCGACGACGCCCAGGTTGGGTCCGATGTGGCCGCCGTTCCGGGCGGTGACGGAGATCAGCTCGTCCCGGATTTCCTGGGCCAGGACGGGCAGCTGGGCGGGGGCGAGGGCCTTGACGTCGGCGGGGCCCCGGATGGCGTCGAGAATGCGCGGCTGGGAAGCAGTCGGTTCGTTCATCGGCAGGGCGCTCAGCTTTCGCGGCTGGCTTCGAACTTGGTGAAAGCGGCGCCGTCCTTGGCCTTCTTGAGCTGCTCGATCTTGAGCTCGGCGTCCTTCAGGCGGGCCTCGCAGACCTTGAGCAAGCGGTTGCCCTCCTCGAACTTGGCGAGCAGGTCGGCGAGCGGTACATCGCCCGATTCCATCGATTCCACGATGGACTCGAGTTTCCCGAGGGCGGCCTCGAAGGAGAGTTTGGCGTCTTTGGCTTCCACGGCGGGTACCATGCCCGCGCCGGCAGGCATTTCAAACAAACAATCGCGCGCCGGGCCCGCGGCTGCGACCATCTTTGGGCTCGCGGCGCCACGGGAAACCGGTGGATTGGCCGCATGAGTCTTGTCCTGATCGCGACCGCCGTGCTGCTCGGGCTGCACCTGGCCGGTGAACTGGTCCTGGCCGCCCTGAACCGCGCCGAGGTGCGGCGTCACGCCTCCTCGCCCCCGCCGGCCGTGGCCGCGATCATGGACGACGCCACCTATCAGAAATCGGTGGCCTACACGCTGGAGCGCTCCCGCTTCGGGGTGCTGCGCGAGGTGTTCGACACGCTGGTGCTGGCCCTCGTCGTCTTTGGCGGCGTGCTCCCGTGGCTGTACTCGGCGGTGGTGGCGTGGGGCGGGCCGACCGCGGTGTGGAGCCGGACGCTGTTCATCCTGATCGCCGGCGTGCTCCTGTCCGTCCCGGGCCTGCCCTTCGACTGGTGGGAGCAGTTCCGGATCGAGGCCCGCTTCGGGTTCAACCAGAGCACGCCGCGCCTGTGGGTGACGGACAAGCTCAAGGGCGTGCTGCTGACCTTCGCGATCGGCTATCCGCTGCTCTGGGCGCTGCTCTCGCTGGTGCACTGGGTCGGGCCGACGTGGTGGCTGTGGGGCTTCGCGCTCGTGTTCGGATTCCAGCTGCTGATGCTCGTGCTTTACCCGAAGCTGATCCTCCCGCTGTTCAACAAGCTCACGCCGCTGCCGGAGGGCGAACTGCGGACGCGGCTCCTGGCGCTGGGCGACCGGACCGGCTTCCGCGCGCAGACGATCGAGGTGATGGACGGCAGCAAGCGCTCCGCGCACTCGAACGCGTTCTTCACCGGCTTCGGCCGGTTCCGCCGCATCGTGCTGTTCGACACGCTGGTCAACCAGCTCACCGCCGAGGAGCTGGAGGCCGTGCTGGCGCACGAGATCGGGCACTACCGCCGGGGTCACATCCCGAAGATGATCGCCGTGTCCGCCGTCATGCTCCTCGCGGGCTTCGGGCTGGTGGCGTGGCTGGCGGGGCAACCGTGGTTCAACCTCGCGTTCGGCTTCCCGGCCGGCGAGCTCGCCCCGGCGTTCCTGCTGTTCGGCCTGCTGAGCGGGCTGGTGACCTTCTGGTTCTCGCCGGTGACGAATTTCTTCTCGCGCCGCCACGAATACGAGGCCGATGCCTTCGCGCGCGACGCGATGGGCGGGCCGGTCTCCATGCTCGGGGCGCTGCACAAGCTGGCGCAGAAAAACCTCTCCAACCTCACACCGCATCCCTGGTACAGCGCGTTCTTCTATTCCCATCCGACGATCGTGGAGCGGGAGCGGGCGCTGACGGCGAAGGCGGCCTGACTCCCGACTGCCGCGCCCCCGGCGCGGCCCATGATGGCGGGCGGAAGCTCCTGGCGACTGGGTGCGATGCTGATGGCGGGCCTGCTGGCGGTCCGCCTGACGGCGGCCATGCTCGTGGTCGCGACTTACAACGTCGAGAACTACGGCCCGGCCAACCGCATGACCGACGAGGGCTACCGGCAGGACTATCCCAAGCCCGAGGCCGAGAAACACGCGCTGCGGCAGGTGATCCGCGCGCTGCGGGCCGACGTGCTGGTCCTGCAGGAAATTGGGGGCGCGCCCTATCTCGAGGAGCTCCGTCGCGACCTGCGCGCGGAGGGCCTCGACTATCCGGAGAGCTGCGTGCTGGAGGCTGCCGACGCCGACCGCAAGGTGGCGGTGCTCTCGCGGCTCCCGCTGCGGGGCGTCGTGCCGCATCGCGACCTGACGCTTTCGTACCGGGGTGGGCGGGCGCCGGTGAAACGCGGGCTGCTGGAGCTGACGGTGACGGTGGGCGGCGTGGACGTGACGATCTTTGCGGTGCACCTGAAGAGCCGGTTCACGGATTTTCCCGACGACCCGCAGTCGGCGCAGCGGCGGGCGCGGGAGGCCGCGGCGATCCGGGATCGGGTGCTGGCGCGTTTTCCCGACCCGGCGACGGCGCGCTACCTGATCTTGGGCGACTGCAACGACAGCCGCGCGAGCAAGCCGTTGCGGCGCCTGATTCGGCGCGGTGCCACGGAGGTCGCCGCGTGCCTGCCTGCGGCGGACACGCGCGGGGAAACCTGGACCCACTGCTGGGCGAAGGAGGAAACCTACAGCCATGTGGACCACGTGCTGGTGTCGCCCGGGCTGCGCCCGGCGGTGCGGGACGGTGCGGCGCGAATCCACGACGGGGCGGGAGTCCGCGAGGCGAGCGACCACCGTCCGGTGGTCGTGACCCTGGACCTTGGGAATTAAAAAGCCGCGTCCCGGGTGGGACGCGGCTGAAAGGAAGCGGGGCTGGTTACTTGGCGATGACCGTGACGGGCACGTTGACCTCGCCGGCGCCGTAGCCCTTGAGGAAAAGGCTGCCGGTGCCGGGCTTGCCGCCCTCGACAGTGACCGTGACGGAGTTCTGGCCCTGTGGGACGAGAACCTCGGGCATGATCACGCTCTCGGGGACGTCGGTCGTGACATCGAGGAGGAGGCCGCCCGGAGGCGCCGCGTTCGGGACGGTGAAGGTGAGCTGCTGGCGCTCGCCGGTACGGAGATTGAGGGCGACCGGGGAGACGGAGAGACTGCTGGCGTCGATGCGGAACGTGCCGACGGGGGAGTTGCCGGCGCCGCTGGCGA